>CAIKUF010000195.1 GCA_903830565.1 uncultured bacterium | reverse complement strand
GAAGCCCGGCCCGGGGGACACGAGCAGCGGCGGGCACCCATCGTCCATGGCCCGCGCGAAACCGTGTACCAGGAACGACCGCAACGGGCCGAAAGACGCCAGCCGCACCCGCCTCACCTCTCGCCACCCTCGTCGCCCGCGGCCGCTCGCGTCACCTTGAACCAGCGCACGGCGCCGCCGCGGGTGAGCATCACCGAGAACACGAGCGGCCCGACCTGCACCGACTCGCGGCGCCGCGGCACACGGCCGAGCTGGTCCGCAACCAGACCGCCGATGGTGTCGAACTCGTCCTCCGGCAACTCGGTGTCGAAGGCCTCGTTGACGTCGTGGATCGCCGTGTCGCCGGCAACTCGCTGGCTTCCGTCGGCAAGGGTGTAGATGTCGCTCTCGCCGTCCTTCTCGTCGAACTCGTCCTCGATCTCGCCGACGATCTCTTCGAGCACGTCCTCGATCGTGATCAGCCCGGCCGTGTTGCCGAATTCGTCGATCACGATCGCCAGATGGTTGCGGTTGGAGCGAAAGTCGCGCAGCAGCTCGTTCAGCCCCTTCGATTCGGGAACGAACACCGCCGGACGCAGCAAGGTGCGCAGGTTGAGGTCGGGCGAGCGCTGGAGCTTGAGCAGGTCCTTCGCCATCAGGATGCCGATGATGTTGTCGCGCTTCCCCTCGTAGACCGGGAAACGCGAGTGCGCGGTGTGGATCACGCTGTTGAGCAGTTGCTCGTAGGGAGCGTCGATGTCGAGCAGATCCATCCTCGGCGCCGCCACCATGGCGTCGCCGGCGCACTGCTCGGCCATGCGCAGCACGCCTTCGAGCATCTTGCGCGACTCGGGCTCGATCAGCTCGCGTTGCTCGGCTTCGGCGAGCGCCGAGATCAGCTCTTCCTTCGAGTCCGGCCCCGGAGACAGGAACTCGACCAGGCGCGTGAACAGCGTTCGCTGGTCCGTACGCGGCGGCGTAGGCCGGCCGCGCGATGGCGCCGGCTTATCGGCGTGCCTGGGGTTTGCGCGCGCAGTTCGTGCGGAGTGGGGGTCGGGCATCGCGCGAGCGCGGGAGGCTGAAATGGGAGCGAGCTTACCCGATGGCCCGCGCCAGCGCCGCCATATCGGCGGCGACGCCTTGCTCAATCGACCCGCGCCACAATATCTGTTTGTTCACCCGGCAACAAACTGCATTCAACATGGCTCTGATCCCCGCCACCATCCTGACCGGCTTCCTCGGCTCGGGCAAGACGACCCTGCTCAAGCGCGTGCTCACCGAGGCGCATGGGCAGAAGATTGCCGTCATCGAGAACGAGTTCGGCGAGGAGAACATCGACAACGAGATCCTGGTGCGCGAAAGCGGCGAGCAGATCGTGCAGCTCAACAACGGTTGCGTCTGCTGCAGCATCCGCGAGGACCTGCGCACGACGCTGGCCGACCTGGCGGCCCGCAAGCGCAGCGGCGAGATCGACTTCGACCGCGTCGTCATCGAGACCACGGGCCTAGCCGACCCCGGCCCGGTAGCGCAGACCTTCTTCATGGACGATGAGATCGCCGAGGCCTACCTGCTCGACTCCGTGCTCACCCTGGTCGACGCCAAGCACGCCGACCAGCAGCTCGACACCCGCCAGGAGGCGCGCCGTCAGGTGGGCTTCGCCGACCAGATCTTCATCAGCAAGAGCGAACTCGTCGACGCCACCACGCTGGCCGAGCTCGGCCACCGCCTCAAACACATGAACCCGCGCGCGCCGCAGCAGAACGTGCATTTCGGCGAGGTGCCGATCGCCTCGGTGTTCGACCTCAAGGGCTTCAACCTGAACGCCAAGCTCGACATCGACCCGGAATTCCTGAACGCCGATGCCCACGAGCATGACCATGAGCACGGCGAGCACTGCGACCACCCGCAACACCACGGTCACGACGACGACGTGAAGTCCTTCGTGTTCCGCTCGAATCGTCCGTTCAACGCGGAGCGGCTGGAGGACTTCCTGGGCTCCATCGTGCAGGTCTACGGGCCGCGCATGCTGCGCTACAAGGGGGTGCTGTACATGAAAGGCACTGAACGCAAGGTGGTGTTCCAGGGCGTCCACCAGTTGATGGGCAGCGACCTCGGGCCGGCCTGGGCCAGCGGCGAGAAGAAAGGGAGCAAGATGGTCTTCATCGGCCTGGACTTGCCGAAAGACATCCTGCTCAAGGGCTTGGAGCAGTGCCTGGCGTGATATTCACGGTGATTTCACGTCCGAGCTGGCTACAATCCGCGGCGCCCGAAATTTTGGGGGCCGCCAGTCCGGGCCCCGGCAGCGCGCATCGTGGCGTTGCAAGGAGAATGCAGTGAACAAGAAACCGGCCAGACCAGCAAGCCAGCGGGCCGCGTCCGCCGGCAAGTCGGCTTCGCCCGCGAAGTCGAAAGCCGCGCCGAGTCGGAAGAGCCCGACCAAGCCCACCGCCAAGCCAGCCGCGAGGCCCACTGCCAAGCCTGCGGCCAAGGCGCCGCCGAAACCCGTGCGCGCTCCCACCAAGAAGCCCGCGCCCGCGCCGACCAAGCCCTCGGCGAAAGCACCCATCAAGTCACCGGCCAAGGCAGCCTCTTCCACCAAGGCGACGCCGGTCAAGAAGGCACCGGTCAAGGCAGCGCCGGCCAAGCCGGCCGCGAAAAGTCAGCCCGCGCCGACGCTCGCGCGGGCACCCGCCTCTGCGCCCGCAGCCAAGGCTGCGAGTAGCGCAGCGGCGCCGGCCGCGGTCGTGCCAAAGCCCGCGCCCGCAGCGCCGCGCGTGACGTCCTCGGCCAAGAGCAAGGCGAGTGCGAAGGCGCAAGCCGCGTACGCGGCACCCGCGCCGATGCCGATTCCGACGTCCCGCTTCGCCGACCGCTTCGCCCCTCCCCGCCCGCCCACGCGGCAGATGAGCCATCTCGAGGTCGACAGCCCGAAGCAGGCGCATAAGTCCGATCCCAAGCTCGTCAACGCCTGGAAGTCAAAGGCCGGGCGCGATCTGACCGAGCCCGAGCTGCTGTCGATGCCGGAGTCCGAGTACATGAACGAGAAGCAGCTCGAGTATTTCCGTTCCACGCTGCAGAAGCTCAAGGACGACCTGCTCTCCAACGCCGACGAGACCACCGAGCATCTGCGCGAAGACACTTCGATCGTGCCCGATCCGGCCGACCGCGCGACGATCGAGGAGGAGCATGCGCTGGAGTTGCGTACCCGCGACCGCGAACGCAAGCTGCTGAAGAAAATCTCGCAGTCGTTGGCTCGGATCGAGTCGGGCGACTACGGCTT
Source organism: uncultured bacterium (assembly GCA_903830565.1). GTDB lineage: Bacteria > Pseudomonadota > Gammaproteobacteria > Burkholderiales > Burkholderiaceae_C > CAIKUF01. The sequence continues at coordinate 11,881 of CAIKUF010000195.1, read as the reverse complement.
CTGCGACGAGACCGGAGAGCCGATCGGGCTTGGTCGCCTGCTGGCCAGGCCGACGGCTACACTGTCGCTCGAAGCGCAGCAGCGCCGCGAACTCAAGCAGAAGATGTTCGGCGACTGATCGCGAACTCCAGAACTGCGCTGCGGTGATCGTCTGACCGAAAGCGAGGCATGTCCGACCCCAAAGACAACGGCACATTCTTGCGCAAAGTCGTCAAGTTTGTCGCCAATCCGACGACGGACTGGTCGGACTTGGCCGAGCCGCGTTCGGAAGAGCGCGAGACCGACTCGGCGAAGACCGAGATGAAGGCGATGATCGAGCGCAAGCGGCGCAACGATTTTGTCCGTAAGCGCGAATTCGACATGCTGCGCCGAGTGCGGCGCGAAGGCCTGACGAGCGAGCAGTTGGCGTCGCTGGGCACGGTGTCCCGACTGGACAACTCCGACCTGCGCCAGACCGACACCGGCGTCAAGGCCGACAGCAGCGTCAAGGCCAAAATCGACGAGATCGAGCAGCAGATGGTGGGCGACAACCGCGCCTCGGAGCAGCGCCGGACGTCCGATTTTGACGGCCTGGGGCCGACGACGAGCACGCGTGCGCGGCTGCGCTCGATCCCCATGCCGCTGGAATCGCCGCGCAGCGGACACACCTGGGTCGGCGAGATCGAGGCGCCGTCGGATCGCTCGCGCATTTCGCTACTGCCCAAGATGCAGGGAACGGCGGTAGGCGGCGAGTTGCGGCCGCTGGAACTGGATATGGACGAACCGGAGTTCTCAGACTCGGATTCGTCCGACGATCAGATCAACGATGTGGCCCATGACCCGGATCTCGACGAAGCGGTGATCGCATTCGCCAATGCCGAGTTCGACCTCTGCGAACAATCGCTGACGCGCCTGACGTCCGCCAACGGCCCGCGCGCCCAGCACGCCGAGACTTGGCTCGTGCGCTTCGACCTCTACCGCGCGATCGGCCAGCATCAGAAATTCGAAAATCTGGCACTCGAATACGCACAGCGGTTCGGCTGGTCGGCGCCGCAGTGGTACTCGATGCCCAAGCTCGTCGCCGATGCTTCCGCCAGCGAGGCGCAGCCGGCGCATCCGCAACTTGAAGCCCTGGTCGGCTGGGTCTGCCCTGCAGTGCTCGACGCAGACGGCGTCTCGCACCTGGCTTCGAAGACGCTGCAGTTGCCGCTGCCCTGGGTGCTCGACTGGTCGGCGCTGAATCACGTCGACGCCGAGGGCGCATCCCGCCTGAGCGAGCTCTTTCGAAAGTGGATCGTCCAGCCCCTTGAGATGCGCTGGCTGGGCGGGGACCACTTGTTCGATATCCTGCGCGAAGCCGCAGTGGTCGGCATGCGCGACGTCGACCCGGCCTATTGGCAGCTTCGCTTCGACGCGCTGCGCATGGTCAACCGGGTCGACCAGTTTGACGAAACGGCCATCGATTACTGCGTCACCTACGAGGTCTCTCCGCCGTCGTGGGAGCATGCGGCGTGCAAGGTGCGGGTCAGCAACGCCAACGGTGAGGAGGCATCGCTCCAACGCTCCGCGATCAGCGACATGTCGACCGGCTTTGCCGAGTCGCAACTGCTGGAAGACGCCAACCAGGTCGTCACGGGCACCGTCGACTTGGCTGGACAACTGGTCGGCGACATCAGCGCGACGCTGAAGAAGCTGGACCGCGACCTCGCGGCCGCGACCATCATCAACGTATCCTGCGCGCGCCTGATCCGGGTCGACTTCATCGCCGCGGGCGACCTGCTGAACTGGGTTCTCGCGCGCTGCGGCGAGCACCGCAAGGTCAACTTCATCGACGCGCACCGCCTGGTGGCCCTGTTCTTCGGCGCCATGGGCATCAACGAACACGCCAGGATCGGGCTGCGCGAGGTCTGACAGCCGTGCAGGCTGCGACATTCAAGCCCCTGTCTCCAACCCGATGACGCAAACCTGGCACGGCACGACCATCGTTAGCGTGCGCCGTGGCCCGCTCGTCGCCCTTGGCGGCGACGGCCAGGTAACGCTCGGCAACATCGTCGTCAAGGCGACGGCGCGCAAGGTCAGGAAGCTCCACAAGAACCAGGTTCTGGCCGGCTTCGCCGGCGCCACCGCCGACGCCTTCACCTTGTTCGAGCGCTTCGAGGCCAAGCTCGACAAGCACCAGGGCCACCTCGTTCGCGCCGCGATCGAGCTGACCAAGGACTGGCGCACTGACCGCGTGCTGCGTCGCCTGGAGGCCATGCTCGCGGTGGCCGACCGCGAAGCCTCGCTGATCATCACCGGCAACGGCGACGTGCTCGAGCCCGAGCTCGGCATCATCGCCATCGGCTCGGGCGGCGCCTTCGCGCAGGCGGCGGCGCGCGCACTACTGGAACACACGCCGATGACCCCGGCCGAGATCGTCAAGAAGTCGCTCGAGATCGCCGGCGACCTGTGCATCTACACCAACCAGCAACATACTGTCGAAACGCTCGAATGAGCAGCATGACACCGCAGGAGATCGTCTCCGAGCTCGACCGCCACATCGTCGGCCAGCAGCCTGCCAAGCGCGCGGTGGCGATTGCGCTGCGCAACCGCTGGCGGCGCCAGCAGGTCGAGCCCGCGCTGCGCGTCGAAATCACGCCGAAGAACATCCTGATGATCGGCCCCACCGGCGTCGGCAAGACGGAGATCGCGCGCCGCCTGGCGCGGTTGGCCGACGCGCCCTTCATCAAGGTCGAGGCGACCAAGTTCACCGAGGTCGGCTACGTCGGCAAGGACGTCGACTCGATCATCCGCGATCTGGTCGACAGCGCCGTCAAGCAGGAGCGCGAGGCGCAGATGCGCCGTCAGCGCACTGGCGCCGAGGACGCCGCGGAGGAGCGCGTGCTCGACATCCTGGTGCCACCGCCGCGTCATTCTGCAGGCGATCTCGGCATCGCCGCCGCGCCGGCCGACAGCACCGCACGCCAGGTGATGCGCAAGCGCCTGCGCGAAGGCCTGCTCGCCGACAAGGAGATCGAGATCGAACTCGCCGAGCCGCGGCCGACGCTGGAGATCATGGGCCCGCCCGGCATGGACGAGATGGCCGAGCAACTCAAGGGCCTGTTCTCGAACATCGGCGCCGGCAAGCGCAAGGCGCGCAAGCTCAAGGTCGCCGATGCGCTGCGCCTGCTCGTCGACGAAGAGGCGGCCAAGCTCGTCAACGACGACGATGTCAAGGCCGCCGCAGTGGCCAACGCCGAGCAGAACGGCATTGTCTTCATCGACGAGATCGACAAGGTCACCGGCGCCAGTGGCGGCGAAACGCGCGGCGCCGACGTGTCGCGTCAGGGTGTGCAGCGCGACCTGCTGCCGCTCGTCGAAGGCACGTCGGTGAGCACCAAGTACGGCATCGTCAGGACCGACCACATCCTGTTCATCGCCTCCGGCGCCTTCCACCTCAGCAAGCCGAGCGACCTCATCCCCGAATTGCAAGGGCGCTTCCCGATCCGCGTCGAACTCAGCTCGCTGTCGGTGGACGACTTCGAGGCGATCCTGACCCAGACCCAGGCCAGCCTCGTCATGCAATACCAGGCGCTGCTGGCGACCGAGGGCGTGACGCTGGAGATCACGGCCGACGGCGTGCGCAGGCTCGCGCAGACAGCCTACGACGTCAACGAGCGCACTGAGAACATCGGCGCGCGCCGCCTGGCGACCGTGATGGAGCGCCTGCTCGACCAGGTGAGCTTCGACGCCCCGGGCCTCGCCGGCCAGACGGTGCGCCTGGACGCCGCTGCGGTCGATGCCAAGCTCGGCGAACTGGCACGCGACGAAGACCTGTCGCGCTACATTCTCTAGCCTGAAGTTGCATCCTCTCGTCGCGCAATTGATAGCGCTCAATCCGCCGCCGAGTGGCCGCCGCTAGGCTTGCCGCATGAGCAGGTACCAACGGCGCATGTCAGCGGCGCTGTCGCAGCACGGGAAGCCTGCGCCCGAATGGGCCGAAGACCGTTGGCGTTGGCCGGTCATGGTGGCGCTGGTGGTGACGATTCCGGCGTTCTACCTCGAGATGGCTTCCAGCGCGCCGCGCGCGCTCGCGGCCACGATGTATCTGGTGGCTGCGGCGGTGACGGCGCTTGCGCTTTGGCACAGCCGCCGCATCGCCGCCGAGCATGCGCAGCGCTTTCACGCACGCTGGCCGCAGTGGCTGCTGGTCGCTGGGCTGCTGATCTCGGCCGCGCTACCACCGAGCAGCGAATCGTCTGTTGCGCTCGGGTTGCGCCTGCTCGTCGCATTGGCGACGCTGGGCCGCATGACCTGGATGTTGCGTCACCTGGTCACGCAGGGCAGCGTCGCCTACATGCTCGGCCTCGCGCTGGCCCTGCTGGGCTTGTGCGGCCTCGGTTTCTGGTGGCTGGAGCCGCAGGCCGAGACGCTCTCCGACGGCCTGTGGCTGGCCTTCACGACCGCGGCCACGGTGGGCTACGGCGACATCTACCCGACGACGCCAGCGTCGAAGATCTTCGCCGTCTTCGTTGTGCTGCTCGGCTACGGGGTGCTGTCGCTGGTCACGGCGTCGATCGCCGCGGTGTGGGTCGAGAGCGAAGAGCGGCGCATCGAGCGCGAGATCCTGCTCGACCTGCACGGCCAGTTGCGCGTGCTGCGCGGCGAAGTCTCCGCGCTGCGCACGGCGGTCGATGCGGCGAACGGGGCGTCAAAGAGCGAGCCGGTGTGACTGAAGGACGAGCAAACCCTCGAAGATCAGCGTATCGACCGTCTCGAACGGCAGTTCGACGATAGGCTGCAGCTTCACCGCCGCGCCGCCGCTCATCAGCAGCAGCGGTTCGAGACCCGTGCGTTCTTGCAAGCGACGCTGCATGCGCTCGATGGCGCCGGCGATGGCGTGCGCGCCGCCGCTCATCAGCGCGTCGCTGGTGTTGGTCGGAAAGTCGACCGCCTCGCCGGTCGGCGCCTTCAGGCCCGCGGTGCCCATCTCGAGCGCGCGCAGCATGAGCCCGAAGCCGGGCAGGATCAAGCCGCCGATGAAGCGACCCTCAGCGTCGAGCGCATCCACCGTGACCGCCGTGCCGACCATCACCACCAGCGCCGGCCGCGCCTGCCCTTGCATGAGCACGCGCTGGCGGGCGCCGATCAGCGCCGTCCAGCGGTCGGCGCCGAGGCGATTCGGGAAGTCGTAGCCGTTGGTCACGCCGCCGGCGCGGGCCGACGGAACGACCCAGCTCGGCTCCACATCCCACAGTTCGAGTTGCTCCTCGACGCGGCGGCGTATCGCCTCGCCCGCGACCACGCAGCCGAGCATGCTGCTCGGCGCAGGCAGGCGCTTCCATTCGTTCTCGGCGAGGCGGTCGATCGTCTCCAGGAAGACGGCGCCCTGCTCGAGCAGCACCGCGCCCGGCCGCGGCGCCGCGTAGCGTGCCCACTTCAGGCGCGTGTTGCCGATATCGATGGCGAAGAAGCTCATGCAGGGACTCCACTGGACGCGGCGCGATTGTGCAGCCAATCGCGCACCGTGGCGAAGCCGGCGCCGCACTCAGGGCGAGGGGCCGCACGTGACCCGTACACTCCCCCGCCATGCAAGGCCAGCTTTTCACGCAAGAATTTCTGCGCCACGGCGTGCGCGAGACGCCGCCCTGGCAAGCCGTAGACGAGGCCGCGCTCACCCGCCTGCGCAGCGCCCTGCAACTCGTCTTCGAACCGCTTGGCGCCGATTCGGCGTTGAACGAAGCGCAGACCGAGCAACTCGTGATCGAGCCCGTGCTGCGGGCCCTGGGCTGGGGCGAGCAGTTTCTGCGGCAGGTGAACATGTCGCGCAGCGGGCGCGAAGACGTTCCCGACATGCTGCTCTTCGCCAGGCCCGGCGCCATGCAGGCGGCGCGCGCCGAGGCGGCCGAGCACCGGCGCTACAAGCACGGCAGCGCCGTGCTCGAAGCCAAGCGCTGGCTGCGCGCGCTGGACCGCGGCGACATCGGCGAGGCCGGCGACCCCGGCGCACCGTCGTCGCAGATGCTGCGTTATCTGAGCCGGGCCGACGTGGTCAGCGACCGCGTCGTCAAGTGGGGCGTGCTGACCAACGGCGCCGTCTGGCGGCTTTACTACCAAGACGCCCGCTCACGGGCCGAAGAGTTCTTTGAAATCGATCTGGCTCTCGCGCTCAGCGTTCCCGGCGCGCAAGGCGAGCTCGATGGCATGGCCGCCGAGCACGCGCTCAAACTCTTCCTTCTGCTTTTTCAGCGCGAGGCCTTCGTCGCGCAAGCCTGGGATTCGGCAAGCCGCACGTTTCACGCCTTTGCTCTCAACGAGGCGTGGCTCTACGAAGAGGCGGTGTTCAAAGACCTGGGCGCGCGTGTCTTCGACGAGATCTTCCCGCTACTCGCGCAAGCGCTCGCGGCGGGCGACCTGCAAGCGCGCAAACAAGAGATCGGCTACGGTCAATTCACGCGCCAGCAATACACCCGCGAGTATCTCGACGAAGTGCGCGAAGCAGCGCTGATCCTGCTCTACCGCCTGCTGTTTCTCTTTTACGCCGAAGACCGCAACCTGCTGCCGGTGCGCGACCCGCGTTATTACGAGTACAGCGTGCGCCGGTTGCGCGAAGAAGTGCGCGACAAGGTCGATGCCGGCCTCAAAGGGTCACGCACCCTGCTCAAGCTTTGGTTATCGCTGCAAGGCGTGTTCGCGCTTGTCAATCAGGGCGAAGACGAGATCGGCATGCCAGCCTACAACGGCGGCTTGTTCGACCGCGCCCGCGCGCCGCTGCTCGAACGCACCACCGTGCCCGACGCGGTGATGGCGCCCATCATCGACGCGCTGTCGCGCCGCACCGAGCGCCTGGACCGCCCGTGGATCAACTACCGCGACCTCGCCGTCGCGCACCTCGGCGGCATCTATGAACGCCTGCTCGAATACACGCTGGTGCACGAAGTGCAGGCCGCCGACGACTACCGCGACAAGCCCGAGATCGACCGTATCAGCGCCCAGCCCGCGAGCTTCGCGCGCAAGGTCTCGGGCAGCTACTACACGCACGACGATCTGGTGCGGCTGATCCTGCGCGAATCGGTAGGCCGGCTCGCACAAGAACGCGTCGCCGCCTTCGAAGCGCAGGTCGCGCGTTACAAGAAGAAGACCTCGCTCAACCCGGCCGACTGGACTGTGCTCGACCAGCTCGACCCCGCCGGCGCGCTGCTCGAACTCAAGGTCTGCGACCCCGCGATGGGCAGCGGCCACTTTCTGGTCGCCCTCGTCGATGACCTGGCCGACCGTGTGCTCGAAGCCATCGCCACCGCCGAGCACCTCGTCGCCGCCCAGCCCTGGGCCGCGCACCTCGCCGAGCGTGGGCAGCCGTGGCTGAGCCCGGTTGTCGCGCGCGTCGCCGCGATCCGCCAGACCATTCGCGGCACGGCGCGCGAGCACGGCTGGGCCGTCACCGACGCGCAGCTCGACGACCGCCACATCGTGCGCCGCATGATTCTGAAGAAGACGATTTTCGGCGTCGACAAGAACGCGATGGCCGTCGAGCTCGCGAAGACCGCGCTGTGGCTGCACACCTTCACCGTCGGCGCGCCGCTGAGTTTTCTGGACCACCACCTCAAGTGCGGCGACTCGCTGCACGGCGAGCAACTCGGCGCCGTGCAACGCGGCTTGCAGCGCTTGGGCATGTTGTTTCAAAAGGGCGAACTCGACCGCCTCGAACTCGCTGCACGCGACTTGACGCAAGTGGCCGATCTGACCGACGTCGACATCGCCGAAGCCCGGCTCTCCAAGCGCCTGGCCGCGGACGCGGAGCAGCAGGTGGCGCCGCTGCACGCGCTGCTCGACTTCTGGCGCGCGCTGCGCTGGCTCGTGCCCGGCTGGCCGGCGGACTCGTCCAAGCAACTGGCCAAGCTCGGCGATGCCGATTTGCGCCCGGCCCTGGTCGAGCTGCTCTCGCCCGAGCGCAACCTGGTCGCGGTGCTCACTACCGGCCGCATTGATGGCAAGGGTGTGGCGGTTGCCGCCGCCAATGCGCTGCTCGCCCGCGTGCGCGGCCTCGCGACGCGCGAGCAGTTCTTTCATTGGTGGACGGCCTTCCCGACCGTCTTCAAGGCCGGCGGTGGCGGCGGCTTCGACGCCGTGATCGGCAACCCGCCGTGGGACCGCATCAAGCTGCAAGAGGTCGAGTGGTTCGCCGAGCGCATGCCGAAGGTCGCGCTGCAGGCCCGCGCCGCCGATCGCAAACGGCTGATCGACGACTTGCGCAAGAAGGCCGCGCCGCTGTGGACGCAATACGAAGAGGCGACGGCCCGCGCCGAGGCGAATGCGCGCGTGCTGGCCAAAGCCGGCGACTACCCGCTGCTGGGCGGCGGCGACGTGAACCTCTACAGCCTGTTCGTCGAGCGCGCGCAGGCGCTGGCCGCGCCTAGCGGGCTGGTCGCGCTGCTGACGCCCAGCGGCATTGCCGCCGACAAGGGCGCGGCCGAGTTCTTTCGCAGCCTCTCGACCACCGGCCGCCTGGCCGCCTTGTTCGACTTCGAGAACAAGAAGGTGTTCTTTGCCGACGTGCACGCCAGCTTCAAGTTCTGCACGCTGGTCTTCGGCGGTGCGCTGCGCCGCTTCGATGAATCGCGCTGCGCCTTCTACCTGCATCAACTCGAAGAGCTCGAGGACCCATCGCGCACGCTGCGGCTCACATCCGCGGACTTCGCCCTCGTCAACCCCAACACCGGCGCCGCGCCGATCTTTCGCACCCAGCGCGACGCCGACATCACGACGCGCATCTACCGCGCCAACCCGGTGCTGGTGCGGCGCGGCGAACTCAATGCGGCGACCAACCAGCGCAGCGAGCGCAAGGCCTGGCCGGTGAAGTACGTCACGATGTTTCACATGACCAACGACTCGGGGCTGTTCCTGACGCGGGCCGAGCTGGAGAAGCAAGGGTTCGTGAGCGCGGGCTTGAACCGCTTTCGGTGCGGCGACATCGAGGCGGTGCCACTCTATGTTGGCCGCATGATTCACCACTACGATCACCGGCACGCGAACGTTGCGGTCAATGCCGCCAATCTGCAAAACGCTGCCTTCGGCGAGACGATTCGCGACAGTCTCAAGTTCGACCCGGCAATGTTTCCCGTGCCGCAGTACTGGGTCAATGCAGCGGGCGTACCCGACGATTTGCGCGACGAGTGGTCCATTGGCTTTCGCGATATCGCGCGTGCAACCGACGCACGGACGATGATTGCCTGCATCGTGCCTCGTACAGCGTGCGGAAACACACTGCCGATGTTGTTGGGAGATAACGCGCCGCCTTCCGCCGCTGCCGCCGCCCTACTGCTTGCGAATCTGAATACGATTGCGTTCGACTACATCACCCGGCAGAAGGCTCAGACCACCCACGTTAACTGGTACATCCTCGAACAACTCCCCGTCATCGCCCCTGAGCGCTTCGACGCGCCGCTGCCGTCGGCGTTCGCGCGCGCAATGCGCGAAGCGGGCTTGATGAACGGGCATCACGAGCACCCGACGGTCGCCGACTTCGTGGTCCCACAGGTGCTGGCCTTGTCGTACACGGCGCACGACCTGGCGCCCCTCGCGCGCGACCTCGGCTACGTGAACGAAGCGGGCCAGGTCTTGCCGCCCTTCGTCTGGAACGACGAAGACCGCCGTGCCCGCCTCGCCGCGCTCGACGCCCTGTTCATGCACCTCTACGGCGTCAGCGAAGACGACGCGGCCTACATCCTCGACACTTTCCCCATCGTTCGCGAGCAAGACCTCGCCGCCTTCGGCCGCTACCGCACGAAGGACGACGTGCTGGCCCACTTGCGCTGCATCGAGGGAGACCGCACGACGTCGTAGCGCGCACCGACGAAAGCCCGCCTGCCAATCACGCCGCGCCCTCGGCAGGCGGGCGGTACACTCCAATTGACGTATACGTCAACCGAACGGAGGCACCGCCATGGCCAAGAAAGCGTCTGCCCGCGCGCCAGCGCTGCGCGCCTTCCAGCACGACTCGCCGAAGAAGCGCTTCGACCTCGCGCGCTTCGACCCCAAGGCGCACCCGTACCTGAGCGGCAACAAGGACCTCGACCGCGCCGCCGTCGAGCGCCTGGCGGTCGAGCTCGACGGCCTGCAAAACCTCTTCTACGCCGACCGGCGCTACAAGCTTCTGGTGGTGCTGCAAGGCCTGGACACGAGCGGCAAGGACGGCACCGTTCGCGCCGTGTTCGGGCAGATGAGCGCGCTCGGCGTTCACACCGTGAGCTGGAAGGTGCCGACCGAGACCGAGCGCGACCACGACTACTTGTGGCGCATCCACTGCCAGGTGCCCGCCGCCGGTGAGGTGATGGTCTTCAACCGCAGCCACTATGAAGATGTGCTGGTGCCGGTCGTCAACGGCTGGATCACGCCCGAGGAAACGCGCCGCCGCTACGCGCAGATCAACGACTTCGAGCGCATGCTCACCGAGACCGGCACCGTCGTTCTCAAGTTCATGCTCCACATCTCGAAGGACGAGCAGCGACAGCGGCTGCAAGAGCGCGTCGACGACCCCGACAAGCACTGGAAGTTCAGCCTCGGCGACCTCGAGGTGCGCACGAAGTGGAGCGACTACCTCGCCGCGTACAGCGCGGCGATCGCCGCCACGGGAACGAGTTGGGCGCCGTGGACCATCGTCCCCGCCGATTCCAAGACACATCGCAACCTGATGATCGCGACCGTGCTCAAGGCGACCTTCCAAGGCCTGCAAATGCGCTACCCGACCGGCGACCAGGCGTTGTTCGGCCTCAAGATCGAATAGCCCGCGACGGCAACCATTCTCCAGGGAGACACCCCATGACCGACCTGTCCGCCGAGTACAAGGCGCTCGCCAGCTACCGCCCGACCCACAAGCTGCGCTTCGTCACCGCGGCCAGCCTGTTCGACGGCCACGATGCGGCGATCAACATCATGCGCCGCATCCTGCAAGGCATGGGCGCCGAGGTGATCCACCTCGGGCACAACCGCTCGGTCGACGACGTGGTGACGGCCGCGCTGCAGGAAGACGTGCAGGGCATCGCGCTCAGCTCGTACCAAGGTGGGCACGTCGAGTACTTCAAGTACATGGTCGATCTGCTGCGAAGCCGCGGCGGCGCGAATATCAAGGTCTTCGGCGGCGGCGGCGGTGTGATCGTCGCCTCCGAGATCGCCGAGTTGCAGGCTTACGGCGTGTCGCGCATCTACAGCCCCGAGGACGGCCAGCGCATGGGCCTTGCCGGGATGATCGGCGAGATGCTGATGCGCTGCGACGCCGACCTCGCGCTGCACGCGCCGAAGTCGGTCGCCGCAATCCAGGGCCATGGCGAAGCGCATTGGCGCGCGCTGGCGCAACTCATCACCGCGCTCGAAGCGGGCAGCGTACCGGCCAAGCTCAAGGCCGCGCTGCAAGCCGCGGCCGAAGGCAACCGCATCCCGGTGCTCGGCATCACCGGCACCGGCGGCGCCGGCAAGTCGAGCCTAACGGACGAACTCATCCGTCGCCTGCGTCTGGACCAGGACGACCGCCTTCGCATCGCCGTCATCAGCATCGACCCGTCGCGGCGCAAGACGGGCGGCGCGCTGCTGGGCGACCGCATCCGCATGAACGCGATCGGTCCGTGGGTACGCGTGGGGCTGCCCGCCGGGCCGTCCCAAGGGCAGCCAGCCCCCTCGGGGGGTGGCGAAGTCCGCGAAGCGGCAAGCCTGGGGCCTCGCGTATTTATGCGCAGCCTGGCGACACGCGACTACGGCAGCGAGATCAGCCAGGCCCTGCCCGACGTGTTGACGGCGTGCAAGGCGGCAGGGTTCGACCTCATCGTCGTCGAGACCTCGGGCATCGGCCAGGGCGACGCCGCCATCGTGCCGCTGGTCGACGTGCCCGTGTACGTGATGACGCCCGAGTTCGGCGCCGCAAGCCAGCTCG
>CAIKUF010000194.1 GCA_903830565.1 uncultured bacterium | reverse complement strand
TAGGCCGCGCCCAAGCGAGCAAAACCGGGCCTACCGCCCGCCGCGCGGCAAATTCCAGACTCGCCTCCAGCAGTTTGTAGATACTCGCAGTCACGCTGAACCTCAAAACCGGTCAAGTGGGGCGGAGGTCACGGATTCAGGGTCATATCATGCGGCGCGGGATTCGGCCTGCAAGCCTTGCCTACTTGCGCAATGCGTCACGAATCTCGCGCAGAAGAACCACGTCCTCGGGCGGTGCCGTCGGCGCGGCAGGTGGGGACTCGCTCTTCAGGCGGTTGATCTGCTTGACCATCATGAAGATGATGAAGGCCAGGATCGCGAAGCTCAGTGTGGTGGTCGCGAAGTTTCCATAGGCGAGTACCGCGCCGCCCTTCCTGGCCTCGGCCAGCGTGGCCGCCGTCTGCCCGGCCAGCGGAATGAAGTAGTTCGAGAAGTCGAGTCCGCCGAAGACCTTGCTGATGATCGGCATGATGATGTCGCCGACGATCGAGTCGACGATCTTGCCGAACGCGCCGCCGATGATCACGCCGACGGCGAGGTCGATCACACTGCCCTTGACGGCGAATTCCTTGAACTCAGATACCACTCCCATGCTTTAACCTCCCTATGATTGCCCATGACGCGGGCCACTCTGTGCTCGCGCCGACGCTTTGCCGCAGCCTGTATTGTCCACCGCGGTCGCACGCCGCCTCCGGTGCACGGTTCGCCTTCGATCCCACACCCGCTCTCCGCTAGAATCACAGGTTGCCCCTAGGTGTGTCCGGGCACCAGTCTGTTTCGAGGACCCTCATGAGTGACCAGCAAGTCGATCAAGGCCGCCGCACCTGGGTTGCCATCTCCTGTGGCATGGGAGCCGTCGGCGGTGTGGCGGTGGCCATTCCGTTCGTCGGCTCCATTCAGCCTTCCGAGCGCGCACGTGCCGCAGGCGCCGCCGTCGAGGCCGACATCGGCGCGCTCCAGCCGGGCGAGAAGCTCACGGTCGAGTGGCGCGGCAAGCCGGTGTGGATCGTTCGCCGCACGCCCGAACAACTGGCGCAGTTGCCCAGGCTCGACCCGCAACTGGCCGACCCGAACTCGCTGCGCAAGCAGGACGAGTTGACTCCCGAGTACGCGCGCAACGGGTGGCGCGCGAGGAAGCCCGAGTATCTGGTCGTGGTGGGCATCTGCACCCACCTCGGGTGCTCGCCTTCCGACAAGTTCAAGCCCGGCCCGCAGCCCTCGTTGCCGGACGATTGGGAGGGCGGCTTCCTGTGCCCCTGCCACGGCTCGACCTTCGACATGGCCGGCCGGGTCTTCAAGAACAAGCCCGCACCGGACAACCTGGAAGTGCCGCCCTACATGTTCCTCTCCGACACGCGCGTGCTGATCGGCGAAGACAAGAAGGCTTAGGCTGAGCGCACCCCTGTACCTGGCATCTTCACGAGATCCTGAAATGGCTGAATTCAAGCAAGCACCCGCCGACGCCTCCGCGGGCGGCGCGTTCCTGAACTGGATCGACAACCGTTTCCCGCTGACCAAGCTGTGGAACGACCAGTGGGGCACGTACTACGCGCCGAAGAACCTGAACTGGTGGTACATCTTCGGCTCGCTGGCTATGCTCGTGCTGGTGATCCAAATCGTCAGCGGCATCTTCCTGACGATGCACTACAAGCCCGATGCGGCGCTCGCCTTCGCCTCGGTCGAGTACATCATGCGCGACGTGCCCTGGGGCTGGCTGATCCGCTACATGCACTCCACGGGCGCGTCGGCGTTCTTCATCGTCGTCTACCTGCACATGTTCCGCGGGCTGATCTACGGCAGCTACCGCAAGCCGCGCGAGCTGATCTGGCTCTTCGGCTGCGCGATCTTCCTCGGCCTGATGGGCCAGGCCTTCACCGGCTACCTGCTGCCGTGGGGCCAGATGAGCTACTGGGGCGCACAGGTCATCGTCAATCTGTTCTCGGCCGTGCCCTTCGTCGGCCCGGACCTGGCGATCCTGATCCGCGGCGACTTCGTGGTCGGCGACGCCACGCTCAATCGCTTCTTCGCGTTCCACGTCATCGCCCTGCCGATGGTGCTGCTGGGCCTCGTGGTCGCGCATCTGATCGCGTTGCACGAGGTGGGTTCGAACAACCCGGACGGTGTCGAGATCAAGGCCAAGCGGGGCGCCGACGGCCATCCGCTGGACGGCATCCCGTCGCACCCCTACTACACGACGCACGACGTTGTCGGGGTGGTCGTCTTCCTTCTTCTGTTCTCGGCGGTCCTCTTCTTCGCGCCCGAGATGGGCGGCTACTTCCTGGAATACAACAACTTCATCCCCGCCAACCCGCTGCAGACGCCGCTACACATCGCGCCGGTGTGGTACTTCACGCCCTTCTATTCGATGCTGCGCGCGACCAACCCGCTGATGATCAACGTGTTGTCGGGGATCATCGCGCTGGCAACAGCGCTGGCCTTGCTCAAGGGGCGGTTGGGCACGATCGCCAGGCTCGCGTTGGCCCTCGGCGCACTGGTCGCCATTGGGCTGCTGCAGACCTTCGACGCCAAATTCTGGGGCGTCGTGGTGATGGGCGCCGCAGTCGTCATCCTCTTCTTCCTGCCCTGGCTCGATAAGAGCCCGGTGAAGTCGATCCGCTACCGTCCCGGGTGGCACAAGATCGTCTATGCCGTGTTCGTCGTCGTCTTCCTGGTCCTCGGCTACCTCGGCTCGCAGCCACCCTCCGAGCTGGGCACCTACGTGTCGCAGATCGGCACCCTCATCTATCTTGGCTTCTTCCTGCTGATGCCCTGGTGGGGGCGCCTCGGCGAATTCAAGCCGGTGCCCGAGCGCGTGACGTTCAAGCCCCACTGAATCGAGCCTGCATGCCGGAATCGACACCATGAAGAAACTGATCCTCTCCTTCCTCGCCGCCATCGGCTTCGTCGGCAGCGCGTTGGCGGGCAGCGGCGGCATCCAGTGGGACAAGTTCCCCACCGACAAGCTGACCGACATGCCGTCGCTCCAGCACGGCGCCAAGCTGTTCGTCAACCATTGCCTGAATTGCCATTCGGCTTCGTACATGCGCTTCAACCGCATGAGCGACCTCGGTCTCACGAACGACGAGATCAAGCAGTACCTGATGTTCACGACCGACAAGGTCGGCGACACCATGCACATCGCGATGGATCCGAAGCAGGCCAAGGAATGGTTCGGCGCGCAGCCGCCCGACCTGACGCTGATCGCACGCTCGCGCGCCGACATCGCCAAGGGCTCGGGCGCGGACTACCTCTACACCTATCTGCGCAGCTACTACCGCGACGACGCCAAGGCAACCGGCTGGAACAACCTCGCCTTCCCCGACGTCGCCATGCCCAACGTGCTGTGGCAACTGCAGGGGCAGCGGGTCGCCAAGGTGAGCGAAGAGAAGGACCCGCACGACCCGGCCAAGGTCGTGCACCACATCACCGGCTTCGAGCAGACGACACCGGGCACGATGACGCTGGCGCAGTTCGACGACTCGGTCGCCGACCTCGTGGGCTTCCTGCAATGGATGGCCGAGCCCAACCAGAAGCTGCGGGTTCGCCTCGGTGTGTGGGTACTGCTGTTCCTGGCGGTGTTCACGGTCGTCGTCTGGCGCATGAACGCCTCGTTCTGGAAAGAGGTGAAGTAGCTGCCGCGTGGCGAGTACACGCGCCCTCGCCCTGGTGGTGCAGCGCCGGGCCGCCAGGCCAGGGCACTGCGCTTTCTGACGATCTCAAGACCCCAAGGAGCCCACGCTCATGATGGTGCTTTACTCCGGAACGACCTGCCCCTATTCGCACCGCTGCCGCTTCGTGCTGTTCGAGAAGGGCATGGACTTCGAGATTCGCGATGTCGACCTCTTCGCCAAGCCCGAAGACATTGCGCTGATGAACCCGTACAACGAAGTGCCGATCCTGGTCGAGCGCGACCTGATCCTGTACGAGTCGCACATCATCAACGAGTACATCGACGAGCGCTTCCCGCATCCGCAATTGATGCCCGGCGACCCGGTGGCGCGCGCGCGGGTGCGCCTGTTCCTGCTCAACTTCGAGAAGGAACTCTTCGCGCACGTGAACGTGCTCGAGTCGCGCGGCGTCAAGCCGACCGACAAGCAACTCGAAAAGGCGCGCGTGCAGATTCGCGACCGGCTGACGCAGCTCGCGCCGATCTTCCTGAAGAACAAGTTCATGCTCGGCGACGATTTCTCGATGCTTGATGTGGCCATCGCGCCGCTGCTGTGGCGGCTCGACTACTACGGCATCGACATGTCGAAGAACGCCGTGCCGCTGCTCAAGTACGCCGAGCGCATCTTCTCGCGCCCGGCCTACATCGAGGCGCTGACGCCGTCCGAGAAGGTCATGCGCAAGTAGTGCCGAGGGTCACCGTGACGCTGCCCAACGCGCCCGGCAACAACGGCACCTCCACGCGGCCGTACCTCATCCGTGCACTGCACGAGTGGTGCACCGAGAACGGCTTCACGCCCTATGTGGCGGTGTACGTCGACGCCAGCGTGCGCGTGCCGCCCGAGTACGTGAAGAACAGCGAGATCGTGCTCAACGTCGGCTTCGAGGCCACGAGCGGCCTCAAGCTCGGCAACGAGTTCATCGAGTTCAAGGCCCGCTTCGGCGGCAGCGCGCGCGAGATCGTCGTGCCGGTCACCCACGTCATCGCGATCTACGCGCGCGAGAACGGGCAGGGCATGGCGTTTCCCGCGCCGACCGAGGTGGCTGCCGCCGATGCCGCCGACGAGCCCAGGCGCGCGCCTGCCGGTGGGTTGCATCTCGCGCTGGCCGAGGGCGCGGTCCGGCCCGCGGACGCGCCGCGCGCGGCCTCGTCCGACGCGCCGACAGAGCCGCCGGAACCGCCAGCTCCGCCTCGACCTTCGCTCAAGCGCGTCAAGTGATCGCGCTCGCGTTTTGCGAAGGCGCCGAACCTATACTCGCAGCCTTGCCGCGCCGGCTTAGCTCAGTTGGTAGAGCACCCGCCTTGTAAGCGGAAGGTCATCCGTTCGATTCGGATAGCCGGCACCAGAAAATCCAAACAAATCAAGTACTTACGCTAACACCCACTCACTCCAACTCACGCCTGCTTTCGTAATTTGGGACAGTGAATTGTCCCAACAGTGTCCCAAGGCTTGTAGTGGTTAGGTTAGCGGGAGTGAGCTTGGGACAGCGATTCTGGCCGCACCCTTGCGCCGTCCATGCTGAGGGTGTAGAGTGTTACCTGACGGTGCCGCCCGCCCTCGGGCCACTCGGCGCACTGCCAGCAGCACGAGAGCCTCACTGGAGGCTCGCGAACTTTGACAAAGGGCCGCGGTCGCGGCCCACGCCAGCCGGTTGAATCCCAACGCCGGGCTTGTCAAAGGGAGCTGCAGCCGCCCGTTGAGGGGCGGCGCCCTGGCAGCGTCCAAACCCAGGCACGGGGAGGCCTTGGGGCGGGGGGTAGGCCCCCTGGGGCGCCGGTGAAAGTCCGGCGTTTTGACGGCAACCCGGGAGGATGGCGCTCGCCTGGCGGGCGCTCCCTCGGAGCCATCAAATGGACATCACGCACGCCAGCGAGAAGCCGCTGGCCTATCACGATGCGCTCGCGCCAGCGCAGCGCGCCCGTTCGCGACCGCTCATTGCCACACTCACGGCGCATGACCTCGCGGAGGTCTTGCACATTCAGCACGACACGGTCTGGAACGCGCTGAGCACCAACCCGGAGCGCTTGCCACCGCCGGTCAGGATTGAAGGCGCTGGTGCGGCGATCTGGTTGGAGAGCACCGTCCTGCAGTGGCTGAAAGATCGCCAGGTGCAAGTGACGGCCAGGCCGCGCCGCGGCCGGCCGACGAAGAGGGAGCAGCTTGAGCGCGCTGCACGAGCCGCGGCCGCCGGTGTTCCAGCCGGGGGTGCAGCGTGAGCGCGGGCACATGCCCGCACTGCGGCGCGCAGATCGTGATGGCGCCCGTGCCTGCCCAGCCCGAGGCACGTTTTGTTGACGTCGCGGAGGACTTCCCCGTTGAGGTTGACACCGTCTACAAGGCGAAGTCCCAAGGCCGGTGGCCTTGGCTAATTCGGCGTGGAAGGTACCTCGTCGTTGACCTATACGGCGCGGCGCGGCACTGGCAATCCGCCGGCTTGCCCCACGTCGCCGCACGATTCCAGCGGCGCGCCGAGGCGGCGCTGACGGTCAGTAGGAGCAGGGAGGCGGTCGGCCAGTGACTGTAGGGCAGTCACTGGCGCCGCGTGTCTCATTGACGTGCCTCGGGGGAGAGCACGTTGATTTTCTCGCGTGTGCAGAGTTGACACCTTGACGGTTGCTGGTCGCCCGAGCGGCCATGCACAAGCAAGAAAGTGAAACGCCATCACAGCGCGCGCTGCGCCGCGCGCTGCACTGGGTCAGGATTTGCCGGGATGGGCGCCTCCACAAGGCGCCGGCGCTCACCCAGGCGCAGATGCTCGTGCTCGCTGCTGTCGCAGGTGTCATTGACAACAGTTGCCCGCACGGGCCGCTGACCGGTCCAAGTGATGCACGTTCGCCGCGGCTGGGCCCAAGGCTAGGGGTCGGGCCGACCGTCTGGTCGCTTTCGACCATCACCGGGATGAGCAGGAGGTGGGCGGGCGAGACGCTGCGGTGGCTGGCCCAGCCTTTGGCCGACGCGAGCGGACGGCCCCTCGACCTGCGTGGCGAGCCGGCGCCAGACGGCCAGCGGGTCGCTCGAGTCGCAGAGGCGGTGAAGTACGTCCCTTTTGTGACCGTTGCCGGCGGCGGCGTCGGCGGCGGCAGAAGGAACAGGATCTGGCTGCACCCTGCATTCTTTGAGCTTGGTGAAGATGACTTCGACTGTCTCACCGAGCTGCCGCCGTGGCCGCGCGATCCGCGCGTCGACCAATTCCCGACAATTTTGAATGGGAACTCAGTTCCCATTCAAAGCGACATACCCGACTGTTTTGAATGGGAACTCAGTTCCCACAAACCAGAAAAGATCAGGGCGCCCTCTGGCCGCCCTGTTGGTGGTGATTCAAAAAGACCACCACCAACGCGCGCACGGGCGCGCGCGGACAGCAATCAAAGCCGACCCGCCGAGGGCGGGCCGGTTGCGCCTCCCGGCGCCGTCGGCCTTACCCTTACACCGCAGGTCGCTGCATTGTTCCCTCACCTGGCGACGCGCCGGCGCGTTGAGGACGCTGCGGCAGGCGCCTGTGGGGCTCAGCTGGCCACCGCAGAGGTGATCATCCTCGCGCGCGCAGCGTCTGGCAGACGAGGCATTGAGGACTTCACGGGCTGGACGATCTCAATCTACCAGCGGGCTGCGCGCGAGGAGCTGGCCGTCACGCCGCAGGCCGCCGCGCCGGTTGACTGGACAGCACGGGGACGGTGGATTGGATGGTCGCTCAACCATCCCACGCTTGGCCGGCTAGTGGTCCAGCCAGAGCCATGGGTTTTGCGCGGCCCAAACGGCACCATCGCAGGCGCCCCGGCGCTGAAGGTATGGGAGGAGGTTGAGGCGCGCGACCACGGCATCGCGCTGCAGCCGCCAGAGCGGCATGCTGCTAACGGCCGGGAGGCCGAAAGGGGCGCCAATGGTGGGCGGCCCAACTGACCTGCCCGTGAGCGGCGCCGCAGGGCGCCGTCGGCTTTCCCCGCGGGCGCGGGAGCGGCTGCGCTTGGCCGCAGCGCTGTTGCGCGCGGGCGGCGGTCACATCGACGACTCGGCCGGCTTCATGGAGGGCGTGCTCGCAGCGCTCGCGGCGCTGCCACCCGTTGATCGCGAGCGAGTGCGCGCGCTTGTCGATTGGGTGGAGCACTACTCGCTCGCAGAGGCGCGCTTCTTTGGCGCGGCGGTGCGCAAGTGCCGCGCAAGTGCGCGTGCCGACAGCGGCAGCCCGCCAGCGCGCAACTCGGCGGCTGCCTCGTCGAGCGAGTAACCCCGAGCGCGCATTTTCTTGATCGTGGGTGCGAGCCTTTGCACGGCGCTGTGAATGGTCAGGGCTTGGCGCGCTGGCAGCGCCTCAAGGCGTTGCGCGATTGTCTCCAGCGAGCCAATCGTGAAGACCATCTTTTGGACGCTTTGCTGTTTGCTCGCTGGCGGCTCACTGACTGAGCCACTGGCAGCGGACTGACTGTCGACCTCGTTCATCGTTGTCCCTTCCCTGTACCCCGTTGCGGGCTTGCAATTGTCCCTGGAGCAGCGCTTGGCCGGCGTCCGTTCCTTCTTCGTCAAGGTCTCGTCAAGGTGCCGATCGGCAGAAAGCGGCATCCTGCTTGCAGTGCCCAGAGGCAGGCAGCCAGCCTACCCATGTAGACAACCGGAGGTTGCCTACATGGGGCTGTCGAGGGGCTGCCGCCCCTTCGATCCCTGCCGAACCAAAAAGGAACGCACATGACGCGAACGAACACCTCTGATCCCGTCCACTCTGATCCCGTCCACGACGTCTTGGTCGCGGGCGTCCTTCGGGTTCACGCAGAGAGCATCTTGGCACAACTCGCCAAGGATGAGGCCGTCGTCGTTGATGGGGATTGGGTCGAGCGTTTCACTGCCCGGTTGCTCGACCCAGATCAAGTCCGCGCAGCGGACGCTGCGCGAGAAGCCATCCAGGACCAAGAGGTGCTCCTCGCCAGTGACGTTGTGATTGCCTTTGCTCGGGCGAAAGCAATCCCTCGAAGTGCGTTGGCTGCAGCGCTCCGCATGGTGTGCATCGACCAAGGGCTCTTTGCCGACCCAGCGACTTTCTCGTTCGTGTTCCACGAGGCTCGCAAGGCGGTCAACTTCTTGATGACACCCGAGGAGATCGCGGCCTTGGCGGCGTTGCCTGAGTCCGTGCCTGTATATCGCGGACAACTCGTAGTCGCCGGCCCGATGCCAACTGCGGCGAGTTGGACACTCGCCAAGGAGGTGGCCGAGTGGTACTCGGCGCCGTCGCAACTGGACAGGCGCAATGGCTGGGTCCTATCCACAACGGTCGCCAAAGGCGCCGTCGTTGCTCTGTTCCTTGAGCGAGCCGAGCAAGAGGTCCTTCTCGACTTCACCGGCCGCGCGCTGCTGCGCCCGGTAACGGCCCGTCGCGGACGTTGCACCTCATTCCCTGCGCACCTGGCGGAGTCCAGGTTGGGTAGTGCTGGCCTCATCGGCATGTTGATCGCATCACTTCAAAGACCATGATGAACACCGCCACGCCGTCGACCTCGCTCTATCTCGCGTTGAACCTTGCAATGGTCGGCGCCAGCCTGCCCGGTTAGGACAACGCTGCGCGCGACACTCTGCGCCGGGTCGCCGTCCTGCTATCCGAGTTATCCCAGTTCAACCTCGATCGCGCGTTCGAGCTTGCTGTTGGAGCGGTGGAGATGGAACGTGCAGATTCCCCGCCGAAGCCCGAGGTCTTCGTCCTGGCTGGCGTCGTGGCGTTGATCAACTCGTGACCGCGAAACGGCCGCCAGCACCACATGCCGCAGGCGAATCTGTCGGCAAGCATGCGCACCTCACGAAGGTCGTCAGCGCGCGCGTGCCGTCTGCGGTGGCCAGCGAGTGGCGCGTTGCCGCGGCCGCTTGCGGCCTATCAATGTCCGATTGGCTGCGCCAGGCAGTCGGCCCCGGCGCCGTGCAAGTCACGGACTATCGCCGCCCGCAGCCGCGTCGCCGCTTCTCTCAGGTCGATCCTTCGTTGCTGCTCGCCATCGCCCGGCTTGGCAACAACTGCAATCAGATTGCACACGTGTTGAACGCTCATGCCCTGCGCGCCGAGCGCGTCGACACGCTTCGCTGCCTCCACGTGCTTCGCGAGATCCAGCGCGAGATATCGGCGCTCGCGAAAGCGCCGGCACCGGCAGCGGCCGAGGCCTAGTCGTGCACGGCAAGTGTTTGGATGTTGGCCGCGGCAGCGGCGTACCTGCTGCAGGAGCACGACCATCTTGGCGAAGTGCGCGCGGAGGTGCTCGTGCTGCGCGGGGATCCTCGACTCACGGGGGAGCTGATCGACAGCTTGACGACAAAGTATCGCTACACCTCGTGGTTAACCGCGTGGGCGCCGGAGGATGCGCCTACCGGCGCGGAGATCGACGCCGTGATCGACGACTTTGAACGCCTCGCCTTCTCGGGCCTTGACCGTGACCAGTACGACTTCTGCGCTGTGCTGCACCGCGATCAAGACGGCGGGGTTCACGTGCACATCTTGGTGCCGCGGGTCGAGCTCCGGTCGGGCCGCGCAATGAACATCGCACCTCCAGGGTGGCAACGGCACTTTGACCCGCTACGCGACTATTGGAACCACACCAAAGGCTGGGCCAGGCCCGACGACCCCGCGCGCGCCAAGCCCGTCCAGCTCGGTCGCATGGCGCCCGTCGCCGCGTCCCAGCTGCGCGCCGGCCTCGAGGTCGAGCCCGACCAGCGCCAGTCCATCACCGATTGGCTCGTCAGCCGCATCGAGGCGGGCTTGGTCAAGAACCGTGCGGACGTGCTGGCCTCGCTGCGCGAGCTTGGCGAGATCAACCGCGAGGGGATCGACTACGTCAGCGTGCGGCTTGCGCCAGGTGCGAAGCCGGTGCGATTGAAAGGCAGCATCTATGTCGACCCCTTCGACGCCGAAAACTTCATCGCTGGCCGCGAGGCTGCAAGCCGATCAAGCGGCGACTCAGCGCCAGCTCGTCGACCAGACCCAGCAGTTGCTTTGGCAGCACGTCGCCAGCTTGAAGAAGCTGTTGTACGCAGAGCATTGTTCAATCAAAAGCGCTTTGGAACTCCAACGCGCCGAGCTCGACGGCCTGCACCGGCGGACGCTCTGCCGAATGCGCTGGATGCTGCTATGGCCGATCGCCGCACTGCTGTTGACGAGCGCGCTGATCGTGCTCGGCGTGGCCGGTTGGACGAGCTACCGACTCGACCAGATCGACCAGGCACAGGCAGCGGTCGACCGGGCGACGGCGCAGCTGGCGGCACGCGAGGCCCTGCACTCGCAGACGCCGGTGCCGCGGACGCCACCCACACCCCAGTCTCCACCACAACGGAAAAGGTAGCCCATGACCACCGCAATCGAAACCCTCATCGCGGGCTTCAGCGCCAGCGAGAACGAGCAAGCCGTGAAGCCGCCGCCCGCGTTGCGGCCGGTCGTGCAGGCACTCTCGGTCGAGCAGCGACCGCCCACGGTCTGCGTCGGCTGTCCTCAGTCGCTGTGGTTCAAGACCGCCTCGGATCTGCGCTGCTACTGCAGGCCAATGCACCTGATCGTTTGGAGCAGGGACGAGCCGAATTCCTTGACGGACTGCGACCAGCTCCACTCGCCGGAGGAAACGCAATGAAGACCCAGACGAAGACGGAAGGCGGGCAACGCAAGCCAGAAGAACTTGTTGACCGCGGCGGCGACCCCTTGTCTTTCCTCGCCACGCAACCGACGTCGATCGACTCATCGCAGGCTGCGGAGCGAAATGCAACAGGCTCACCAAAGGGATCACCAAAAGGCTCATCCGTGTCTCATGAGCCACTTGCCGAGCGTATTCGCGCGGAGCACGCCGAGGCCGAGCTGCTGGACGCGGAGAAGAAGCTGCAGGCCAGCCTGCGCGCGATGAGCGCGGCCGACCTGTTCGATCTCAGAGCATGCGCCGACGTCGACCTGGTGCAGTTGCGCGCCGAGAAGTTCCTCGA
Organism: uncultured bacterium; assembly: GCA_903830565.1. Lineage (GTDB taxonomy): Bacteria > Pseudomonadota > Gammaproteobacteria > Burkholderiales > Burkholderiaceae_C > CAIKUF01. The sequence continues at coordinate 953 of CAIKUF010000194.1, read as the reverse complement.
CCTGCTGATCCTGGTCGGGCGCATTCTCACCCTTGGGCTGCTGCGCCCGAAGAACGTCTTGGCGACCGAACGCCAGGCGCGCCAGGCCCTCGCGCAGCGGGCCAATGAAGAGATCGATCGGCGTCGCCGCGGCCCGAGGACAGCCGTCGATCGAATCGCGGCCCTCGGCGACGAGGAACGCGCTCTGCGAAGCCGGCAGCTGAAGATCTCTGCGCGGCGCGCCGGCGATCCACAGCAGCCGCCGCACATCGCAGCTCGCGAGGCCGCTGAGCGCGCTTACGACGCAGCGGCCTTCGCCGCCGGTCGCCCGACCGTGGGCGGCCATCGCAAAGCCGCCGCCGATGCGGCGCAGCATCTCGCCTCGCTTGAGGCCGAGCATGCCGTCGACGAGAGGGAGCTGCCGGGCTTGTTCATGGGTCTCCTTAGCCCTGTTCGGAACGCCAAGCTCCTCGCTCGCCTGCAGGCGCTTTCGCTGCAACTCGCCGCGGCGCGTAAGCGGCGGGAGCAGGCCGCGCTGGCGCTGCAGGAGTTCCTGGCCGCCTTTGAGCGGGCCGCCGCAGCTGAGATCGAGGCCCACCGGCTGCGGATCGAGGCAGCTAGGAAGGCTGACCTGGCTGAGCTCAAGCAGGTGCAGCTTGAGCTTGAGCATCGCATGCCACAGGAGCGCATCGAGCTTGACCGCGAGGCGTTGCAGCAGCGGCTGAGCTGGCGCAAGGCGGACGGCGAAGGCGACGACGAAGGCGAAACGGGCTCGACGACGCGTCCGCGGCAGCGTGGATGAAGCAATGCGAATTTCCGATATCGGAAATGACAAGTGTTGGCGCCGACCGAAAACTGAGCCACTTTTGAGGGTTGTGCCGACCCAAAACTGAGCCAGGTGAACGACTACCCTGCTGCATTTTTGTGCAGCAGAGGACAAGGAGTGATCACCATGGACATGATTGGCAAGATTC
>CAIKUF010000193.1 GCA_903830565.1 uncultured bacterium | reverse complement strand
TGGCCGGCAGCCCCGGCGCACGCTACGCGATACGGCTCTCGAACAGGACCGGCGCGCGAGTGCTCGCAGTGCTGTCGGTCGACGGCATCAACGTCATCTCGGGCCAGACCGCGGACCCGGGCCAAACCGGCTACGTTCTCGACCCCTGCGAGTCGTACGACATCACCGGCTGGCGCAAGAGCGACACCGCAATCGCGGCGTTCGAGTTCGCTGCGCTGCGCGACTCGTACGCGGCGCAGACCGGGCGGGCGTCGAACGTCGGCGTGATCGGCGTCGCGGCCTTCCTCGAAAAGCCGGTGCCGCCGCCCGTTCGCTCGCTAGCGGTGGTGCCGGAAGCGTCGACTCCGCCAGCGCCGTCGGAAGCGCCCAGAGGATCGGCCGACTTCGACTCCCGCCGCGCCCAGGGCAGCGAATCGAGTGCAGCAGCGGCACCGGCCGCGAAGTCCGGCAGTCTCGGCCGTATGGAAAACAAGAGCGAGGCGGCCGCCGACTCGCTGGCCAAGTCCACCGAGCGACTGGGTACCGGCCACGGCCAACGCGAACGCTCGGTGACGACGCACACGGCCTTTGAGCGCGCAACGACGTCGCCCAGGGCGGTGATCGAGATCGGCTACGACAGCTACGAGAACCTCGTCGCCGCCGGCATCATCCCGAGGACGACGGGCTACGCGCACCCACGCTCGTTCCCGAACGTCGCGCCGGACCTTGGCTACGTGCCGGACCCGCCCAGGCGCTAGCAAGCCGTTCGCCATTGCACGACAGGGCGGTAGCATCCGCATGGATGGAGACGGCAGACGCTAGCGACGCCGAGTTGCTTCGGGCTTACAAGGCAGGCAGCGCGTCTGCCTTTGCCCGCTTGTACGACCGCCACGACCGGGCCTCGTTCGACTTCGTGCGCAGGATGATGGGGTTTGCCGACGACGCCACGGCGCAAGACCTGCACCAGGAAGTGTGGATCGCGGTGGCGCGGGCGGCGGGCAGCTTCGACGAGACCCAGTCGCGCTTCGTCACCTGGCTGTTCACGATCGCGCGCAACAAGGTGATGGACCAGTTCAGGCGCACGTCTGGCGTCGTGCACTTGGGCGGCGAGAGCGGCGAACTCGCGCTCGCGGAACTCGCCGACGACGACGCCCTGTCGCCCGAGCACATCGCCGAGAATGCCCAGTTGGCGGCGGCCATCGTCAAGGAGGTGCAGGCGCTTCCGTTCGTGCAGCGCGAGACCTTCGTGCTGTTCGCGCAAAGCGATCTCGCGCTCGAAGAGGTGGCGCAGATCGCGGGCGTTGGACTCGAGACCGCGAAGAGCCGGTTGCGCTACGCGCGCCGGGCATTGCGCTCGCGCCTCGCCGGATGGACGACACGCCATGGCTGAACACGACGATCGGGACGATCTGGAGAGAAGCTACCGCAACGCGGCGGGAGCGATGGACGACGCCGCGGCGCGCGAGCGCAGAAGGGCGGCCGTGCTGGCGGCGGTCGCCAACTTGGAGGCGCCGTCAAGCCAGGCCGCACGCCCCGCCGCGGCGAACGAGCCGCGGTGGAACTCGCGGCGCCTGTGGTGGCAAGGCACGGCGGCGGTGTTCGTGGTCGCGCTGAGCACGGTGGTCGTGCTGCGAATCGGCGAGCAGGACTCCCGAATGCCCGACGCTCAGGAACCCGTGTCGGCGAGCAAGCCGGCTCCCGAAACAAGGGCCCCGCCGACACCGGTTGCAACTCCAAGCGCCGAAGCATCGCCCAAGATCAGCCCCGACTTCGACCGCTCGGCCGCGAGGTCGCGCACGGAGACGGGCGCCCAGCCCACCGCAACGGCGGCGGCGGCAGCGGCGGCCAAGCCTGCCGAACCCCCTTCGCCCGCTGCGCTCGGTGAATCCGTCGGCACCGAATCCAGGCGCGCGCCTGCGCCGGTGGCCGCACCGTCCGCATTTCCAGGCGCCGCCGCGCCCAGCGGCAAACTCGAAGCGGCGCCAGACGCAGCGGTGGATGCGCTCGCGAAGGCGAACAAGAGCGCCTCCGTGGAACGTGCACAAGGCGCGCCGGCTTCGGCGGTTCCGGAGGGGATCGCGGGCGGTCAGCCCAGGAGCGCGGCCGAAGCCGGCAGCGCGCGCCTGATCACGACGCCCGCAGCGCAGCCGCTGCAGGACAGCGCAAGATCGAGCACGGGCAGCTTGCAGGGTGCGAGTCGTGATGCACGTCTACAGTCCGCGCAGGAGATCATCTCGGCCGTCGAAGCGGGCGACATCGCAGCGGTGCGGCGCCTGCTGGACAGCGGGCAGCCCGTCGACGCCCGGGACCCGGATGGGCGCACCGCGCTGACGCATGCGGTCTTGCGTTCGGACACCCGAATGGTCAGCGTGCTGATCGCGCGCGGAGCGAACCCGCGCGCAGCCGACAAGAGCGGACGCACGCCGCTCGACTACGCGAGCGAGGCGAACTCCAGCGCAGTGCTGGAGGCGCTGGGCCACAAGTAGGCGGCTCGACGAACGCGCCCGAACGGACGCGATCTAACGCGTAAAGTACGCTGCTGGCGGCAGCTCGTTCAGGCCGCGAGCGTCGGGTAGTCGGTGTAGCCCTTGGGGTCAGGCGTGTAGAAGGTTGCCATGTCCGGCGCGTTCAGCGGCGCGTTCGAACGCATGCGCTGCACGAGGTCCGGGTTGGCAAGGAATGGCCTGCCGAACGCGATCAGGTCGGCGCGCTTCTCGACCAGCGCCTGCTCGGCGCTGTCGCGATCGAAGCCGCCGGCGAGCATGAACACGCCGTCGAAGTTCTTGCGCAGTTGCAGCTTCAGATCGGCAGGCACCGGCGGCGCGCCCAGCGCTGAATGATCGAGCACGTGCAGGTACAACAGGCCCAGCGCCGAGAGCTGCTTCGTGAGCGCGAGGTATTGCGCGTCGACATCCGGGTAGCCGCCCGTGCCGTTGAACACGCCGTGAGGCGAGAGCCGGATGCCGACCCGGTCGCCGCCGATCGCAGCCACCGCGGCGGCCGCCACCTCGAGCGCGAAGCGATTGCGGCCGTCGATGCCGCCGCCATACGCGTCGCTGCGCTGGTTTACGTTCGCGTTCAGGAACTGCTCGATGAGGTAGCCGTTCGCGGCGTGCAGTTCGACGCCGTCGAACCCGGCCTCGACCGCCAGCCGCGCGGCCTGCGCGAACTCGGCCACGGCGTGGGCAATGTCGCTCTCGTTCATCGCCCGCGGCGCGCTGTGCGGCTGCATGCCTTCGTTGTCGGAATACATCTGCCCCGGGCAGACCTCGCTGCCCGGCCCCAGCACCTCGGCGCCTGCGGGCAGGTTGGACCGGTGCGTCACGCGCCCGGTGTGCATGAGTTGCACGAAGATCTTGCCGCCCTTGGCGTGAACCGCATCGGTCACGCCCTTCCAGCCAGCCACCTGACCAGCGTTGAACAAGCCCGGGATGCGCGCGTAGCCGAGGCCGTTCGGCGACGGCGCTACGCCCTCGGTGACGATCAGCCCCGCCGAGGCGCGCTGGCCGTAGTACTCGGCCATCAAGGCGGTGGGCGTATTGGCCACGACGGCGCGGCTGCGCGTCATCGGTGCCATGACCATGCGGTTGGAAAGCTGCAGCGTTCGCGCGAGGTAGGGTTCGAAAAGCATCATGGTTCTGTTCTCGTCTTCCTGAGGTTGAAGCAAACCCGCATTCTGCGCGACAGCGGCGGCGCCCCGAGATCACCACACGCCGGCACAGGTGCCGAGGCTGGGTTACAACAGCGCCCTTGTCGATTGCGGAGAAGACGGATGCCCACCCCACACACGCCCAAGACCGCGCCCGATTTCGAGCCCGAAGTGCTGCGCCTGTTCGACCAGTACGTGCACGGCCTCATCGACCGCCGCGGCTTCCTCGATCGCGCCGCGCGCGTCGTCGTCGGCGGCAGCGTCGGCGCCGCGGCGACACTGGCGGCGCTGAGCCCTAACTTCGCATTTGCGCAGAAGGTGGCCCCTGGCGATGCACGCATCAAGACCGAGTTCGTCGAGTTCCCTTCGCCCGCCGGATACGGCAAGGTGCGCGCCTACGTGGCGCGCCCCGCCCAGGCCGCGGGGCCGCTGCCGGTGGTGCTGGTCGTGCACGAGAACCGGGGCCTGAACCCGCACATCGAGGACATCGCGCGCCGCCTCGCGCTCGAAAACTTCATCGCCGTCGCGCCGGACGCGCTGTTCCCGCTCGGCGGCTACCCGGGCGACGAAGACAAGGCGCGCGAGCTGTTCGCCAAGCTCGATCAGGCCAAGACGCGCGAGGACTTCGTCGCCTCGGTGGCCTATGCGCGCAGCATCGCGGGCGGCAACGGCCGGCTGGGCGCGGTGGGCTTCTGCTACGGCGGCGGTGTCGTGAACATGCTCGCCACTCGCGTTCCGGAACTCGCCGTCGGCGTGCCGTTCTACGGCAACGCGCCGGAGCTCGACCAGGTCGGAAAGATCAAGGGCGATCTGCTGCTCGTCTTTGCCGAGAACGACGAGCGCATCAACGCGGGCTGGCCGGCTTACGAAGCGGCGCTGAAGGCGGCCGGCGTGCGCTTTGCAGCCTTCAAGTACGCCGGCACGCAGCACGGCTTCAACAACGACACCACGCCGCGCTTCGACGAGAGCGCGGCCAGCAGCGCCTGGAAGCGAACCATCGCTGCCTTCAACGGGGCGCTCAGGAGTTGACGCGGCACGCACGGCGGGCCTTGCCGCCGGTGTGCGCTTGCCACGCTGTCAAGGAAACGCTGGGCCGCCCCAAGTTTCCTTGATCCCTCTCGGGGGGCGGTCGCCGCAAGGCGGCGGCCTTGGGGCTCTCAGATGTAGGCCGCAGCGCCTCGGTTGGCGAGCGCGTCGGCACGCTCGTTGCCCGGGTCGCCCGCGTGGCCCTTGACCCAGCGCCAGTGCACGGTGTGCAGCGCGCGCAAGGCGTCGAGCCGCTGCCACAGGTCGGCGTTCTTCACCGGCTTCTTGTCGGCGGTCTTCCAGCCGCGCTGCTTCCAGGCGTGAATCCACTCGGTGATGCCCTTGCGGACGTACTCGCTGTCGGTGTGGATCGTGACCTCGCACGTGCGCTTGAGCGAGGCCAGCGCCTCGATCACCGCCGTCAGCTCCATCCGGTTGTTGGTGGTGAGCCTCTCGCCGCCGAAGATCTCCTTCTCATGCCCGCCGGTGCTGAGCCATGCGCCCCAACCGCCGGGGCCGGGGTTGCCCTTGCAGGCACCGTCGGAGTAGACGATGACGTGCGGACGCCGGATGGCCAGGGGTTCCGCGATGGGCGTCGTCATGCCGCATCCCGGTGCCGGCTGACGATCACGGCCGGTGCGCCATTGGCCACCTTGCGCTGCTCCCTGACCATGCCCACGAGGCGCATGCCGCGCACGCGCTTGACGGCGACGAGTAGGTACACGGCGCCCAAGACCGGCCACCAGCGAGCGCCCGCGCGGTCCATCCAAGCCGCGCGCGACAACCACTTCGCCGACTTGAAAGCCGGCCGGTAGCAGCCGAACTGCGCACCCTCGTCCTCGAAACTGAGCAGGCGCAGCCAGTCGCGCAGACGGCCGGGGCCGATGAACTCGCCTTCGCTCGGCAGATACAGCGGCCACTCGCTGCCACGCGAAATGCGCTGGCGCAGATGGCCGACACGCTGGCGCAGGCCCCACAGGCTGTTCGGGTTGAAGCCGAGCACGACGACGCGGCCTTCGGGCCGAAGCACGCGCTCGACCTCGCGCAGCGCCTGGTGAGCGTCGCGCGCGAGTTCCAGCGTGTGCGGGAGCACGATCAGGTCCAGGCTCTGGCTGTCCAGCGGCAGCGCATCGAAGTCGCAGCGCAGCAGCGCCGCCGTCGGCGCATTTTCGGAGTTAGAATCCGGCAGCGAAGTCTGCGCGTCGAGCGCGACCCAGCGGTGCGGCATACGGTTGGCGCGCAGCGCGTCGAGATCGGGCAAGCCGAGCTGCAGGGCGTGAAAGCCGAAGATGTCGGCCACCGCCCGATCGAGCGCGGCTTGTTCCCAGTCGATCAAGTAGCACCCGGCAGGCGTTTGCAGCCAGTGGGCCAAACCTATAATCGCGCGGGACTCCATCATGAACTTGACTGCACTGCCTGCCTTCAGCGACAACTACATCTGGATGCTCGACGATGGCCGCGAAGCCGTCGTCGTCGATCCCGGGGAAGCGGCGCCTGTGGAAAGTGCGCTCGACGCGCGTGCCCTGGCACTGGTGGGCATTCTAGTGACCCATCACCATCCCGACCATGTCGGCGGCGTCGACGCGCTGCGCAAGCGCCTTCGCGGGCCGGTGTACGGGCCGGCGCGCGAAGGAATTCCCGAGCCGTTCGAGCCTCTCGTCGATGGCGACGAGATCGACCTCCTCGGTCTTCGCTTTCGCGTGATCGACGTTCCGGGGCACACTGCAGGCCACATCGCCTACTTCACCGCTTCGGGCCCGCAGCCGCCCGTCCTGTTCTGCGGCGACACCCTGTTCTCCGGTGGCTGCGGGCGGCTCTTTGAAGGCACCCCGGCGCAGATGCACGCTTCGCTCGCCAAGCTGGGCGCGCTGCTCGGCGACACGCGCGTGTGCTGCGCCCACGAGTACACGCTCTCGAACCTGAAGTTCGCGCGCGAGGTCGAGCCCGGCAACCAGGCGCTGCGCGACTACGAGGCCTGGTGCGTGCGCGAGCGCGAAGACCGGCGTGCGACCTTGCCGAGCAGCATTGCACGCGAGCTCGCGGTCAACCCTTTCATGCGCTGCACCGAACCCGAGGTCGTGCAAAGCGCGCTCGGCCACGGCGCGACCGGCGATACGGCGGTCGAGGTGCTGGCCGCGCTGCGTCAATGGAAGAATGACTACCGATGATGACGCGCCTGCTCTGCCTGATCGGTGCCTTGCTGCTGGCCGGCTGCGCGACAACGACGCCCTCGCCACCCGCGCCGGCCGCGGCGACGGTCGAGCCCGCGGTACCGGTCTCGCAGGCGGCCCAGACCGCCGCCGCCGAGCGCGCCGCGCGCCGCGCCGGCATCGACTTCACGGCCGACGACGAGGCCGCCCGCACCGATCTTTGGGTGCGCGTGCGGCGCGGCTTCGCGATGCCCGATCTCGACAACGACTACGTTCGCAACCGCGAGCAGTGGTATGCGACGCGGCCCGACTATGTGGCGCGCATGACGGCGCGCTCGAGCCGCTACATGTTCTACATCGTCGAAGAGATCGAGAGGCGCGGCATGCCGACCGAGCTTGCCTTGCTGCCCTATGTGGAGAGTGCGTTCAACCCGCAGGCGATGTCGACCGCCAAGGCGTCGGGGATGTGGCAGTTCATGGCCGCGACCGGTAAGGATTTCGACCTGCGCCAGAATGTGTTTCGCGACGACCGGCGCGATATCCTCGCGTCCACGCGGGCGGCGCTCGACTACCTGTCGCGCCTGTACACGCAGTTCGGCGATTGGCAACTTGCTCTAGCCGCCTACAACTGGGGCGAGGGCAGCGTCGCGCGCGCCGTCGCGCGCCACCCGAAGGCCGGACTGCCGACCGACTACTCGAGCCTGAAGATGCCCGAGGAGACGCGCTACTACGTGCCCAAGTTGCAGGCGGTGAAAAACATCGTCGCCCGGCCGCAGGCCTTCGGCCTGGTGCTGCCGCCGCTGGCCAACCATCCGTATTTCCTCAGCGTGCCCATCGATCGCGACATCGACGTCGACCTCGCGGTGCGCCTGTCGGGCGTGTCGATGGAAGAGTTCAAGACGCTCAACCCGCACATGAACAAGCCGGTGATCCTGGCCGCCGGCACGGCGCAGCTTCTGCTGCCCTACGACAACGCAAATCGCTTCCTGCACGACCTGGCCGCGCACCGCGGCCCGACCGCGACCTGGACCGCCTGGGTCGCGCCGAGGACGCTCAAGCCGGCCGAGGCGGCGGCCGAGGTCGGCATGAGCGAAGCCGCGCTGCGCGAGGTGAACCAGATCCCGCCCAAGATGCTCGTCAAGGCGGGATCGACGCTGCTCGTTCCGCGCACCGCGACGCGCGAGGCCGACGTGTCGCAAGACCTTGCCGACAGCGCGACGATGGCGCTCGCGCCGGACGGGACGCTGCTGCGCAAGGTATCCCTCAAGGCTGGCAAGCAGGACACCGTGGCGACGATCGCCAAGCGCTACGGCGTCAGCGCGGTGCAGGTCGCACAGTGGAACGAAGTCGGCCCCAACGCGAGCTTCAAGCCGGGCCAGACGCTGGTCGTCTACAAGGTGCCTGCCAAGGGCACGCAGGTCGCCGCCAAGGGCACGCAGGTCGCCGCCAAGGGCACGCACGTCGCCTCCAAGCCATCGCCCAAGCCCAGCACGCGCGGCCGGCCGGTCGCGTCGTCCTCCGGCTCGGCGGTCAAGCTGGCCAGCGCGCGCCGCTAGCCCTCGGTTGGAGCCACAATGCAAAGAGCCGGGCATGACCCGGCTCTTTGCATTTGCGCGGCGCGCGTGGCTCAGGCGAAATTGGCTTCCGCGAAGCTCCAGTTGACGAGCGAGGCGAGGAAGGTCTCGACCCACTTCGGGCGCAGGTTGCGATAGTCGATGTAGTAGGCGTGCTCCCAGACGTCGATCGTCAGCAATGCCTTGTCGCCGGTCGTCAGCGGCGTGCCGGCGGCGCCCATGTTGACGATGTCGACGCTGCCGTCGGCCTTCTTCACGAGCCATGTCCAGCCGGAGCCGAAGTTGCCGACCGCGCTCTTCGTGAAGGCTTCCTTGAAGGCCGCGTAGCTGCCCCACTTCGCGTTGATGGCCGCGGCCAGCGCACCGCTGGGTTCGCCGCCGCCGCCGGGTTTCATGCCCTTCCAGAAGAAGGTGTGGTTCCAGATCTGCGCCGCATTGTTGTAGATGCCGCCGCTGGCCTTCTTGACGATCTCTTCCAGCCCCATCGACTCGAACTCGGTGCCCTTTTGCAGGTTGTTCAGGTTGACGACGTAGGCGTTGTGGTGCTTGCCGTAGTGGTACTCGAGCGTTTCCTTGCTCAGCTGCGGCGCCAGCGCATCGAGCGCATACGGCAGTGCGGGCAGAGTGTGTTCCATGAGGGGTCCTTGTTGTGGGGTTTGTTGCGTGAAGGGAATTGTAGGCAGCGCGGCTTGACCTTGCAGCGGTCGCCGGCTTCATGTCGCCGGCTTCAGCGCTTGCGCGGGCTCGTGCGGTCGACGGCCACGACGGTGGCGCGCAGTTGTCCGTCGGCCAGCGTCGCGGCAATGTGCTGCCCCGGAGCCACCTGCGCCACCGACGTCACGGCGCCGCCCTGCTCGTCGCTCAGCCACGCGTAGCCGCGGGCAAGCACCCGTTGCGGGGCTAGCGCGTCCAAGCTCGCCGCCAGAGCGGCCAGGCGCTGTCCGTGCTGCGCGATGAGGACCACCGCCGCGCGCTGCAGGCGCGATGCGCTCTGGCGCTGCCCCTGCGCGTGCGTGAGCCTCGTCAGGTGCACCGCGGCGCCGAGGCGGTGCTGCAGCATCGCCAGCCGCTGCGCCTGGCGGCGCAGCAACTCTGTCGGGCGGGCGAGGCGCAGCGCGGCGTGGTCGATGCGTTGCCGGCGTCCGTCGAGTCCGCGCCGCAGGCCTTGGTGCAGCGCGTCGGCCAGCGCTTGCAGCGAGGCCAGACAGTCGAGGCGGGCCGGCGCGGCCAGCTCAGCGGCGGCAGTCGGCGTCGGCGCGCGCAGATCGGCGGCGAAGTCGGCCAGCGTCACGTCGGTCTCGTGGCCGACGCCGCACAGCACCGGCAGCGGGCAGGCGGCGATGGCACGCACGACGCGCTCGTCGTTGAAGGCCCACAGGTCTTCAAGCGCGCCGCCGCCGCGGCAGACGATCAGCAAGTCGACCTCGGCGCGGCGCCCGGCGAGCGCGATCGCTTCGACCAGCGCAGCCGGCGCCTCGCTGCCCTGCACCGGGCTCGGGTAGACGATCAATTCGACTTGCGGTGCGCGGCGCGCGAAGGTCGTCGCGACGTCGTGCAAGGCCGCCGCACCGAGCGAGGTCACGACGCCGACGCGGCGCGCGAAGCGCGGCAGCGCTCGCTTGCGCGAGGCGTCGAACAGGCCCTCGGCTTCGAGCCTGGCCTTCAGGCGCAGGAACTGCTCGAAGAGTGCGCCGGCACCGCCGCGCTGCATGGATTCGACGACGAACTGCAACTCCCCGCGCGGCTCGTAGACGGCGACCCGGCCGCGCAGCTCGACGAGTTGCCCCTCGGCGGGCACGAAGTCGAGCAGGGATGCCGCGCGCCGAAACATCGCGCAGCGGATCAGCCCGGCCTGGCCTTCGGCGTCCTTCAGGCTGAAGTAGCAGTGTCCGCTGGAGGCGCGAGAAAAGCCCGAAATCTCGCCCTTCACCGCACAGGCATAGAAGCGGGCTGCCAGCGCGTCGCCAACGGCATGCAGCAGTGCGGCAACGCCCCATACGAGGGGCGCGGACGACGGTACGGCGAAGGCCGCGGGCGGCGTCATGCGCATGCCCACAGGCTGCGGCGGCCACGGAATTCCACAAAATGGCGACTCGCCGACAGGTACCCGCAGACCCCTGTCACACCGTTTTCACAATCGTGCAAGTCATTGATTTTCAATCTGAAAATTCTGCTTAAGTTTTGAGCAATCTGTTCCGAACGCGGTGTTTTGTGCCTCCGCGGGCCGCCAGCGGGCGGTTACCCACAAAGTTGTCCACAGATCGGGGGGACAGTTTTCATTGCCGGCTCGTGCACCGGCTCGCACACGCCGCGAGCAGTCGTATCGGCAAGCAGCCACCTCCTGCGTCCGGGCGATAATTCGACCCTAGGCATCGTCGCCGCCACGCCGGGAAGGACATCCTTGCTCACGATCATACAAGCGGCCGGCTGGCCCATCTGGCCGTTGATCCTGTGCTCCGTCATTGCGCTAACGATCGTGATCGAACGTCTGGTGAGCCTGCGCGAGCGGCGTGTCGCGCCGCCGCGCCTGCTCGACGAAGTGCTCTCGGTGACGCGCGCCAGCCTGCCGAACAGCGACGTGGTCCAGAAACTGGCCGCGAATTCCGTGCTCGGCGGCATGCTGGCGAGCGCACTGCGAGCCGTGATCGCCGAGCCGCGCATCGGCGAGGATGCGCTACGCGATGTCTTTGAGTCGGCCGGGCGCGCCGCGCTGCACGGGCTCGAGCGCTACCTCAACGCGCTCGGCACCATTGCCGCGGCCGCGCCGCTGCTGGGGCTGTTCGGCACCGTGATCGGCATGATCGAAATCTTCGGCTCGCAGGCCCCGACGGGAGGCGGCAACCCGGCGCTGCTGGCGCACGGCATCTCGGTCGCGCTGTACAACACGGCCTTCGGGCTGATGGTCGCCATCCCGTCGCTGATGTTCTACCGCTACTTTCGCGGCCGCATCGATGCCTATGCGCTGGACCTGGAACAGGCAGCCGAGAGGATGTTGCCGCAGCTGATGCGCTTCGCGCTGCCCCGCCAGTCGGCCTGAGGGATCCTGCGATGCCGATGAACTTCCGCCGGCGCCGGCCCGAAGAGCCGGAGATCAACCTGATCCCGTTCATCGACGTGCTGCTCGTGATCCTGATCTTCCTGATGCTCTCGACAACCTACTCGAAGTTCACCGAGCTGCAGGTCACGCTGCCCACCGCCGACTCCGACAAGCTGCACGATCACCCGCGCGAAATCGTCGTCGCCGTCGCCGCCGACGGCCGCTACGCGATCGACGGCAGGGTCACCCCCGGGCGCAGCGTCGAGATGCTCACCTCCGAGCTCAACGCGGCCGCCGCGGGGTCGAAGGATGCGGTCATCATCATCTCGGCCGACGCCAATGCCGCGCATCAGTCGGTGATCAGCGTGATGGACGCCGCGCGCCGCGCCGGGCTGCCGCGGCTGACCTTCGCCGCCCGGTCGACGCAAAGCGCCGCGAGCCGCTGAGACGCACCCGTGGCCCGTCCGCAGTCGCTGCGAGAGCGCCTGGAGGCATCCTGGGCCACGCGCGGGCCATTGGCTTGGCTGCTGCTGCCGCTATCGCTGCTGTTCCGGTTTGTGCTCGTGCTGCGACGCGGCCTGGCCGCGGCCGGGTGGATGCGCGCGGAGCGCCTGCCGGTGCCGGTGGTCGTGGTCGGAAACCTGGTCGTCGGCGGTGCGGGCAAGACGCCGACGGTGATGGCCGTCGTCGCGCTGCTGCGCAAGCACGGCTGGACGCCGGGCATCGTCTCGCGCGGCTACGGGCGCGACGGGAGCGACGGGAGCGAGATGCTGGCCGTCGAGCGCGGCACGCCGGCCCGGCTTTGCGGGGACGAGCCCTTGCTCTTGCACCTGCGCACCGGCGCACCGGTCCAAGTGGGGCGCGACCGCGCCGCCGCAGGGCGCGCGCTGCTACAGCGCTGCCCTGAGGTGAACATCGTCGTCAGCGACGACGGCTTGCAGCACCTGCGCCTCGCGCGCGACGCGCAGGTGATCGTGTTCGACGAACGCGGCTTCGGCAACGGCCTTTTGCTGCCCGCCGGCCCGTTGCGCGAGCCACCCGCGCGCGAAGCGCCGGCGCGCAGCGTGGTCGTCTACAACGCACCCGCAGCGAGCACCGCCTGGAGCGGGTTCGTCGCCCGGCGCGGGCTTGCCGGAGCATTGCCGCTCGAAGCCTGGTGGCGCGGCGAGGAGGCCAGCCTGGGCACCTTGGCCGGTCTCGCCGGCCGGTCGCTTCTCGCCGCGGCCGGCATGTCCCGGCCCGAGCGCTTCTTCGCGATGCTGCGCGATCACGGCCTACAGATCGAAGGGCTGGCGCTGCCCGATCACTTCGACTTCGCGAGCCTGCCCTGGCCCGCGGGAACGCCGGACGCGATC
>CAIKUF010000192.1 GCA_903830565.1 uncultured bacterium | reverse complement strand
TCGCCGGTGGTCGAGGAAATCCTCTATCCGGCGCTGGAGGACTACCAGATCGACATCATGATCGGCGAAGGCCCGGCGGCGCGCTCGATCAAGCTCGACCTGCAGCCCTTCACGCTGGTCGGCGCGACGACGCGCGCCGGCATGCTCACCAACCCGCTGCGCGACCGCTTCGGCATCGTCGCCCGGCTCGAGTTCTACACGCCGGAGGAGCTCTCGCGCATCGTCCACCGCTCGGCCGGGCTGCTCAAGGTGCCGACCGACGCCGAGGGCGCGTTCGAGATCGCGCGCCGCTCGCGCGGCACGCCGCGCATCGCCAACCGGCTGCTGCGCCGCGTGCGCGACTACGCCGACGTGAAGGGCGACGGCAGCATCGTCAAGACGCTGGCCGAGCTCGCGCTGAAGATGCTCGATGTCGACCCGCTGGGCTTCGACGTGATGGACCGAAAGCTGCTCGAAGCCGTGATCCACCGCTTCGACGGCGGCCCGGTGGGCCTGGATAACGTGGCCGCGGCGATCGGCGAGGAGGCGGGGACGATCGAGGACGTGATCGAGCCCTACCTGATCCAGCAAGGCTATCTACAACGCACGCCGCGCGGACGCATCGCGACGGCGGCGGCGTACCGGCATCTGGGCCTTGCGCCGCCCAAGGACGGCGCGGCCGATCTATTCGGCGACTGAACTGTTCAGTCGCTCTTGCGACGCGCCTGCCAGGCCAGCAGTTCGCCGACGAAGCCGCGCCGGAAGGCGACGACGCAGAAGACGAAGATCGCGCCGATGATCACCGTCACCCACGAGCCGACGCGATCGGCAAGGAAGTTCTGCAGCCCGATGATCGTGAACGCGCCCAGCACCGGGCCAGCGAAGGTGCCCATGCCGCCGAGCAGCGTCATCAGGATCACCTCGCCCGAGAGCGACCAGTGGGCGTCGGAGAGCGTCGCGAAGCCGAGCACCAGGGTCTTCATCGAGCCCGCCAGGCCCGCAAGCGCGGTCGAGAGCACGAAGGCGAGCAGCTTGTAGCGGTCGACGTCGTAGCCTAGCGAGATGGCGCGCGGCTCGTTCTCGCGGATCGCCTTCAACACCTGGCCGTAGGGCGAGTGCACGACGCGCAGGATGAACAGGAACACGGCGACGAACACGGCGAGCACGACGTAGTAGAGGACGATGTCGCTCGCCAGCGGGATGAGGCCGAACAGCGCTCCGCGCGGAACGCCCTGCAATCCATCTTCGCCTCCGGTGAAGGGCACTTGCAGGAAGACGAAGTAGATCATCTGCGCCATCGCGAGCGTGATCATCGCGAAGTAGATGCCCTGGCGGCGGATGGCGATCAGGCCGACGGCCAGACCGAGCAGGCCGGCGACCAAGGTGCCGGCGAGCACGCCGACCTCGGGCGACCAACCGGCCGTGCGCACCAGCCAGCCGGTGGCGTAGGCGGCGGCGCCGAGGTAGGCCGCGTGCCCGAACGAGAGCAGCCCGGTGAAGCCGAGCAGCAGGTTGAAGGCGCAGGCGAAGATCGCGTAGCACAGCGCCTTCATCATGAACACCGGGTACAGGCCGATGAAGGGCGCGGCCAGCAGCAGCGCGAAGATCAGGCCCCAGGCGATATGCCCGCGGCGCACGGCGGATGACTCTGCGCTCATCACGCCTCCTTGCCGAACAGGCCCGCCGGCCGAATCACGAGCACGATGGCCATGATGACGAACACGACGATGCTCGACGCCTCGGGGTAGAAGACCTTGGTCAGGCCCTCGATCAGGCCGAGCACGAGGCCAGTGATGATGGAGCCGAGGATGGAACCCATGCCGCCGATCACGACGACCGCGAAGACGACGATGATGAGGTTGCTGCCCATCAGCGGCGTGACCTGGATCACCGGCGCCGCGAGCACGCCGGCGAGTGCGGCCAGGCCCGCACCGGCCGCGTAGGTCAGCATCACCATCATCGGCACGTTGATGCCGAAGGCTTGCACCAGCGCCGGGTTTTCGGTGCCCGCGCGCAGGTAGGCCCCGAGGCGCGTGCGCTCGATCGTGAACCAGGTCGCGAGGCAGATCGCGAGCGAGGCGACGATCACCCACGCGCGGTAGTTGGGCAGCACCATGAAGCCGAGGTTGGTCGCGCCTTGCAGCAGTTCGGGCACTGGGTACTGCTGGCCCGAGACGCCGAAGCGGTCGCGAAAGATCCCCTCGGCGATCAGCGCCAGGCCGAAGGTCAGCAGCAGGCCGTAAAGCGGATCGAGCTTGTACAGCTTACGCAGCAGCGTGCGCTCGATGACGACGCCCAGCGCGCCGACGACCAGCGGCGCCATAACGAGCGCGAACCAGTAGTTCAGGCCCAGATATTCGAGGCTCATCCAGGCCACGTAGGCGCCGATCATGTAGAGCGCACCGTGGGCGAAGTTGACGATCCCGAGCAGCCCGAAGATCACCGCGAGGCCCAGGCTCAGCATGGCGTAGAACGAGCCATTGACGAGCCCGAGCATCAACTGGCCGAGGAAGGCCTGCAGGGGGATGCCGAAGATGTCCATCACCGCGTCTCACGCGTCGTGCGCGAACACCCTCACCCCCGCCCTCTCCCGCGCGCGGGAGAGGGGGCCATGCAGCCCGTTCAACCCCCGTCTCCCGTTGGGGGAGAGGCGGGGTGAGGGTGAGTTCGTCACGGCGTTACTTCCAGAGCGGGCACTTCGTGTCGGCCTTGGCCGTCCACGCCGCTTCGCCCTTGATCGTCTCGACGACGTTGTAGTAGTCCCAAGGCTCGGTCGACTGCTCGGGCGTCTTCACCTGCATCAGATACATGTCGTGCACCATGCGGCCGTCGTCGCGGATGAAGCCGCCCTTGGCGAAGATGTCGTTGATCTTGGTCTTGCGCAACTGCGCCAGCACCTTGTCGGCGTCGTCGCTGCCGACCGCCTTCACCGCCGTCAGGTACTGCAGCGTGGCCGAGTAGTCGCCGGCTTGCACCGACGACGGCATGCGCTTCATCTTCTCGAAGAAACGCCGCGCCCAGGCGCGCGTCTCGGGCGTCTGGTTCCAGTACCAGCTGTCGGTCAGGTACATGCCCTGCGTGGTCTTCAGGCCCAGCGAGTGGATGTCGTTGATGAAGACCAGCAGCCCGGCGAGCTTCATCGTCTTCGTGACGCCGAACTCGTTGGCCGCCTTGATCGAGTTGATGGTGTCGCCGCCGGCATTGGCGAGGCCCAGGATCTGCGCCTTGCTGCCTTGCGCCTGGAGCAAGAACGACGAAAAGTCGCTCGCGTTCAGAGGCACCTTGACCGAGCCGACGATGGAGCCGCCGGCAGCCTTCACCACGGCCGAGGTGTCGGCCTGCAGCGCGGCGCCGAAGGCGTAGTCGGCAGTCAGGAAGTACCAGCTCTTGCCGCCGGCCTTCACGACCGCGTTGCCGGTGCCCTTGGCCAGCGCCACCGTGTCGTAGGCCCAATGCACGGTGTACGGCGTGCACTGATCGTTGGTGAGCGCCGAAGTGGCCGCGCCGACAACGAGGAAGGGCCTCTTCTTCTCGGCCGCGACCTTGGCCATCGCCAGGCTGGTGCCGGAGTTGGTGCCGCCGATCAGCATGTCCAGGCCTTGCGTGTCGAACCACTCGCGGGCCTTGGCGGCGGCGACGTCGGCCTTGTTCTGGTGGTCCGCGTAGAGCACCTCGATCTTCTTGCCGGCGATGCTGCCGCCCATGTCGGCGACCGCCATCTTGACGACCTCGACGCCGCCCGGTCCGTCGATGTCCGCGTAGACGCTCGACATGTCGGTGATGATCCCGATCCTGATCACGTCGCCCGAGAACTGGGCTTGCGCTGGCGTGACCGCGGCAAGCGTCGCGGCTGCGGCAAGCGTGATGGCGGCGGGCAGTTTCTTCAGTTTCATGCGTGTCTCCAGGGTTGTGAGAGGGAAGGCGGGAAGGGCGATTCAAACGCCGAGATATTCGTGGAGCTGGCTCATGCGCTGCGGCAACTCGGCCTGCGTGAAGTGCTGGATCACCTGACCGTGCTCCATCACGAGGAAGCGGTCGGCCAGCGGCGCGGCGAAGCGAAAATTCTGCTCGACCATCACGATCGTGTAGCCCTGCCTGCGCAGCGACGCCACCATCTCGGCGAGCTTCTGCACGATCACCGGCGCCAGACCTTCGGAAATCTCGTCGAGCAGCAACAGCCTCGCGCCGGTGCGCAGGATGCGCGCGACGGCCAGCATCTGCTGCTCGCCGCCGGACAGCCGCGTGCCCTGACTGTTGGCGCGCTCCTGCAGATTGGGGAACATCGCGTAGATCTGCGGGACGCTCATGCCGCCCTCGGCCAGCGTCGGCGGTAGCATCAGGTTTTCCTCCGCCGACAGGCTGGCGAAGATGCCGCGCTCCTCGGGGCAGTAGCCCAGCCCCAAGCGCGCGATGCGGTGCGTCGCCAGCGCGACGACCTCCTCCCCGCGCACCTTGATCGAACCCTTGCGGCTGCCGGTCAGGCCGAGGATGGCGCGCAGCGTGCTCGTTCGCCCGGCGCCGTTGCGCCCGAGCAGCGTCACCACTTCGCCCTCGTCGACGTGGAAGTTCACGCCGTGCAGCACGTGCGATTCGCCGTACCAGGCGTGCAGGTCGGAGACTTCGAGGAAGCGCTTGGGCATGGTCAGTGCCCGCCCGGCCGCCCCGAAGGGCACTGAGCGCCCCCTCGGGGGGCTGCGAACGAAGTGAGCTTGGGGGTGGTCATTTCAGTGCGCTCCGTTCAGCTCGACCTGCGCGCTGCCCATGTAGGCCTCGATCACCGCAGGGTTCTTCGACACTTGCTCGTAAGGTCCTTCAGCCAGCGTGGCTCCGCGCTGCAGTACGGTGATGGTGTCGGCAATGCTTGCGACGACGCTCATGTTGTGCTCGACCATCAGCACCGTGCGATCGGCGGCGACCTTCTTGATCAGGAGCCGGATGCGGTCGACGTCTTCGAGGCCCATGCCCTGGGTCGGCTCGTCGAGCAGCATCAGGGTCGGGTCCATCGCCAGCGTCGTCGCGATCTCGAGCGCTCGCTTGCGGCCGTAGGCGAGTTCGACGGCAAGAATGCCCGCATAGGGTTCGAGGTCGACCGCACGCAGCAGCTCGAGCGCGCGGGCATCGAGCTTGTGCAACGAACGCTCGGAGCGCCAGAAAGCGAACGACGTGCCGAGCTTGCGCTGCAGAGCGACGCGAACGTTCTCGAGCACCGAGAGGTGCGGGAACACGGCCGAGATCTGGAACGAGCGGATCACGCCGCGGCGGGCGATGCGCGCCGGCTGCTCGGCGGTGATGTCCTCGCCCTCGAACACGATCTGGCCCGAGGTCGGGGTCAGGAACTTGGTGAGCAGGTTGAAGCAGGTCGTCTTGCCGGCGCCGTTGGGCCCGATCAGCGCGTGGATGCTGCCGCGCCGCACGCGCAGGTTCACCTTGTTGACGGCGACGAAGCCCTTGAACTCTTTGGTGAGTTCCCGTGTCTCCAAGATGAACTCGCTGCCCATGTGCCCCCGTGGTCCGGTCTAGGTCCGGCGCGCCCGCTATGCCGCGAACTGGAGCGGATCATAGCCGTCTCGCCGGGACCGCGGCCGGTCAGGCGCAGACGGCGCCGCGCCTGGCTCGGCGAATCAGCAACTCAGCGGCGCAGGGCGGGTGGGTGCGCTCGCCGCGCGCTCGCGCGCCAGTTCGAACAGCAGAGCCGAAGGCAGCGAAGTGGCGATGGCGTCGCCCTCGACATGTGCCATGCCGGTGTGGTTCAGGCCAGTCATGGCGAGGTGCCGATGGTCCTCGATGATTTCGACGAAGACGAAGCGCGGCGCCTCGGCCGCGATGTCGTGCCTGAGCTCGGTAAAGCGGTCGCGGCACAGCCCCGACTCGACAACAATCGCGTGCGGCAAGCCGTCGCGGCAGAAGTCGACGGCTTCGTTCACCGACATGCCGAAGTCGACGATCAGCCCCAAGCTGCTCAGGGCATCAGCCACCTGAACGCGCACCTCATGGTGCTGCGCCACGACGAGCACGTGGTTGCCGGCCACCAGCCTGCTGCTGAGTGCCGCGGGCAGGCTCTCGTCGATACGCAGGGCGCGCCGACGCTCTGCCGCAGCAGCCGTGCGCGGGAATTCGAGTGACAGTTCGGCCTTGCCCGAGGCGACCGTCAGCGCCACCGGCAACTCCATCGCCTGCGCCGTTTGCTGGAGCAGGCGCCAGTGCCGGGAATCCAGGTGAGCTGGGTCGCTTGCGGCGGCGAGATCGGTCCCGAGCATGCCCGGCGTCTGGTAGGCGAACTGGCAGACAAGGCGCGCCTTGGTCGGCAAGACGTCGATGAGCAGGACGATCTCCGAGCGCGCGCTGGCAAGCGCCCAGTCGATCAGTGTTGCCAGCACGTTGAACAACAAGGGGGCGTCGACGAAGACGGTCGCTGGTGGGATCGCCGACAGCCTGACATCGGTGCCGCGATTGGCGATCTCGCGTGAACGATGGGACACGACACCGCGCAGTACCGCGGCGAGTTCCACCGGTTCACTGGAGTTGCGCGAACGCACGCGGGTTCGGCGCGAAGCCGCCTTCCCTCCCTGATTCGCCTTCGCGCGCGAAGGCAGGTCGGAGACCGACGGGTTGATGGAGGTTCTGGTTGGCAAGCTGCACCTCGGTCGCACGGCGTGGAAAGGCTGCCACGCAGGGTCAGCGACCGGCACTCGATGAAGAACCATTTGCTCGATGCGCCGGGCTAATGCGAGTCTGCCCGAGATGCCTCGCGCCGAGCACCACGCGCGCGGCGCCAGATGCGGTCGGCGTGATGTATTCACGAGACGCGACTCCCGCCAATGCGGGGGATCGCGATGGCGCGGGGGTCGCTGGCACAGGGGCCGCCTTGCAAGCCGCGCGGCCATGGTCCAGTGCAATCGCAGGCCGGATAATCCCAACGATGCGCCGCCCGATGTTGTGTGCGAACCCGACAGGCCTCGCCGCGGTCGTCATGTTCGTGAGCTTTGCGTTCGCTTACTTCCTCTCCGCGCTGGTTCGCGCCGTGGTGGCCACGTTGGCGCCAGTGTTCAGCACCGACCTGGGCCTCACCTCGGCGGACCTCGGCCTCCTCGCCGGAGCCTACTTCCTTGGCTTCGCGAGCACGCAGTTGCCGCTCGGAAGCGCGCTCGACCGTCTCGGTCCCAAGCGGGTGCTGCTGGCGTCGCTCACAGTGGCGGTTTTCGGCTGCGTGTGGTTCGCACTCGCACGCAGCTATGCCGGGTTGACCGCCGCTCGATTGCTGGTCGGGATGGGCGTGAGCGCGTGCCTGATGGCGCCGCTGACCTGCTTTCGGCGACGCTTCGGTCCACGCGCCCAGATGCGCGCAGCGTCGTGGATGCTGATGTCCGGTTCAACGGGCATGGTGGCTTCGACGCTGCCCGTGCAATGGGCTCTGCCTCATCTGGGATGGCGCGGCCTGTTCTGGCTGCTGGCCGCGCTGTTCGCGCTGTCGATGGTGGTCATTGCCTGGGTTGTACCGCGCGACGTAGCGGCCGAACCGAGCGTGCATGGCAGTGGGCGTGCGCAGGATGGAGGCTACGGGGCGGTCGTTCGCCATCCGAGCTTCATACGCTTTCTACCGATGGGCTTTTTCCATTACGGCGGGCTGCTGGCCTTGCAATCCTTGTGGATCGGCCCCTGGTTGTCACGCGTCTGCGGGTGGACTGAGCACGAAGCGGCGCAAGGCCTGTTCGCGATCAACATGAGCATGTTGCTGACCTTCCTCGGCTGGGGCGTCGTCGTGCCTCGGCTGTACGCCCGCGGCTGGACCGCCCAGATGCTGATCGCTCGCGGGTTGCCGCTCAGCTTGGGCGCGCTGGTGCTGGCCGTGGCGCTCGGCGCACGGGCGACGGCGGCGCTGTGGGCGCTGTTCTGCATCGGCAGCACGCTGGTTTCGCTTGCGTTGCCGGCGATCGGGCAGGCCTTCCCGCAGGCCTTGGCCGGGCGTGCGCTTTCGGCCTTCAACCTCGTGATCTTCATCGGCGTCTTTGCATTGCAATGGATGATCGGCGCATCGATCGACTTTCTGCTCGCCGCGGGATGGACGACCGAGGCAGCCTTTCAGGGTGCTATTGCATGGCTGGCGCTTTGCTGTGTCGCGGCATATTTGTGGTTTTTATGGTTCGATGACGGCGCCAGCGTCGCGGTGCACACCAAGGCTGGCGCCTGAACTGCCGATAATCCAAGGCCATGCCGGGAATCCTCATCATTGCCCACGCCCCGTTGGCCTCCGCGTTGAAGGCCGTGGCTGCCCATGCCTATCCCGACTGCGCGCGCAACGTCGAGGCGCTCGACGTGCTGCCGAACGTGTCGGTCGAAGAGGTCGACGCGCAGGCGCGCCTGCTCTTGCAGCGCGTGCTCAGCCCCGAGGCCCTGGTGTTCACCGACGTCTTCGGCGCCACGCCTTGCAACGTCGCGCAGCGCCTGGCCGAGGGCGCCCAAGTGCGCGTGATCGCCGGCGTCAACGTCCCCATGCTCTGGCGGTGCCTGTGCTATGCGCACGAATCGCTGGACGCCATGGCCGCACGCGCGGTGAATGGCGCCACCCAGGGCGTGATGCAGGTGGCCATCTCACGCCCGCAGAATCAGACACTCAAGCCCGGCGCCAATGATCAGGACCACCGTCACCATCAGCAATAGGCTCGGCCTGCATGCGCGGGCCTCGGCCAAGCTCACCAAACTGGCGGGCACGTTCAGCAGCGAGATCTTCATGAGCCGCAACGGCCGTCGCGTCAATGCCAAGAGCATCATGGGGGTGATGATGCTGGCGGCCGGCCTAGGCACCGAGGTCGAGATCGAAGCCGAGGGTGTCGACGAGCAGCCTGCCATGGACGCGCTGATTGCGCTCATCGACGACAAGTTCGGCGAAGGGCAGTAGTTCTAGCGACCCCGGGTTCATGCATCCGGCCTGTGCGATGAGATCTTCGCTGCGGGCGAACCCGGTGGCGCTGGCCGGGCACGCTGCTAGCATGGCCTGCATGAGCTTCCAGGTCTTCGGTCTGCCGGTTTCCAGGGGTGTCGCCATCGGGCGCGCCGTGCTGATGGCGTCCAGCCGCGTCGACGTGGCGCATTACTTCATCGACGAGAGCCAGATCGCCTCAGAGATCGATCGCCTTCGCGTCGCGCGCGACGCCGTGGCCACCGAACTGGGCACCTTGCAGCGCGACATGCCCGCCGAAGCCCCGGCCGAGCTCTCGGCGCTGCTGGATGTGCACCTCATGCTGCTGCACGACGAGAGCCTCACCGGTGCGACCAAGCATTGGATCGAGACGCGGCATTACAACGCCGAGTGGGCGCTGTCGGCACAGCTCGAAGTGCTGGCTCGGCAATTCGACGAGATGGAGGACGAGTACCTTCGCGAACGCAAGGCCGACCTCGAGCAAGTCGTCGAACGGCTGCTGCGCGCGATGGCGCGCGGAGTCTCGCTGTCGGGACTGGGAACCCACGTGCCGCGCGACTTTGGAGGCGAGGACCCGCTGGTGCTGGTGGTCAACGACATTGCGCCGGCCGACATGCTGCAGTTCAAGCGAAGCGTCTTCACGGGCTTCGTCACCGACGTCGGCGGCAGGACCTCGCACACGGCGATTGTCGCCCGCAGCCTGGACATTCCCGCGGTCGTCGGTGCGCGCGAGGCGAGCCACCTGATCCGCCAGGACGACTGGCTGGTCATCGATGGCGACGCCGGGATCGTCGTCGTCAACCCGTCGCCGATCGTGCTCGAGGAATATCGCTTTCGGCAACGCCAGGACGAGCTCGAGCGCGCCCGCCTGTCTAGGCTCAGGCACACGCCCGCGATCACGCTCGATGGCGAGCGCATCGAACTGCTCGTCAACATCGAACAACCCTCCGACGCCGTTGCCGCTCTCGACGCCGGGGCCGTCGGCGTGGGCCTGTTTCGCAGCGAATTCATGTTCATGAATCGCGCCGGAGAACTCCCCGGCGAAGACGAGCAGTTCGAGGCCTATCGCGCTGCCGTCGAGGCGATGAAGGGGCTCCCGGTGACGATACGCACGGTCGACGTCGGCGCCGACAAGCCGCTGGAGCGCATGTCGATGAGCGAGCTCCGCCACGAGCATTCGTTGAACCCGGCCATGGGGCTGCGTGCGATCCGCTGGAGCCTGTCGGAGCCGGCAATGTTTCGCCAGCAACTGCGGGCCATTCTTCGCGCCAGTGCCTACGGCAACGTTCGACTGCTGGTTCCGATGCTGGCTCACCTGGGCGAGATCCGGCTGACGATGGAGGCACTGGCCCGGGCGAAGCAGCAACTCACCGACGCGCATCGGCCGTTCGGCAGCATCGAGGTCGGGGCGATGATCGAAGTGCCGGCAGCGGCGCTGATTCTTCCCGCGTTCCTGCGGTACTTCGACTTCGTGTCCCTCGGCACCAACGACTTGATCCAGTACACGCTGGCGATCGACCGCTCGGACGAAGCGGTTGCGCATCTGTACGACCCCTGGCACCCAGCCGTGCTGCAGTTGATCGCAACGACGATCGCCAAGGCGCGTGAGATGAACAAGGGCGTCAGCGTATGCGGCGAAATGGCGGGTGACACGGACTTCACCGAACTGCTGCTGGCCATGGGGCTGCGCAGCTTCTCGATGCACCCTTCGCAGCTCGCGTCCGTCAAGCAGCTGATCCTGCGCGCAGACACGCGCCGCCTGGCGGGGGAGATGCATGCCATCCTGGGAAGCGACGATCCCGCCGTGACGTGCTCTGCGGTCTTCGCTGCACCCGTCGGTCAGGCGGCGTACCGGGCTCGCTGAGCGACGCTGTTGCGGAAGTCGGATCGCGTGTCCAAACGTGCTAAGATTACAGTCTTCGCTCACAACGCCGCGTCGACGAAAGAGTCCCGCCGACGCACCGCAGCGAAGTCCGAAGAGACCCAGCGCTTGACACAGGTTTGAAAACCGTGCGAGAATCGTTCTCTTCGCTGAACTTGCTCAATGCAAGGTCAGCCCGCCGCAAGGCGACGCTCTTTAAAAACTAACAGCCGATAAGTGTGGGCGTTTGAAGGCGAGTGCCAACGAGTCGCAAGACTCGCAGGCTTTCGGGCCTGCAGACGCTCACGGTAAAAGAAGTGAAGTTCACTTCGATTCCGTTGAGTAAATTTTCAAGATCGAACTGAAGAGTTTGATCCTGGCTCAGATTGAACGCTGGCGGCATGCCTTACACATGCAAGTCGAACGGCAGCACGGGAGCAATCCTGGTGGCGAGTGGCGAACGGGTGAGTAATATATCGGAACGTGCCCAGTGATGGGGGATAGCCCGGCGAAAGCCGGATTAATACCGCATACGACCTACGGGTGAAAGCAGGGGATCGCAAGACCTTGCGTCATTGGAGCGGCCGATATCAGATTAGCTTGTTGGTGGGGTAAAAGCCTACCAAGGCGACGATCTGTAGCTGGTCTGAGAGGACGACCAGCCACACTGGGACTGAGACACGGCCCAGACTCCTACGGGAGGCAGCAGTGGGGAATTTTGGACAATGGGCGCAAGCCTGATCCAGCCATGCCGCGTGCGGGAAGAAGGCCTTCGGGTTGTAAACCGCTTTTGTCAGGGAAGAAACGGTCCGTGCTAATACCGTGGACTAATGACGGTACCTGAAGAATAAGCACCGGCTAACTACGTGCCAGCAGCCGCGGTAATACGTAGGGTGCGAGCGTTAATCGGAATTACTGGGCGTAAAGCGTGCGCAGGCGGTTAT
>CAIKUF010000191.1 GCA_903830565.1 uncultured bacterium | reverse complement strand
AGGCCCGGTCAGAGACCGGGCCGGGGGACACGAGCGCAGCAGAGCGCCCCGTCGTCCTGATCTCGCACCGACATTCGCGTGCGGCAGAGCCGGCTCGCGCGAACGACTGCAACGGGCCGAAAGGCGAAATTCGCTACGGGTTGCGGTCTGCACCCGCCGGCGGCTGATGCGTCTCGCGCTGGCCTTGCCGGTCGCGCTGCTCGCTGGCGTTGCGCAGACCTTCTCGTTCGCGCCATTCGAGGCCTGGTGGCTGCAGATCGGCGCTCTCACCGTGCTCGCCTACCTGGCCTCAGGCGTCGGCCCCGGGCGGGCGGCGCTGCTGGGCTGGGTGTACGCCACCGGCTGGCTGGTTTCGGGCCTGTGGTGGCTCTACATCAGCATGCACGACTTCGGCGGCATGCCGCCCTGGCTGGCCGCGCTGGCCGTGCTGGCGCTGTCGACCCTGCTCGCGCTGTACTACGCTGCCGCTCTGGCGCTGTGGGCGCGCCTGCGGAGCGGCCAGCCGATGCGCGACGCCTTGCTCTGGGCGGCCTGCTGGCTGCTCGCGGAACTGGCGCGGGCGTCGTTCTTCACCGGCTTTCCGTGGATCGCGTCGGGCTATGCGCACACCGTGGGGCCGCTGGCGGCGTGGGCGCCCTGGGTGGGCGTCTACGGGCTGACGGCGCTCTCCGCATTTCTCGCCTATGCGATTGCGGCGCTTGCCAGGCCGATGGCGCCCCCGACCAGGTTGGCGCTCGGCCTGTCGGCCGTGGCTGTTCTCGCCGTACCGATCGCGCTGCCGTCCACGTTCACGCAGCCGACCGGCGAACTCAGCGTCAGCCTGCTGCAGCCGAACGTTCCGCAAGACCTGAAGTTCGACCCGGCGCGCATCGATTCCAACCTCGCCGCGCTCGGTCGCCAGATCGAAGCTGCGCGCGGCGCGCTCGTGGTGACGCCGGAATCCGTCGTTCCGTTCACCCGCGCCGAGCTCGGCGCTGGCGCCTGGGACAGCCTGCTGCAACCGTTCGCGACGCCCGGGCGCGGCCTGCTGATCGGCATCTTTGTCGGCAACGCTGACGAGGGCTTCGTCAATTCGGTCGTCGGCGTGAGCGCCGCCGCCTCTGGCGCCGAGTACCGCTACGGCAAGCGCCATCTGCTGCCGTTCGGCGAATTCGTGCCGACGGGCTTCCACTGGTTCGTCGCCATGCTGAACATTCCGCTCGGCGACCAGGAGCGCGGCACCAGCAACGCATCGTTCGCGGTCGGCGGGCAGCGCCTGCGGCCGCTGATCTGCTACGAGGACTTGTTCGGCGAAGACATCGTCGCCAGCGTCGTCGGCCCCGACCCGGCGACGATGTTCGTCAACGTCAGCAACCTGGCCTGGTTCGGCCGCGTGCTGGTGCAGGACCAGCACCTGCAGTTCTCGCAGATGCGGGCCCTCGAATTCGAGCGCCCGGTCATCCGCTCGACCAACACCGGCGCCACGGCCGTCGTCGACCACCACGGCCGGGTCACGGCCCGCCTGCCGGCGTTGCGCGAAGGCACGCTGGACGCCGTCGTGCAGGGGCGCAGCGGCGAGACGCCGTATGCGCGCTGGCTGTCGGCGTTCGGGCTGTGGCCGCTCGTGCTGGCGGCGCTGGGGCTGCTGCTCGCGCTGGGCCGGCGCACAGCCCCCGGCCCGTAAACTAGAAGCTTTACGCGAACGCGCTTCCTATGCTGACCTTCCAGCAAATCATCCTGCGCCTGCAAGCCTATTGGGGCGAGCAGGGCTGCGCTTTGCTGCAGCCCTACGACATGGAGGTCGGCGCCGGCACCAGTCACACCGCGACCTTCCTGCGCGCGCTCGGCCCCGAGCCGTGGAAGGCTGCCTATGTGCAGCCCAGCCGCCGCCCCAAGGACGGCCGCTACGGCGACAACCCGAACCGGCTGCAGCACTACTACCAGTACCAGGTCGTGCTCAAGCCGGCGCCGGCCAAGATCCTCGAGCTCTACCTCGGCTCGCTCGAAGCGCTGGGGTTCGACCTCAAGGTCAACGACATCCGCTTCGTCGAGGACGACTGGGAGAACCCGACCCTCGGCTGCTGGGGCCTCGGTTGGGAGGTGTGGCTCAACGGCATGGAAGTCACGCAGTTCACCTACTTCCAGCAGGTCGGCGGCATCGACTGCAAGCCGATCACCGGCGAGATCACCTACGGCCTGGAGCGCTTGGCGATGTACCTGCAGGGCGTCGACAGCGTCTACAAATTGGCCTGGACCGAGGGCCTCAGCTATGGCGACGTCTACCTGCAGAACGAGCAGGAGCAAAGCGCCTACAACTTCGAGCACAGCGACGTCGAGTTCCTGCTCCACGCCTTCGGCGCGCACGAGAAGCAGAGCAAGCACCTGATGGCGCAGCGCCTCGCGCTGCCGGCCTACGAGCAACTGCTCAAGGCCGGCCACAGCTTCAACCTGCTCGACGCGCGCGGCGCGATCAGCGTCACCGAGCGCGCGGCCTACATCGGGCGCATCCGCAACCTGGCGCGCGCAGTCGCGCAGAGCTACTTGGAGAGCCGGGCCCGGCTCGGCTTCCCGATGGCGCCCAAGGCCTGGGCCGACGAAGTCGTCGCCCGCCTCGAAGAGCAGCGCGAGCAGAAAGAGGCGGCCTGAACATGACGACGAAGAACCTGCTCGTCGAACTGTTCGT
>CAIKUF010000190.1 GCA_903830565.1 uncultured bacterium | reverse complement strand
CCGGTGATCCAGGTCTCGGGCCGCATGTTCCCGGTCGAGCAGCGCTGGCGCCCCTTTCAACGGGACGGCGCCCCCAGGCCGACTTCGTCGGCCGCCCCCCAAGGGGGTGGGCCGTCCTTGGGGCGGCCCGGCGGACGGCCCGCGGTCTACGACCTCAACAACGCGGTTGCCGACGCGGTGGACGAGCTATGGCGGGGCGGCGGCGCGTCGTCGGCCGCGGGCGACATCCTCGTCTTCCTGCCCGGCGAGCGCGAGATCCGCGAGGCCGCCGACCACCTGCGCAAGCACCTCGCCGGCGCGCAGGCGCGCAGCGGGCCGGTCGACATCCTGCCGCTGTTCGCCCGCCTGTCGCAGGCCGAGCAGGACCGCGTCTTCGAGCCCGGCGGCGGGCGGCGCATCGTGCTCGCGACCAACGTCGCCGAGACCTCGCTCACGGTGCCCGGCATCGGCTACGTGATCGACAGCGGCGAGGCGCGCGTCAAGCGCTACAGCTACCGCAACAAGGTCGAGCAGTTGCAGGTCGAGGCGATCAGCCAGGCCTCGGCGAACCAGCGCGCCGGGCGTTGCGGGCGGGTTGCCAACGGCATCTGCATCCGCCTCTACGACGAGGCCGACTTCGTCGCACGGCCGCGCTTCACCGATCCCGAGATCCTGCGCAGTTCGCTCGCCGGCGTGATCCTGCGCATGAAGGCGCTCGGCCTCGGCGAGGTCGAGGCCTTCCCGTTCATCGACCCGCCGCCCAAACGCGCCATCGTCGACGGCTACGCGCTGCTCGGCGAACTGGGTGCCGTCGACGATGCCAACGCGCTGACCGCGATCGGCCAGACCCTGTCGCGCCTGCCGCTGGACCCGCGCGTGGGTCGCATGATTCTCGAAGCGCGCGACCGCGGCGCGCTCGCCGAGGTGCTCGTCATTGCCTCGGCGCTGACCGGGCAGGATGTGCGCGACCGCCCGTTAGAAGCGCAGCAGGCGGCCGACGAGAAGCACAGGAAGTTCGACGACGAGAAGTCCGAGTTCAGCGGCTACCTCAAGCTCTGGAAGTGGATCGAAGAGGGCCGAGGCCACCCAGCGCTGCTGACTCCCTCTCCCGCGCAGCGGGGGCGGGCGGGGCAGGGGGTGGCGGCGGCGCAGCCGCCGGGTGCGTCCGGGGCCGCAGGCCCCAACACTGTTCGCTTAGGCCCCTCATTCCCGCGAAGGCGGGAATCCACTGCCTGCACAGTTCTGGATTCCCGCCTTCGCGGGAATGACAAGCCGAACAGTGTTGCCGCAGGCCCCACGCACAAACTCAGCAACCGCCAGCAAGAGCAGCGCCTGCGCGAGAGCTTCGTCAGCGTGCGCCGGGTGCGCGAGTGGCGCGACATCCACACGCAGTTGCACACCGTCGTCGCCGAGCATGGCTGGCGCCTGAACACACTGCCGGCGACCTACGAGCAGGTCCACGTTGCGCTGCTCGCCGGGCTGCTCGGCAACATCGGCTTGAAGAGCGATGACGACGAGTGGTACTTTGGCGCGCGCGGCATCCGCTTCTGGCGCCACCCGGGCGTTCACCTCTCGAAGAAGCCCGGGCGCTGGATCGTCGCCGGCGAACTCGTCGAGACGACGCGCCTCTACGGGCGCGGCATCGCTGCCATCGAGCCGCAGTGGATCGCGCCCATCGCCGGCCACCTGCTGAAGAAGCAACTGCTCGAGCCGCATTGGGAGAAGAAGGCCGCCGAAGTCGTCGCGCTGGAGCGCGCGACGCTCTACGGCATTGTCGTCTACGCCAACCGGCGCGTGAACTTCGGCCTCGTCGACCCGCCCGCGGCGCGCGAGATCTTCATCCGCGAGGCGCTGGTCGGCGACGGCTGGGAGACTCGCCTCGCGTTCCTGGCCCACAACCGCAAGCTCGTGCGCGAAGTCGAGGAGCTCGAGCACAAGTCGCGCCGGCAGGACGTGCTGGTCGACGACGAACTGATCTACGCCTTCTACGACCAGCAGATCCCGCGGGACGTGTGCAGCGGCGCGAGCCTGGAGCGCTGGTACCAGGGCGAAGCCCGCCGCCAGCCGCGCCTGCTGCACCTGAGCCGCGAGGAGCTGATGCGCCACGAGGCGGCCGGCATCACGACGGCGAGCTTCCCGAAGCTCCTTCGCCTGGGCGGAATCGACTGCGCGGTGACCTACCTGCACGAGCCGGGCGACACACGCGACGGCGTCACCGTCAGCGTGCCGATCTATGCCCTCAACCAGGTCAGCGAAGAGCGCTGCGAATGGCTGGTGCCGGGCCTTCTGAAGGACAAGGTGCTCGCCCTTGTGAAGACCTTGCACCAGCGCCCGCGTTCAAGGCTGGTGCCGCTGCCCGAGTACGCCGAGGCCTTCGTTGCGGAGGCCGCGTTCGCGCACGGCAGCCTTGCCGATGCGCTGCTGGCCAGCGTGCGTGCTCGAACGCAACTCGACATCCAGCGCGCCGACTTCAAGCTCGAGCAAGTGCCGCCGCACCTGTTCATGAACTTCCAGGTCGTCGACGAGCACGGTCGCCAGATCGGCATGGGCCGCAGCCCGGCTGCGTTGAAGGCCGAGCTCGGCGATCAGGCGCGCTCGTCGTTCCAGGCTCTCGCGGGCTTGAAACTCACCGCGACGCCGCCGTCGGTCAAGCCCGTGACCAGCGCGCCGGGCAAGGCCGCTGCGCCGGCCACGTCGAACCCGCAAGAGCCCGCCGCGCGCTACACCGCGTGGACCTTCGGCGAGCTGCCCGAGCTGATGGAGATCGCGCGCGGCGATCAGCGGCTGATCGGCTTCCCGGCCTTGGTCGACGGCGGCGACCATGTCGAGGTCGAGGTCTTCGACGAACCCGCGGTGGCCGCGGCCAAGCACCGCGCGGGCTTGCGCAGGCTGGTCTCGCTGCAGATCCGCGATGCGCTGCGCTACCTCGAAAAGAACATCCCCGACTTGCAGAAGATGGCGACCGCGTACATGCATCTCGGCAGCGCCGAGGAATTGCGCGAGCAGATCGTCGAAGTCGCGCTCGACCGCGCCTTCCTCGGCGAATCCCTGCCGACCGATGCGCAGAGCTTTGCGCGCCGGCTCGACGAGGGGCGTGGCCGCCTGACCTTGATCGCCAGCGAGATCGCGCGCGCCGCCGACGAAGTGCTCGCCGAATACGCGCAGGCGCTGCGCAAGCTGCGCGACGCGCGGCCGGGCAAGGACGTCGAGACCGATGTGCAGGCACAGCTTGCGCGCTTGTGCGGCAAGCGCTTCGTCGCCCAGACGCCGTGGGCGCAACTCGCGCATCTGCCGCGCTACCTGAAGGCGATCTCGCTGCGCCTGGAAAAGCTGCGCGCCGACCCGGCCCGCGACATGCAGCGCCTGGCCGAGTTGCGTCCGCTCGAGCAGCGCTACCTGCGCATGCTGGCCGAACGCAAGGGCGTGCCCGACGCGCGGCTCGATGAATTCCGCTGGCTGCTCGAAGAGCTGCGCGTGAGCCTCTTCGCGCAGGAGCTGCGAACGCCGCAGCCGGTGAGCGTCAAGCGCCTTGAGAAAGCCTGGCTGCAACTGTCTCGTTGAGCGCTTGGACGTTCCATGAAAGGCGCTTCCTCGCGCGACTGGCCGGTACAATCGCGCACGTTCGGGGTGTAGCGCAGCCTGGTAGCGCAACTGGTTTGGGACCAGTAGGCCGGAGGTTCGAATCCTCTCACCCCGACCACCGACATGATCGCGCGAAGGCGCGCCGGATCGGCGGCCAGCGCCAGCTCCATCCCCCGCCACGCCCATACCGATGAACCTCCAGCCCGTACCGTTGTCCCGCCAGCGCCTGCCGGCCGCGCCCGGCGAGCCGCACGTCGTGCTGTCTGTGGTGGCGCCGGTGTACAACGAGACGGCAGTGATCCAGGAGTTTCATCGCCGGCTCGCGGCCGTGCTCGATCGCGTTTCCATCACGTCCGAGGTGCTCTACATCAACGACGGCAGCAGCGACGAGTCGATGCACCTCTTGCGCGAGATCGGCGACGCCGACCCGCGCGTCGTGCTGCTCGATCTCAGCCGCAACTTCGGCAAGGAGATCGCGATGACCGCGGGCCTGGACCACGCGAGCGGCGAAGCCGTGATCGTGATCGATTCCGATCTGCAGGACCCGCCGGAACTCATCCCGGACATGCTGCGCGAATGGCAGGCCGGCGCCGACGTGGTGATGATGCGCCGCTTCAGCCGCGACGGCGAAACCTGGCTGAAGAAGGCCACGTCGACGTGGTTCTACCGTTTGATCGGCTCCATCGGCGAGCAGCCTATTCCGGCCGACGTGGGCGACTTCCGTTTGCTCAGCCGGCGCGCGGTCGACGCGCTCGGCCTGCTGCCCGAGCGCACGCGCTTCATGAAGGGCCTCTTCGCCTGGGTCGGCTTTCGCCAGGTCACGCTCGACTACAAACGCGACGCGCGCTTCGCCGGCGAGACGAAGTGGAACTATTGGCGGCTGTGGAACCTCGCGCTCGAAGGCATCACCTCGTTCAGCTCGGCGCCGCTGAAGGTAGCCAGCTATGTCGGCCTGGCGACGGCCATCTACGCCCTCGGCGCGGGCGTGTACGTCTTCGGCAAGGCATTGCTGTTCGGCAACCCGGTGGCCGGCTACCCGTCGCTGATGGTGACCGTGCTCTTCCTCGGCGGCGTGCAGTTGATTGCACTCGGCATCATCGGCGAGTACCTGGCGCGCATGTTCGTCGAAATCAAAGGGCGGCCGCTTTACCTGCTGGGCGGCGTCTATCGCCGGCGTACCGGCAACGCCGCGGCCGATGAAGCGCGGCCCGAAGCGAGTGCTTCGGTGGACGAATGAAGTTCAGGAGCCTGCTGCTGATCGTCCTCGTCGTCGTTGTGCTGACCCGGCTGGCCAGCCTGGGGCTGTACCCGCTCATCGACACCACCGAGGCCCGCTACGGCGAGATGGCGCGCAAGATGCTTGAGACGGGCAACTGGATCAGCCCGCAGTGGGACTACGGCGTGCCCTTCTGGGGCAAGCCGCCGCTGTCGTTCTGGGCCGCGGCAGCGAGCATGGCCGTGTTCGGCGTCAACGAGTTTGCGGCGCGCTTCGCGACCTTCGTCTTCGCGCTCGCAACGGCGGCGCTGTTTTGGCGCTGGCCGCACGAACCCGCGCCGCGCGGCGCCGGGGCCATGGCCGCGGCGCTGGTGCTGCTGTCGTCGGTGCTTGGCTTCTTGATTGCCGGCGCGGTGGCAACCGACGTGTTCATGGTCTTCGGCATGACGCTCTCGATGGTCGGGTTCTGGAACGCCCTGCACACGCCGGGCAGCGCGGACCGCTGGTGGTTCTTCGTCGGCCTGGCCGTCGGCCTGCTCGCCAAGGGCCCGGTCGCGCTCGTGATGTCGGCCATCGCGCTCGGCCTGTGGCTCGCGTGGACGCGCGACTGGCGTGCCATCTGGTACGGCCTGCCCTGGCTGCGCGGCCTGCTGCTGACCGCGGTGCTGACGCTGCCGTGGTATCTGGCCGCCGAGTCGGCGACGCCGGGCTTCCTGAGCTACTTCATCATCGGCGAGCATTGGCAGCGCTTTACGCAACCGGGCTGGACGGGCGACCTGTACGGCAATGGCCACATGCGCATGCGCGGCTCGATCTGGCTCTACGCGGCCGGCGCCGCGCTGCCGTGGACCGTCGTCGCGCTGGGGCTGCTGCGCAGAAAGGCGGTTAGCGAATCGGTGCGCCGGCCCGCGCCCGATGCACAGATGGCCTACCTCGTGTGCTGGGTGCTCGCGCCGCTCGTCTTGTTCACGATGGCGCGCAACATCCTCGAGGCCTACGCGCTGCCCGCGTTGCCGGCGCTGGCGCTGATCACGGCGCGGCTCGTGATGGAGCGCGATGCCAAGGGCGCATCGAGCCGCGTCTGGCTGCTGGGGTTGATGATGCCGATCATCGCCTGCGGCCTGCTCGCGTTCGGCCGCGACGGTATCGAAGAACGCTCGCAGCGCAAGCTGCTCGCCAGGGAGCAGGGCAATGACGCGCCATTGGTCTACCTGTACAAGCGGCCGTTCTCGGGCCAGTTCTATTCCGCTGGGCGCGCGCTGGAAGCCCGCGACAGCACCGAGATCGCCCGCTGGCTCGGCACTGACGAACCCGCGACTCTGCTTGTTCCGGAGCACGAGTTCGCGCGCCCCGCATTCGCCGGCGATGCACGCTGGAGCGAAGTGGCACGCCATGGTGGCTACGTGATGCTCAAGAAGCGGCAGGCGCCGTGACTCGCCGCATGCACGGGTTGGCGCAGTCTGCCGCGTAAACTCCGTCGCGTGCCCAGGCTGCCCGTAGCTCAACTGGATAGAGCAGCTGCCTTCTAAGCAGCAGGTCGGGGGTTCGAGTCCCTCCGGGCAGGCCAAAGAAGTTGCTTATAAATCAACAGCTTAGGCAGACTTAATCATTGTTCCGTGTTGTTCCGGTTTGGCCTGTTTTGGTACACTCACTGTACCAAGAGTGCACCAAACAGCTATGAGCTCCGGGACGGAGCATTGGTACAGTGAGAGCAATCGATCGTCAGGGACAGTATTTTCCAATCCAGGTATGAGCCTGAAGCGAGCGTGAAGTGAGGCTGTTCGGTGGTCGAGTTGATCTGGTCAAAAGAGACAGTCTATCGACCCGCCGGTGTGACTGCTTTTACTTGAT
>CAIKUF010000189.1 GCA_903830565.1 uncultured bacterium | reverse complement strand
GGCATGTACTGCATGCCCGGCGGCCGGCCGTTCGTCGAAAAACTCAAGCACGTGGCCAAGGATGCCGCGGCCGTCATCGCCTGGGGTTCGTGCGCTTCGTGGGGCTGCGTGCAGGCCGCCAAGCCGAACCCGACGACGGCGGTGCCGATCGACAAGGTCATCACCGACAAGCCCATCATCAAGGTGCCTGGCTGCCCGCCGATCGCCGAAGTGATGACCGCGGTCGTCACCTATTTCGTCACCTTCGGGCGTCTGCCGGACATGGACCGCCAGGGCCGGCCGAAGATGTTCTACAACCAGCGCATCCACGACAAGTGCTACCGGCGCGGTAACTTCGACGCCGGCCAGTTCGTCGAGAAGTGGGACGACGAAGGCGCCAAGAACGGCTACTGCCTCTACAAGATGGGCTGCAAAGGGCCGACGACCTACAACGCCTGCTCGACGACGCGCTGGAACGAGGGCACCTCGTTCCCGATCGGCTCCGGCCACGGCTGCATCGGCTGCTCCGAAGACGGCTTCTGGGACAAGGGTTCGTTCTACGAACGGCTCACGAACATCAACCAGTTCGGCATTGAATCGAATGCCGACCGAATCGGCCTGATCGCGGCCGGAGTCACCGGCGCCGCGGTCGTCGCACACGCCGCGGTGAGCGCCATCCAGCGCGCGGCCAACCGCAACAAGACCCAGGCCGACAACACGAGCAAGGTGGAGAGCTGATCATGACCGTCATCGAAACCCAAGGCTTCAAGCTCGACAACAGCGGCAAGCGCATCGTCGTCGACCCGATTACCCGAATCGAAGGTCACCTTCGCATCGAGGCCAACCTGGACGACAAAAACGTCATCCGCAACGCGGTCTCGACCGGCACGATGTGGCGTGGCCTCGAAGTCATCCTCAAGGGCCGCGACCCGCGCGATGCGTGGGCCTTCGTCGAACGCATCTGCGGCGTCTGCACCGGCACGCACGCGCTGGTGTCGGTGCGCGCGGTGGAAGATGCGCTCAAGATCAAGATCCCCGACAACGCGAACATCATCCGCAACCTGATGCACTCGACGCTGTACGCGCATGACCATCTGGTGCACTTCTATCACCTGCACGCGCTCGACTGGGTCGACGTGGTCAGCGCACTCGGCGCCGACCCGAAGAAGACCTCGGAACTCGCGCAGTCGATCAGCAACTGGCCGAAGTCGTCGCCGGGTTACTACCGCGATCTGCTGGCGCGCCTGAAGAAGTTCGTCGACTCGGGCCAGCTCGGCCCGTTCCGCAACGGCTACTGGGGCCACCCGGCCTACAAGCTGCCGCCGGAAGCCAACCTGATGGCCGTCGCGCACTACCTTGAAGCGCTCGACTTCCAGAAGGACATCGTCAAGATCCAGACCGTCTTCGGCGGCAAGAACCCGCACCCGAACTGGATGGTCGGCGGCGTGCCCTGCTCGATCAACCTGAGCGGCATCGGCGGGATCAACATGGCCCAGTTGAACATGGTGTCCAACATCATCGATCAGACGATCAACTTCATCGACAACGTCTACATCCCCGACCTGCTGGCGATCGCATCGTTCTACAAGGACTGGGGCGCCATCGGCGGTGGCATCTCGGGCCAGAACCTACTGGCCTACGGCGAGTTCCCGGACATCGCCAACGACGACTCGAACAAGAGCCTCTTGATGCCGCGCGGCGCGATCATCAACGGAAAGATCGCCGAAGTATTGCCGGTCGACCTGAAGGACCCGGCGCAGATTCAGGAGTTCGTGGACCACAGCTGGTACAAGTACGCCGAGGCGTCCAAGGGCCTGCACCCGTTCGACGGCGTGACCGACCCCAACTTCGTCCTCGGCGCCGGCACCAAGGGCACGAAGACGGCCATCGACGCGGTGGACGAAAGCGCCAAGTACTCGTGGGTCAAGGCGCCGCGCTGGCGCGGCCACGCGATGGAGGTCGGCCCGCTCGCGCGCTACGTCATCGGTTATGCAATGGGCCGCGCCGAGTTCAAGGAACCGGTCGACATGGTCTTGAAGAAGCTCGACGTTCCGCTGCCGGCGCTGTTCTCGACGCTCGGCCGTACCGCGGCGCGCGGGCTCGAGTGCTCGTGGGCGGCGCACAAGATGCGCTACTTCTTCGACAAGCTGATGGTCAACCTGAAGGCCGGCGATTTCTCGACCGCCAACACCGACAACTGGGACCCGAAGTCATGGCCGGCAGCGGCCCAGGGCGCGGGCTTCTGCGAAGCGCCGCGCGGTGCGCTCGGCCACTGGATCAAGATCAAGGACACCAAGATCGACAACTACCAGTGCGTCGTGCCGACGACCTGGAATGCGAGCCCGCGTGACACCAAGAACCAGATCGGTGCCTATGAGGCCGCGCTCATGAACACGGCGATGGCCAAGCCCGACGAGCCGCTGGAGATCCTGCGCACGATCCACAGCTTCGACCCCTGCCTGGCCTGCGCAACGCACGTGATGTCGCCGGAAGGCGAAGAGATCACCCGGGTCACGGTCAGCTAAGCCGGCGGAGGCCAACATGAGCACGCAACACAGCAAGCTCTTCCCAGTGTACGTCTGGGAGGCTCCGGTTCGCATCTGGCATTGGGTCATGGCGGCCGCGATGGTGGTTCTCGGTGTCACCGGCTATCTCATCGGCTCGCCACCGCCGTCGATCACGGGTGAAGCGAGCGAACATTTCATGTTCGGCTACATCCGCTTCGCCCACTTCGCTGCGGCCTACCTCTTCGCGGTGACCTTCGTGCTGCGGCTGATCTGGGTCTTCGTCGGCAACCGCTTCGCGCGCGAGATCTTCCTCGTACCGCTCAAGCTGTTCAGCGGCGAATGGTGGGGCGGCCTGATCGACCAGACGAAGTACTACCTCTTCCTCAAGCGCAACGCGCGACCCTGGCAGGGGCACAACCCGCTCGCGA
Source organism: uncultured bacterium (assembly GCA_903830565.1). Lineage (GTDB taxonomy): Bacteria > Pseudomonadota > Gammaproteobacteria > Burkholderiales > Burkholderiaceae_C > CAIKUF01. The sequence continues at coordinate 17,703 of CAIKUF010000189.1, read as the reverse complement.
TGGCGGCGATGTTCTTCATGTACGTGCTGGGCGCGGTGTTCATGATCTTCACCGGGTTCGCTCTCTATGGTGAAGGCTTGGGCATGCACAGCTGGGCCTATGGTGCATTCTCGTCCTGGGTGCTGCCGCTGCTGGGCTACAGCCAGAACGTGCACACCCTGCACCATCTCGGCATGTGGTACCTCGTCATCTTTACACTGGTGCATGTGTACATGGTGGTACGCGAAGACATCTGCTCCGGCGAGACCGTCATCAGCACGATGATCAACGGCTGGCGAGTGGTGAAGTAGTGGGCTTGGCGCCGGTCTCGGAGGAGCCCGCGGTTCCGGCACCTCCGGCCGGCGGCGTGCTGGTGCTCGGCATCGGCAACGTCCTGTGGGCCGACGAAGGCTTCGGCGTCCGCGCCGTCGAAGCGCTGCACGACCGATACCTCATGCCCGACGGCGTTTCGCTGGTCGACGGCGGCACGCAGGGCATGTACCTGCTCGATTACGTCTGTTCGGCCGAATGCGTGCTGGTGCTCGACGCGATCGACTACACGCTGGCTCCGGGAACCTTGCGTGTCTTCCGCGACGGCCAGGTGCCGGTCTGGGCCGACACGAAGATGAGCCTGCACCAGGCCACGTTCCAGGAACTGCTGTCGCTGGCCCGGCTGCGCGACAGGTTCCCCAAACGAATCACGTTGATCGGCGTGCAGCCGGATGTCCTCGACGACCTCGGCGGCAGCCTGAGCCCGGCCGTGAGAGCGAGGCTGGACGAGGCGGTTGAACTCGCCGTGGCCGAGTTGACTTCCTGGGGCGTGACGCCCGTCGCGCGCACCGAACCGCCCGCCGAGCGACTGAGCCCGGGCGCCGCGCTAGCGATCGACGGCTACGAGGCAGGCCGCCCTTCCGAGGACGCTGCCTGCCGCGTCGGCGATGCGCGCGTGCTGAGCCAGGTGCTGGGCGAGGCCAAGCGCTGATGTGCATCGGTCTGCCCATGCGGGTCGTCGAACCCGACGGCAGTTTTGCCTGGTGCGAAGGCGAAGGCGAGCGCGAGCGGCTGGACATGATGCTCGTCGGTGACCAACCCGTGGGCACCTGGGTTCTGGCATTCCAGGGCACGGCGCGTCAGATCATGACCGAAGTCGAAGCCGCCAACACCCTTGGCGGGCGCAAGGCATTGGCCGCGGTGCTCGCCGGATCAGGCAACATCGACGACTTCTTCGCCGACCTCGTCGGCCGTGAACCCGAGTTGCCCGAACACCTGCGAAAGGCGTCCTGATGAGCGTTGATGTCACCCCGCCCAACGCGGCTGCGAATCTGCACCCGCTGCTCGCGCGCCTGGTGGCCGAAACAGGCGCCGCAGTCCTTGCCGCCGACACCTTCGACGCCTGGGCCATCGAGCCCGGTGCGGCGATGGTCGTCTTCGCCGAAGACCCGGCGCGCTACAAGGAGACGCTCGATCTCGCGGTCATCGTTCCCGAGTTGCACGCCAGCCGCCCGCATGAATTCAGAGTGGCCCTGCTGCCGCCCGCGGTGTCGCGCGCCTTGGCGCCGCGCTACGGCTTCGCACGCTGGCCGGCGTTCGTGATCCTGCGCGATGGCCATTACGTCGGCGCCGTCGACGGCATTCGCGATTGGAGCGAATACGCCGGTGAACTGGGCCGCCTGCTTGCCGCCGAACCGAGCCGGCCGCCGACGGTCGGCATCCCCGTCGTTGCCGCCGGGCAGAGCGCGTCGCCGCCCTGTCACTGACGCGAAGGACCCCGCCAATGCGACCCGTGAACATTCCGATCCGAGACCTGACGCCGCAGCCCGACGACGGCCTGGAATACATGCCGATGCCGCACGAGATGGAAACCTTCCAGATGCCGCGCGTTCCCGAGCCGGGCCCGGGCACCGACATCGCCGGCGCGCGCGACGTGCTCGAGGTCTTCCTGAAGCACCTGGACGCCTGGCTGGAGACCGGCGGCGAGCCGCCCGCGCTGGACGTTGCCGGCCTGGCGCCCGAAGCGCTCAAGGTGCTCAACGAAACCCTGGGTGAAGGCGAGGTCGCGGCGATCGTCGAGACGGACCACGAGATCCGTATCCAGGAAAGCGTCTTCTCCGGCGTCTGGCGCGAGCAGCATCTCGCCGCCGACGGCACGCTGGTGCACGACTACCTGCTCGCCGCGCCGATGCCGCCGGTGGTCGAGCGCATCGCCCGCAAACGCGGCGCGCCGACCTTGCGCGCGCTCGAACTGCCCGTCGGCGCGATGAACGTGCCGGCCTTGATCCACGAGCTGCAGCAGGCGATGAACGCGTGCGACGCCAACACGCCGTCGCACGTGATCAACCTGACGCTCCTGCCCTTGTCGCCCGACGACGTCGCCCACCTCGATGCCGTGCTCGATGGCGGGTCGGTCGTGATTCTGTCGCGCGGCTTCGGCAACTGCCGCATCAGCAGCACGGCAGCGCGCAACGTGTGGCGGGTGCAGTACTTCAACAACATGCAGACGCTGATCCTGAACACGGTCGAGGTCGTCGTCATACCCGAGGTTGCCATTGCCGCGCGCGAGGACATCGTGGAGACGCGTGGCCGGCTTGCCGACCTCGTGCAGTGGATGGGCGACTCGATCGCCGCTGCGTGAGGGTGTTGACGAGATGAATGACACCCGCGTGAGACCCCAAAACAAGCCCAATCTAGGCGCAAACCGCAGCCGGGTTGGACACCCGGCGAGGATTTGCAACGACGAGTGGGCCTGTTCTGGGGCCTCACCCTTCGGGCCGGGGTGGCCAAGGGCGCTGGGGCGCGTTGCGCTGCTTGCCAAGGCGGACGCCTTGGCTGTGCAACGCGCCTTCCCCAGCGCCCTTGGCCACCCCGGCGCGGGTGCCATTCATCTCGTCAACACCCTCTGACCGTGGAAGACGCCAGCGCCCCGCTCGACCGGCAAGCCACGACAGGCCCGACAACGCGGCTCGAGTGCAAGATCTGCTGGACGGTCTACGACCCGACCCTCGGCGACGATCTCTGGCAGATCCCCCCCGGGACGCCGTTCGCCGACCTGCCTGCGCACTGGACCTGCCCGAACTGCTCGGCGGAGAAGAAGAACTTCCTCGTGCTCGATGACTGACGCCGCTGCCAATCTGCCCTCGCCCGCGAGCGCGCTCACGGAGGCGTTCGACCTCATCCTGCGCGAGCGCATGCAGGACATGCCGATGCTGAACCCCGCGCTCGCGGTCGAAGCGGTGGGTTTTCGACCCTGGCAGGATCACTGGCTCGGCATCTTGATCACACCCTGGTTCATGAACCTGCTGCTGATGCCGCGCGTTAGGGCGAAGTGGCAGCCCATCGCAGCCGGTGAAACTCGCCAATACGTGTTCCCGGCCGGCGTGTTCGAATTCATCGGCGCGCGCGACCCGCTGCTCGGCGACTATCAGGCGTGCTCGCTCTTCTCGCCGATGTTCGAGTTCGCGACCCTGCAGGGCGCGCACGACACCGCGGTGGCTTCGCTGGCCGCGCTCTTCGACACCGGCAGCCGTGAAGCCGGCGAAGTGCAGCGCACGGCCGCCGCCGCACCGGCGCGCGAACTGAGCAAGCGCGACTTCCTGTTCGGGCAGCCCTCGCGAGCGAAACGTGAGCCTTGAAGGCGGGTTGCGCGTCGGCCTGAAGGTGCTCGGCGCACGGGTGGCTAAGGTTCGCATCACGTCGACGCGCCCCGATGTCGCGCGCACGTTGCTGCAGGGACGAACGCGTGCCGAAGTCGAGGCCGCCGTACCGCTGCTGTTTTCCATCTGCAGCAGCTCTCAGGCTGCGGCGTCCCGGCTCGCCTGCGCCGCCGCTGCCGGCGAGGAAGCGACGCCCGACGTGCTCGCGCAATGCAGCGCCGCGGTGTCGGCCGAGACGGTGCGCGAGTGTGCCTGGCGCACCCTCCTCGACTGGCCGCGCTGGCTGGGCGAGGCGGCCAGCGACGACGCCGTCGCCGCAGCGCGTGCCTCGCTCGCCTATCGCTTCGATACCGGCCCCGTAACCAGCCGCATCGCCCTGGCCGCTTTCGGCAGTTCGGCGCAGGAGTGGCTGGCCTTGGATTCCCTGGCCGAGTTCGACCGCTGGGCCGACGCCGGGCACACCGCCAGCGCCCGCTTCATCCGCCGTGTCCGCGATGACGATGCGGCAACGACGGGCCCCGCCATGCCCAGCCTTCTGGCGCGCGAGCATGATGCCGCCTGGGTCGCCGAGCTGTGCGAAGCATGTACCGCCGACCCCGTTTTCGCGCGCCACCCGACTTGGCGCGGCACGCCCGCCGAGACCGGCGCCCTGGCGCGGTTGCAGGACGACCCCTTGCTCGTCGCGCTGATACGAAGGTCCGCCGGTCGCCTGCCGGCGCGCTTCGCAGCCCGCCTGCGCGAGCTGGCACTGCTGATCGCAGGCCGTGCGACATCCGCAGTCGGCGTGCTCGCATTGCCCACGGGGGGCGGCGCCGCCTGGGTCGAGAACGCACGCGGCCTGCTGATCCACCAGGTGCGTTTGGAGGTCGGGTGCGTCGACACCTACCGCATCATCGCCCCCACCGAATGGAACTTTCACCCCGACGGCGTGCTCGCGGCGGCGCTCATGGATGCCCCTGCGAGCAACCCAGATGCACTCCGGCAGCGCGCGACCCGTCTGGTACATTCTTTGGACCCCTGCGTGACGTGCCAGGTCGAGTTCGACGATGCATGAAATGAGCTTGGCCGAGAGCGTGCGCGAGATCGTCGACGAGACGGCCCGTGCAAACGGCGCACAGCGCGTGGTGGCGGTTCGGCTGGAAGTCGGCGCGCTGTCCCAGGTCGAGGTCGAGGCCATGCGCTTCGCGTTCGAGGTGGTCAAGCGCGGCTCGCTCGCCGGGGGGGCGCGGCTGGACATCGTCGAAGTGGGCGGCAGTGCGTGGTGCATGAGCTGCTCGCAGACGGTGGCGCTGGAACGACGCGGCGACGCCTGCCCGAACTGCGCGAGCTTTCAGCTTCAGGTCACCGGCGGCGACCGCATGCGGGTGCTGGACATCGAGATCGAGTGAACGAGAGACGAACACCATGTGCATGACCTGTGGCTGCGGAACCGGCGAAACCCACATCGAGGGGGCGCCGCACGGGCACGCCCATACCCACCCCGACGGAACGACGCACACTCACGTGCACGATCACGCGCACGAGGCCCACGACCACGTGCACGAGGCGCCGCACGAGCATGTGCACGTGCATGCGGACGGCAGCACGCACACCCACGCGCACGTACATCCGCACGACCACGTTCACGACGCCGGCGCCGTGCACACGCACGCCGATGGCAGCACGCATTCGCATCCGCACGAGCACGGGCACGAACACGCGGGCCACCTTCATTACGGCGGCGGCGCTGCCGGTGCCGCTGCGCCCGGGATGACGCAGGCGCGCATGGTCCAGATCGAGCGCGACATCCTGGCCAAGAACGACGACCACGCCAAGCGCAACCGCGGCTGGCTCGCCGAACGCGGCATCTTCGCACTCAACCTGGTGTCGAGCCCTGGCTCGGGCAAGACGACGCTGCTCGTGCGCACGATCGAGCAACTCGCCGGCAAGTTCCCGGTCGCGGTGATCGAAGGCGACCAGCAGACCACCGTCGACGCCGACCGCATCCGCGCGACCGGCGCGCCGGCGCTGCAGATCAACACCGGCAAGGGCTGCCACCTCGATGCGGCGATGGTCGAGACGGCGCTGTCGCGCCTCGCACCGGCCGACAACTCGGTGCTGATGATCGAGAACGTCGGCAACCTCGTCTGCCCGGCCGGCTTCGACCTCGGCGAAGCGCACAAGGTCGTCGTGCTCTCGGTAACCGAAGGCGAAGACAAACCGCTGAAGTACCCCGACATGTTCCACGCCGCATCGCTGATGCTGCTCAACAAGGTCGACCTGCTGCCGCACCTCGCCTTCGATGTCGAGCGCTGCATCGCCAATGCACGCCGTGTCAACCCTGCCATCGAGATCGTGCAGGTCTCTGCGACCACCGGCGAAGGCATGGGCGCCTGGCTGGACTGGATCGCGCGCGGCGCCGCCGCGGCGCGCGAGAAGCGCCCCGACCCGGTGGAGGCGTTGCAGCGCCGAATCGCCGATCTGCAAGCCCAGGTCGCGCGACTGCAGGCGCCCTGAGAGGCTGAGCGCTGCGATGCTCGCCGACACCGACATCGCCTTCGTCCGCCGCGCCATACGTGTCCGCGGCGAGGTGCAGGGCGTCGGCTTTCGCCCCTTCGTCTATCGGCTCGCGCACGACCTCGGCCTCGCGGGCTGGGTCTTGAACGACGGGCAAGGCGTCGCCATCGAAGTTCAGGGGCCGGCGCCGGATGTCGCATCGTTCGAGCGCAGGCTCACGAGCGATGCGCCGCCGCTGGCGCGCGTTGCGCACCTCGAAGCCGCCACGCGCAAGGTCACTGGCGAAGACAATGCGCAGCGCGGCTTTCGCATCCTCGCAAGCCAGTCGGGGCGGGTCACGACTTCGATCCCGCCCGACACCGCGACCTGCGCCGACTGCCTGGCCGAGCTTTTCGATCCCGCCGACCGGCGCCACCGCTACGCGTTCATCAACTGCACCCATTGCGGGCCGCGCTACACACTGACGCGCGCCCTGCCCTACGACCGCGCTCAGACCAGCATGGCCTCGTTCCCGCAGTGCCCGCAGTGCCTGCGCGAGTACACCGACCCGTTGCACCGGCGCTTTCACGCCGAGCCCAATGCGTGCCCCGTGTGCGGGCCTGCGCTCGCGCTCGTCGATGCTCGCGGCGCGCCGATCGTCGGCGACGCAATCGCGGCAACGCTGGCGTTGCTGCGCGAGGGCAAGATCGTCGCCATCAAGGGCCTGGGCGGCTTTCACCTCGCGTGCGATGCACGCAATGCCGCGACCGTGGCCCAGCTTCGCGAGCGCAAGCAGCGCGAGGAAAAGCCCTTCGCGGTGATGGCCGCCAACCTCGCCTCGGCCGAGCGCTGGGTTCACGCCAGCGCCGCCGAGCGGGCGCTGCTGTCGTCCGTCGAGCGGCCCATCGTGCTGATGCCCATGCAGCCCGGCGGAGCGCAGTCGCTGGCCGGCATCGCGCCTGGCCTGAACGTGCTCGGGGTGATGCTGCCTTGCACGCCGATCCAGCACCTGCTGTTCTACGAGGCGGCCGGCCGCCCGGCGGGCGCGGCGTGGATGCACGAGGCGCAGGAACTGCTGCTCGTGATGACCAGCGCCAACCCTTGCGGCGAGCCACTGGTGACGGGCAACGACGAGGCTTTGGCGCGCCTCGCCGGCATTGCCGATGCGCTGCTGATGCACGACCGCGACATCGTCGCCCGCTGCGACGACAGCGTGCTGCGCATGGGCGCCACCGGAGCGCCGCAGTTCATTCGCCGTGCGCGCGGCTACACGCCGCGGCCGATCAAGCTGCCGCGCCCTGGGCCGCCTATCCTCGCCTGCGGTGCCTGGCTGAAGAACACGATCTGCATCACCCGCGGCGACGAGGCCTTCCTGTCGCCGCATGTCGGCGACCTCGACAACGCAGCCACCTGCGACGCGCTCGTCGAGATGGCGGACCACTTGTGCGCGGTGCTCGATGTGCAGCCGCAGGCGGTGGCCCACGACCTGCACCCCGACTTCTTCAGCACCCGCTTCGCACTCGACTACGCGAGCCGGCTGTCGTTGCCCGCTCACGCGGTGCAGCACCATCACGCACACATCGCGGCGGTGGCTGCCGAGCACGGCATCCAGGGCCCGCTGCTGGGCTTGGCGCTCGACGGCGTCGGCCTCGGGGACGACGGCTCTGCGTGGGGCGGCGAGTTGCTGCGCGTCGACGGCGGCGGGTTCGAGCGCATCGGCCATCTGGCGCGAATCGCCATGCCGGGCGGCGATGCCGCAGCGCGCGAACCTTGGCGCATGGCAGCGGCGGCACTGCACCGCATCGGCCACGGTGCGCGAATCGAGGAACGCTTTGCAGGCCGGCCCGCTGCCACCGCGGTGGCGCAGATGCTAACGCGCGATCTGCGCTGCCCGCCGACAACCAGCATGGGTCGTTGGTTCGACGCCGCCGCCGGGCTGCTGCGGGTGCGCGAGTTGAGCGCCTATGAAGGCCAGGCGCCGATGCTGCTCGAGGCGCTGGCGGGCACGGGCTCCTTCAATGCGCCCGATGCCGAGGTGAGCGAACTGGTCAACGTCCTGCAGGGCGGCACGCTCGACCCGACTCCGCTCATCGCCCGACTGGCCGATGAATCCGACGCCATGCGCGGTGCGGCGCTCTTTCACCACGCGATGGCGAGCGGCCTGGCGCGCTGGGTCGCGCAGGCGGCCAAAGCGACCGGCTTGCGCACGGTCGCACTGGGTGGAGGGTGCTTCCTCAACGCGCTGCTGACCTCGCTGCTCGCGCGGCAACTGGCCGCACTCGGCATTCGCGTACTCGAGGCACGCCAAGCACCGCCAAATGACGGCGGCATCGCGCTCGGCCAGGCGTGGGTCGCGATCTGCAGAACAAACTAGGAGCCTGAACCATGTGTCTTGCCATTCCCGTGCGCGTCGTCGAGTTGCTCGGCGAATCGACGGCCGTCGTCGACCTGGGCGGCATCCGCAAGGAGATCTCGCTCGCCCTCGTCGACGGCGTGCAGGTCGGCGACTACGTGATCCTGCACGTCGGCTACGCGCTGTCGCGCCTGGACCCCGAAGAGGCCGAGCGCACATTGGCGCTGTTCGCGTCGGCCGCGGGCGCGGGCGCGGAGGCATCGTGAAGTACATCGACGAATTCCGCGACGGCGCGCTGGCGCGCAGGATCGCCGCGTCGATTGCCGCCGAGGCGCGCACGGACCGCAACTACAACCTGATGGAGTTCTGCGGCGGCCATACGCACGCGATCTCGCGCTACGGCATCACCGACCTACTGCCCCCGCAGGTGCGCATGATCCACGGCCCGGGCTGCCCGGTGTGCGTGCTGCCCATCGGGCGCATCGACCTCGCCATCCAGCTTGCACTGGAGCGGCGAGTGATCCTGTGCACCTATGGCGACTGCCTGCGCGTCCCGGCGTCGAACAATCTCTCGCTGCTCAAGGCCAAGGCGCGCGGCGGCGATGTGCGGATGATCTATTCCCCCGCCGACGCGTTGAGAATCGCCGAGGCCAACCCCGATCGCGAAGTCGTCTTCTTCGCGATCGGCTTCGAGACCACGACGCCGCCGACGGCACTCGTCATCAAGGAGGCTGTGCGCCTTGCGCTGACCAACTTCACGGTGCTGTGCAACCACGTGCTGACGCCGGCCGCGATCACCAACATCCTCGAGTCGCCCGAGGTACGCAAGCTCGGCACGCTGCCGCTGGACGGCTTCATCGGCCCGGCGCATGTATCGACCATCATCGGCAGCCAGCCCTACGAGTTCTTCGCCGAGGAATACCGCAAGCCGGTCGTGATCGCCGGCTTCGAGCCGCTGGACGTGATGCAGGCCGTGCTGATGCTGGTGCGCCAGATCAACGAGGGCCGCGCCGAGGTCGAGAACGAGTTCACCCGCGCCGTGACGCGCGAAGGCAACCTGAAGGCGCAGGCTCTCGTCTCGGAGGTGTTCGAGTTGCGGCGCTCGTTCGAGTGGCGCGGGCTTGGCGACGTACCTTACAGCGCACTGCAAATTCGCGAGGCCTTCGGTGCCTACGACGCCGAGCGCAAGTTTTCGCTCGTGACGCGCGCCGTCGCCGACAACAAGGCCTGCGAGTGCGGTGCCATCCTGCGCGGCGTGAAGAAGCCGAGCGACTGCAAGGTGTTCGGCACCGTCTGCACGCCGGAGAACCCGATCGGTTCGTGCATGGTGTCCACCGAAGGCGCGTGCGCCGCGCACTACACCTACGGCCGCTTCAAGGACGTGGCGATCGTCGCCCAGCCTGCGCAAGCCCCGGCTTGACGCCAGACGTGACAATGCCCAGCGAGCACGACTGCTGGCCATGCGCTGTGTGCAAACCCTGAACGTCGCCGCCGCTACTTGAGCGAGAGAATCCAGTTCACGAGGTTGTTGATGCGGTCGCGATCGCTGGTCTTGACGATCGGGTGGCTCTCCTCGTGACCGTCGGCGAACTTGGCCTTGCGGCCCGTCGTGACGTGCAGGTAGAGCTTGTCCTCGGCGCCGACGTTGCCGAGGTACTTCGCGGCGACATCCTTCCACGCCGGCCCTTCCTTGGCCACGTCGACCGCATGGCACTTCATGCAGCGGCTCTGCTGCGCAAGCTTCTCGGCGGAGCCCACATCGACCGGCGCGGCCACCGGCAAGGCGAGGATCCAGTCGACCAGATTCTGGATGCGCTTGGGGTCGCTCGTCTTGACGATCGGGTGGTTTTCCTCGTGCCCGTCGTCGAACTTGGCCTTGCGCCCGGTCGTGAGGTGCTTGTAGAGCTTCTCGCTGGCCGCAGCTTCGCCGTGATACTTCGCGGCGACGTCCTTCCAGGCCGGCCCGTTCTTCTTCTGGTAGACGCTGTGGCATTCGAGGCAGCCGCTCTGCCGCGACAGCCCCTGCGCCGCGAGCACGTCGAGTGCGGCGCAATCCTGCGCTGCAAGGAGCGTCCCCGCCATCACGACCAAGGCGCCCAGCGGACTCTTGCGTCCCGGCTTTGTTGCTGAAGTCACCTGGGCCTCACTGCGGTATGGAATATCGATGACGCATCGCGGCGTCGCGTATTGACTGCCATCACGGCGATGGCTTGTTGCGATTCTTGCCGAGCGCGTTCTCGAGCACCCGCACCCCGCCTACCACCAAGATCACGCAGGCACCGAACATCGCCACCATGCCCGCGATCGTGAGTGTTGTCCAGACCACTGTCGCCATCGAATTCTCCCTGTGAGAGCTGTCGGCCGAAGACTATTCGTCGTCTTCCTTATATTCCTTGGGCAGCAAATGCGCGATGCCCTTGTGGCAATCGATGCACGTCTTGCCTTCCTTCTGCGCCGCGGCCATCTTCTTGGCCGCCCGCGGACTCTGCTTGTGCGTATCCATCGCCTCCCACGAGTGGCAGTTGCGGCATTCGCGCGAGTCCGAACTCTTCATCGCGTCCCAGACGTTGGTGGCCAGTTCCATCCGCTTGGCTTCGAACTTCTCCGGCGTCTCGACGTCCTTGGTGATGAACTTGATGTAAAGCTCGTTGCTGGCCTGCACCTTGCGCACGAACTTGTGCCACCAGTCCTTGGGCACGTGACAGTCCGGGCAGGCGGCGCGCACGCCTGAGCGATTCTTGTAGTGAATCGTCTCCTTGTACTCCTGGAACACGGTGTCGCGCATCTCGTGGCACGAAATGCAGAAGTCGAGCGAATTCGTCCTCTCCATGCCGGTGTTGAAGCCGCCCCAGAAGATCAGGCCGGACATCATCCCGATACCGACGACTGCGGTGAGCGAGAGCGTGGAGGGCCGGAAGAAGAAGTCGCGCAACCGAGCCAAAAGCGATTGCGAAGGGTTGGGTTCGTTCATGTTCCGACCGGATGGAATGAGGGAAATGCGAGGACGTCAGGTGGCGATCAGCCGCTGCGAACCCGCGCCATCGATGCGGCGGCACCTGGCCGCCGCCGCGCGGACATCGTGCGCACGCGCCGGGCGCTATGCCCCGAGCGAGAGAATCCAGTCGACGAGGTTCTTGATCTCGTCAGGATTCTTCGTCTTGATGATCGGGTGCTCTTCCTCAGAGCCGTCCTCGAGCTTGACCTTCGGCCCGGTCGTGATGTGCTTGATCAGGAACGCCTGCGGGTCGGCCACCTTTTCTTTCTTTAGCTTGGCCGCCACGTCCTTCCAGGCAATGGCTTCCTTCTTCTTGTCGATCGCGTGGCACTTGAAGCAATTGCTGCGCTTCGCAAGCGTCTGCGCCGCTTCGGCATCGGCGGCCTGCGCCTGCCCTGAAACGGCGAACAGCACTCCTGCGGTCAGGACGATCGAAAAAACGCTGGTGGGAAGTTGCAAGCTCATGGGTTCCTCTGCATGGAGTGGGGCGAAAAAAAATCGGGCGTCTAACGATAGTCGCTGCCCCGACACGCAGGAGAGAGGTCAAGCACGCAACCCATCATGAAGATGCCCGAGATGGGCATTTGGCCCTCGATTGGAGTGTGGCTGTGTCGAAAGCGTATTGACCTGATCCAGGTCAATGCGCCTTGCTTCGTCTTCAGGAGCTTCCAGATCAGCGCTCATCGCCGGACCTTCGCCATGCTTGTGCGCGTGTTTGTCAGCCGCTGCAGGCCGTGTCCCAGTTCTTGCCCAAGATCAACTGATCGCCAGCTTTTCTCGCCACAATCGACGCAAATCGAGAGCAGCAGTTCGCTTGGCGCGGCCAGGCACACCTTCGGAGTCCTCGCAATGAGACGCATGCAAACCAGTTCGTTCGCGGGTTCCGCAGCGACAGCCACGCGGTGGGCACTTGCCGCGGTCACGGTTTCACTGCTGGCGTGTCTTGCTGGTCCCGCATCCGGCGCGGAGAGCGCGCCGGCGGCTCCGTCCGTGAAGGTGAAGAAGGAATGCCTCGAATGCCACGATGACGCGAAGCTCAAGTCCGAGGCCGGCAAGACGATGACCGTCACGGCCGACGAATTCGCCCGTTCCGCGCACCGCAAGCTCGACTGCGGCGATTGCCATGAGACCGGCCTCTCCGTCAAGCACCCGCCCAACGCCCTCGGCGCCGTCAAGCCGCAGGTGTGCCAGGAATGCCACCAGGACGAGTTCAAGGCGGTCGCGGGCAGCATCCACGGCCGCCGCGCCACGGGCGAGAAGGCGATCAAGGATTGCACCGGCTGCCACGACAGCCTGCACCGCGTCTTCAAGGGTGGCGACCCGGCGTCGCCGCTGTCGGCGGTCAACCAGATCAAGACCTGCGGCGCCTGCCACGAAGAGATGATGGCGAACTACGAGCGCAGCGAACATGCGCACGCGCTGCTCAAATCGGGCCTGACCGAAGCCTCGCCGTCGTGCTCGAGTTGCCACGGCAAACACGACATCCAGCCGAAGAACAACCCTGCGTCCAAGACCAACCATGCCGGGATTCCCGCCACCTGTGGCAAGTGCCACGCCAGCATTCAGCGCGAATGGGAAGAGAGTGCCCACGGCCAGCTTTGGAAGAACGCCAACGGCGGCAAGAAGGCGAGCGATGCACCGGTGTGCTCGACGTGCCACGAACCGCATGCCATCAAGCGGACGGACACCGCCGTCGTGCGCGACCAAGTCGCCGACCGCTGCGGCACCTGCCACGAAGAGGTCTATTCGTCCTTCCACGACAGCTTCCACGGCAAGGCCAGCGCGCTCAACAACCTGAAGTCTGCGGTGTGCGCCGATTGCCACACGCCGCACCACAACCTGCCTGCGTCCGACCCGAAGTCGAGCGTCAATCCGGCCAATCTGGCCAAGACCTGCGGCGCCTGCCACCCGAACGTCAATGCGTCGTTCCTGACTTTCGATCCGCACGCTGACCCGACCGACGCCAAGCGCAATGTCTATCTGCACTGGCTGTGGATCGGCATGACCGGCCTGCTCGCCGGCGTGTTCGGTTTCTTCGGCCTGCACGGCCTGCTGTGGCTGCAACGCTCGGTGGTCGGCAAGCTGCGCGGCGAGTTCAAGACGCCGCACGGCGGCGAAGGCCCGTACGTGCGCCGCTTCAGCGGCATGCAGATGTCGGTGCACATCGCGATCGTAACCAGCTTCTTGTTGCTGGCCGCGACCGGCCTGCCCCTGAAGTTCGCCAGCGCACCTTGGGCGCCCCAGTTGATGGCTATCGTCGGCGGCGCCCAGACCGCGAGCTTCCTGCACCGCGTGGCCGGTGCGGTGACCTTCGGTTACTTCATCTGGCACCTCGGAATGCTCATCTACGGCATGGTCTTCAAGGGGGAGCGCGGCTACTTCTGGGGTCCGCGTTCGATGACGCCGCAGCCGCGCGACATCGTCGACCTGTGGAAGATGTTCAAGTACTTCCTGTATCTCGGCCCGCGTCCGAAGTTCGACCGCTTCACCTATTGGGAGAAGTTCGACTACCTGGCAGTGTTCTGGGGCGTTGCGATCATCGGGATCTCGGGTCTGATCCTGTGGTTCCCGGTCGCCTTCACCACCGTGCTGCCGGGATGGGCGCTGAACGCGGCCTACCTCGTGCACAGCGACGAGGCGCTGCTGGCCACCGGCTTCATCTTCCTGTTCCACTTCTTCCACACCCACTTGCGGCCGGAAGCGTTCCCGATGGATACGGTGATCTTCACCGGGCGTATGCCGCTCGCAGTGTTCAAGGAAGAGCGGCCGCTCGAGTACGAGCGCCTGGTGGCCATAGGCAAGCTGGACGAGTACCTGATGCCGCCGCCAACGCCTGCCGAACTCAGGCGTGCCTACATCTTCGGCTTCACGGCGCTGACGATCGGCATCATTTTGGCGGCGCTGATCTTCTGGGGCCTGATCGCTTCCTTGGCACACTGATGGAAGAGATGGCAAATTCCGATAGGCACCAGCACCGGCAACGAGGACACCACCGATGATTCACAGCTTCTTCTCGCTCGTCACGCGGCACTGGATCAGCCTACTCGGTGCGGTCATCGCACTGGTCGGCGCGGTGCTGATCTTCGTGCTGTTCGGGCTGGAGTTGTCGGGGTTCCACGGCGGGCCGTATCTCGGCATCCTGACCTATCTGGTGCTGCCGATGCTGCTGGTGCTCGGCCTCTTGCTGATTCCGGTGGGCGTGTGGCGCAAGCGCAAGCTCGAAGCCGCCGCGACGGCGCATCACGAGGCGCCGCAGAAAGGCCTGCCGGTGATCGACCTCAACAACGAGCGCACCCGAGGCATGTTGCTGGCCTCGGTGGCGATCGGCATGGTCAGCTTGGTGGTCGTCGCCGGCGCCATGTACAAGGGCGTCGAAGTGATGGAATCGGTCGCCTTTTGCGGCACCGTGTGCCATACCGTGATGCAGCCCCAGCACACCGCCTTCCAGCGTTCGTCGCACAGCAAGCTCAGGTGCGCAGACTGTCATATCGGCTCCGGCGCGGACTGGTTCGTCAAGTCCAAGATCTCCGGCTCATGGCAGATGGTGTCGGTGGCCTTCCACCTCTACCCGACGCCGATACCGAACCCGGTGCAAAACCTGCGCCCGGCGCGCGACACCTGCGAACAGTGCCACTGGCCGACAAGACACGTTGGCGACAAGCTGCGGGTGCATTCGAAGTTCGCCGACGACGAAACGAATTCGGAGACGAAGACGATCCTGCTGATGAAAGTCGGCGGCCAGCAGGGAACGGCCTCCACCGGCATCCACTGGCACGTCGACCGCGGCGTGCAGATCCGCTACCTGTCGGACGCCAGCCGGCAAAACATCTACGACGTCGAGATGAAGACTGCGGACGGCAAGGTTCGCAACTTCAAGACCAGGGAGCAGCCGAAGGAAGCGGCCGAATGGCGCACCATGGATTGCGTGGACTGCCACAACCGGCCGTCGCACACGTTCAAGATGCCGGCGGTGGAGATCGACAACGCGCTCGAGGACGGGCGCATCGACAAGACGCTGCCTTTCATCAAGCGCGAAGGCATGCGCGTACTCGACGGAACCTACGCTTCCCACGACGAGGCACGCGCTGGCATTGCGAACGAGGTGACCGCGTTCTATAAGACCAAGTACCCCGATCTTGCGGCGTCGAGGGCCGAGGCGATTGCCAAGGCCGGCCAGTCGCTCGGCGACATCTATTCGTGGAACGTGTTCCCGAAGATGAAAGTCACCTGGGGCACCTACAAGTCCAACCTCGGGCATGACGAGGCGCCCGGATGCATGCGCTGCCACGACAAGAAGCACGTGGACGCCGAAGGGGCCAAGATCAGCGGCAACTGCAAGACCTGCCACACGGTGCTGGCCGAGGACGAGGCCGACCCCGAGATCCTGCAGACGCTCAGGCCCTGACAAGCCAGTCGGCAAGATAGCGCAGCCACGGTTTAGCCCTCACCCCAGCCCTCTCCCGCAAGCGGGAGAGGGGGTCATTGCCGACCGCTCCAGCCCGAAAGCACGCCAGTGAGCCCTGTACGCAAGGATTACATCCGCCCGGTGGACTTCAAGAACGGCTGCGTCGACCTCTCGCACGGCGGCGGCGGGCGGGCGATGGCGCAGTTGATCGACGAGCTGTTCCTGCGCGCGTTCGACAACGAATGGCTGCGCCAGGCCAACGACCAGGCCGCTTTCACCGTGCCGCCGGGGCGCCTCGTGATGGCCACCGACAGCCACGTTGTTTCGCCGCTATTCTTCCCCGGCGGCGACATCGGCTGCCTCTCGGTGCACGGGACGATCAACGACGTCGCCATGTCGGGCGCGGTACCGCTGTACCTGGCCGCGGGCTTCATCCTCGAAGAGGGTTTCGCGCTGGCAGACTTGAAGCGCATCGTCGACTCCATGGCCGCTGCGGCCAAGGACGCCGGCGTTCCGGTCGTCACCGGCGACACCAAGGTCGTCGAGAAGGGCAAGGGCGACGGCGTCTTCATCACGACGACCGGCGTCGGCGTCGTGCCCGAGGGCGTGAACATCTCCGGCGACCGTGCCCGGCCGGGCGACCGCATTCTCGTCAGCGGGACGATAGGCGACCACGGCGTGGCCATCATGTCGCTGCGCGAAAACCTCAGCTTCGAGACCACGATCCGCTCCGACACCGCGGCGCTGCACGGGCTGGTCGCGGCAATGATTCGCGCAGTGCCCGGCATTCATTGCCTGCGCGACCCGACGCGCGGCGGATTGGCCACCACGCTGAACGAGCTGGCATCGCAGTCCGGCGCCGGCATGCTGATCGACGAAGCGGCGGTGCCGGTTCAGCGCCCGGTGGAGGCGGCCTGCGAGTTCCTGGGCCTGGACCCGCTGTACGTCGCCAACGAAGGCAAGCTGATCGCGATCTGCGCCGCGGCCGATGCCGAGCGCCTGCTCGAGGCCATGCGCGCGCACCCCCTCGGACGCGATGCCGCCGATATCGGCGAAGTCGTCGCCGACGCGCATCACTTCGTTCAGATGCACACCCGCTTTGGCGGTAAGCGCAACGTCGACTGGCTGACCGGGGACCAGCTTCCCCGCATCTGCTGAGTGCCCAAGTAGGCTCTGTGCCGGCGTGCGCATCCTGTTCCTGACCCGCAGCTTCAACGGCCTGACGCAGCGCCTGTTCGTCGAACTCACCTCGCGCGGGCACGAAGTCGCGATCGAGTTCGACATCTCGGATGCGGTCACGATCGAGGCGGTTGAGCTGTTCCGCCCGGCGCTCGTCGTCGCGCCCTTCCTCAAGCGCGCGATTCCCGAAGCGGTCTGGCGGAGCACCGTCTGTCTGGTCGTGCACCCGGGCGTCGCGGGCGACCGCGGTCCGTCGGCGCTCGACTGGGCCATCATGGACGGCGAACGCGATTGGGGCGTCACTGTGCTGCAGGCGATCGCAGAGATGGACGCCGGCCCGGTCTGGGCGACAGAGACCTTCCCGATGCGCGAAGCCACCAAGGGCAGCCTGTACCGCAACGAAGTCACTGACGGGGCCGCGCATGCCCTCGTGGCCGCGGTGCAGCGCTTTGAAGAGGCCGCATCGCCACCGACGGCGGAGCTTGCGAACCCGCGCGGCCGGTGGCGGCCGGCCATGCCGCAGACCGAGCGCCGCATCGAATGGCAAGGCGACGCGACGCAGACGGTGCTGCGCAAGATCCGCGCCGCCGACGGTGCACCGGGCGTGCTGGGCGAACTCTTCGGCGTTCCATGCCACTTGTTCGATGCCCATGCCGAGACAGCGCCG
>CAIKUF010000188.1 GCA_903830565.1 uncultured bacterium | reverse complement strand
CAGCCGCGTCTCGTCCATGTCGATCACCATCCCTGTGATGATCAACTCGCCCCCCATTGGGCCTCACGCCGCCTCGCTCAGGCTCATTCCTCGTTGGAAACACGCCCCTCGTTCAGGCTCATACCACGTTGGACAAGGCTTTCTCTTGCCACTGGCATCGATCTCGGTACACACTTCATGGGTCGCTTCCCTTCGCGCCGGTGGGTTGCCCGGCAAGCGATGCCGGCAGGGTCAGGTCATCGACGGGCCGAAGCTGTAGCCGCGGTGTCGTCAACGTCACCTTTATCGGCGGGTTTGTCACTCGACTTGAGGCCGCACATTGCCTCAACGCAATGTATCCAGCGACAGCAGAGACTTGCGCACCCGGCGCGCCGGCTCAGTGCACCCCGGCGCTCAAGCCGGCGCCCAAGGGCTCGCCGTGCGTACGTGCGAGCGCTCGGGAGTGCCCGCCTGATCGCGCGTCAGCGTCGCACCGGAAGCGTCCCGCTGGCGACGAACACCCCGCCCATCCACATCGACTTCAGCTGCAGGTCAGGCATCGCCTCGGCAAGCCCCGCCCACGGCGCGGACAGCCCGGCCAGCGAGGTGACCGAGCGCAGCGCGGCGGGCAGCACGAAGAGGTTGACCGGCCAGCGCCAGGCTTCGGCCCATTGGATGCCCGACGCGACGACGCGCGCGCCGGGCTTGAGGTGGCTCAGCACGTTCGCCACCGCCTCGGGCCGCTGCAGGATGTCGTGGGTGAGGTGGAACAGCGCGGCGTCGGCCTTCAGAGCGATCTCGGCCGACTCGACGGGCGCGCAGAGCAGGGTCACGTTGGCCCAGCGCCGCTGGCGCACGCGCTGGCGGGCGCGCTCAATCATCTCCGGGCTCTGCTCGATGCCGACGATGCGCCCGCGCGCGCCGATGCCGCGCTCCAGCAAAGGCAGGGAGAGGCCCGTGCCGCAGCCGACGTCGAGCACCGTCTCACCAGGTTGCAGCGCGAGCAGTGCAACGGCGCGGCGGCGGATCGGCTCGAACAGCGCGAGTTCGAGGTCGTAGACGCCCGCGCGGCCGCGGTACTGCTTGAGCGCGGCGTTGCGGTCGGGCAGCGGGCGTGTTCCCTTCTTCACAGCAAGCCTCCGGGCTCGGTGGGCGCGCTCGTTCTTCCGGCTGAACCCGGCCGATCGCAGGTGCGCGTGAGCGGAGCATAGGCGCTGCATAGGCGCTGCGCTTGCCACTGTACCGGCGAGAGGCGTACAAACGGGTTGCTCCGGCTGAAACTGCCCGCGGTGCAACCCTCACCCCAGCCCTCTCCCACAAGTGGGAGAGGGAGCAAGAGGGCGCTCCCTCACCCCCGTCATCGGGGGAGAGGGCTGGGGTGAGGGGCGCCAGGGCCCGCCCGGCTTGATCTTTGCGCCCGCGCACTCAGGTGCAAGCCAGGAGGAACCACCATGCACGCAGCAACCCGGCCCGCCGCAGTGGCGGGTATGTTCTACCCGGACGACCCGCGCACGCTCGCGGGCGAGGTCGATCGCCTGCTCGCAACGGTGGTGCGCGGCGAGGCCGCCCGCGCGCCCAAGCTGCTCGTCGTTCCGCACGCCGGCTACGCGTATTCGGGGCCGGTGGCGGCACAGGCCTATGCGCTGCTCGCGCCGTGGCGCGAGCAGATCCACCGCGTCGTGCTGCTCGGGCCGGCGCACCGCGTCGCCGTGCGCGGCCTCGCGGGGCCGACCGCGACGGAGTTCGAGACGCCGCTCGGGCGCATCGCGATCGACACCGCTGGACTGGCGCAGCTCGCCGCGCTGCCACAGGTGACGCTCGACGATCGCGTGCATGCGGGCGAGCATTCGCTCGAAGTGCAACTGCCCTTCCTCCAGCGTGCGCTGGGCACGTTCACGCTGCTCCCGCTGGCCGTCGGCGATGCGAGCGCGGACGATGTCGCCGAGGTGCTCGACCAAGCCTGGGGCGGCGACGAGACGCTCGTCGTCATCAGCACCGACCTCTCGCATTACCTGCCGTACGCGCAGGCGCAGGCCGCCGACCGCGCAACGGTCGATCGCATCCTGCACCTGGACCCGACGCTGGACCACCATCAGGCCTGCGGCGCCACGCCGCTCGCCGGTGCGCTGCTCGCGGCGCGCGCGCATGGGCTGGTGCCGCGCCTCCTTGACCTGCGCAATTCGGGCGACACCGCGGGCGAGCGCTCGCGCGTCGTCGGCTACTGCGCGCTCGCCTTCGAGCCGGCCGCCGCGGCCGACGAAGCCGAGGCGGATGGCGCGCTCGGCGCCGCGCTGATCTGCCGTGCCCGCAATGCCATCGCCAGCGCGCTCGGGCTGGCGATGGTGGCCGAGCCCGCGCACGCCGAGCTGGCCGAGCCCGGGGTCACCTTCGTGACGCTGCGCAGGCACGGCGAGTTGCGCGGCTGTGTCGGCGGCCTCGTCGCCGAGCGGCCGCTCGAGGACGACGTTCGCCGCCACGCGCTGGCGGCGGCGTTTCACGACACGCGCTTCGAGCCGCTCACCGCCAGCGAGTTCGGCACGACCGAGGTCGAGGTCTCGCTGCTGGAAGCGGCGCAGCCCATAAATGCAAGCACGGAGGCCGACGCGATCGCCGCATTGCGCCCGGGCATCGACGGCGTGATCCTCGAATGGCGCGGCCACCGCGCGACCTTCCTGCCGCAGGTGTGGGAGCAGTTGCCGCAGCCGCGCGCCTTCCTCGCCGCGTTGAAGCGCAAGGCCGGTCTGGCAGCGGACTTTTGGGCGCACGACGTGCAGCTCTCGCGCTACCGCGTGCGCAAGTTCGTCCAACCGGGAACGCTGCAATGAGTGCGCAGGGCGCCATACCGGCAGCGAGCCACGCAGCGCGCTGGTGGCACCGCCTGGACGACGGCCGCCTGCAGTGCGACCTCTGCCCGCGCGACTGCCGGCTGCACGAGGGCCAGCGCGGGCTGTGCTTCGTGCGCCAGCGCGAAGGCGATCGGGTGGTGCTGACGACCTACGGCCGCAGCTCGGGCTTTTGCATCGACCCGATCGAGAAGAAGCCGCTCAACCACTTCCACCCCGGCAGCAGCGTGTTCTCGTTCGGCACCGCGGGCTGCAACCTGGCGTGCAAGTTCTGCCAGAACTGGGACATCTCGAAGAGCCGCGAGATGGACCGCCTAATGGACGCCGCATCGCCCGAGCGCATCGCCGAGGTGGCGCTCGATGCGGGTTGCAAGAGCGTCGCCTTCACCTACAACGACCCGGTGATCTTCGCCGAGTACGCGCTCGACGTGGCCGACGCCTGCCACGAGCGCGGCGTGCAGACGGTGGCCGTCACCGCGGGCTACATCCACGCCGCGCCGCGGCGCGAGTTCTTCGCCAAGATGGACGCCGCCAACGTCGACCTCAAAGGCTTCACCGAGGACTTCTACATGCGCCAGACCGGATCCCATCTGGCGCCAGTGCTCGAGACGCTGGAACACATCCAGAACGAGACGACCTGCTGGCTCGAGATCACGACGCTCCTGATCCCCGGCCAGAACGACAGCAGCGAAGATCTGGAGGCGATGACGCGCTGGGTCGCGGACCGCCTGGGCCCCGACGTGCCATTGCACTTCACGGCCTTCCACCCGGACTACAAGATGACCGACGTGCCGGCGACGCCGCCGGCCACGCTGGCCCGGGCGCGCAAGATCGCGCAGGCGAATGGCCTGCGCCACGTCTACACGGGCAACGTGCACGACACTGCCGGCGGAACGACCTCGTGCCCCGGCTGCCTCGAGCCGTTGATCGTCCGCGACTGGCACGCCATCCTGCGCTATGAGATGCGTGAACGCGGCGCCTGCCCGCATTGCGGCACCGGCATCGCCGGCCGCTTTGGAGCCTACGATGGCGCGTTCGGCCGGCGGCGGATTCCGGTGCGCGTCGCGGTGTGACAGGGTCGCCCGCCTGCCTGCGGGCTTGAGCACAGTTTGCGCCGGCTCAACACCGGCGCCGCTCCAGCGCCGTTGAATTGAAGCTGGCACTCTCGCCACGCCCTGCGGAGAACGCGATGCCTGCAACGCTCGAATCGCTGGCCACGACTATCGTCGTCACGGCCACGCCCGAGACCACCGCCGCCCGCGCCGCGCAATTGATGCGCGAGCATCACGTCGGCTCGCTCGTCGTCATCGACAGCAGCCGCGGCACCGGCAAGCCGGTCGGCATTGTCACCGACCGCGACCTCGTGCTCGCGGTGATGGCCGAGGAGCTCGACCCGGCGCTGTTCACGGTCGGCGACATCATGTCGATCGAGCTCGTCACCGCCCCTGCCAGCACCGATCTGCTCGAAGCGACGCAACTGCTGCGCCGTCACCTCGTGCGCCGCCTGATCGTCCTCGACGACGACGGGCGCGTCGTCGGCCTGGCTGCGCTGGAAGACCTCTTGGAAGCGCTGACGAGCGAGTTCAGCGAACTCGTCCTCGCGCTGCGCGGCGCGCGCGACCGCGAGGTCAAGGAGCGGAAGTAGTTCAGGCCTGAGCGCAGCGCCGATCCGCGCTCAATCAAGGCGAAAGCCTGCACTTCGGCGACTCCATCACGGGTTGCCGCCGCGCACCGGCGGCTCCTTGCGCCAGATCAGTCTCCCGCCAGCCAGGTCGGTGACCTGCGTCACAGACCCGCCGGCCGCGGCGCGACCCAATAGGCACTCGGCCCTTGGGGCCAGGGCAGTCCTGCCCGAAACGCCTTCCGCCATGAACCCGACCTCACCCGAACAGACGCCCGCCGGCAAGCCCGCCCCCGCCGTGCAGACGATCTCGCTCTACAAGGCACAACCCAAGATCTACGCCCGCGCCGTCAGTGGCCGCTTCGCGTCGTGGCGCTGGGTCCTGGTCTGGTTGACGCAACTCGTCTTCTACGGCTTGCCGTGGCTGGTCTGGAACGGCCGCCAGGCCGTGCTCTTCGACCTCCCCGCGCGCCGTTTCTACCTCTTCGACCTGGTGCTTTATCCGCAGGACTTCATCTTCCTGACCGCACTGCTGCTGATCTCGGCCTACTCGCTGTTCCTGTTCACGACCGTCGCCGGCCGCCTGTGGTGCGGCTACGCCTGCCCACAGACCGTCTACAGCGAAATCTTCATGTGGGTCGAGCGCAGGATCGAAGGCGACCGCAACACACGCATGCGCCTGGACGCGGCGCCGCGCTCGGCGAACAAACTCGCGCGCAAGGGCGCCAAGCACGCAGTGTGGATTGTGCTGGCCCTGTGGACCGGGTTCAGCTTCGTCGGCTACTTCACGCCCATCCGCGCGCTCGCGGCCGAGGTGGGCGCGTCGGCCTTGGGCCCGTGGGAGACGTTCTGGGTGCTGTTCTACGGCTTCGCGACCTACCTCAACGCCGGCTACATGCGCGAGCAGGTCTGCAAGTACATCTGCCCCTACGCGCGCTTCCAGAGCGCGATGTTCGACAAGGACACGCTGATCATCAGCTACGACGCCGAGCGCGGCGAGCCGCGCGGCACGCGCTTCCGCAGCGCCGCGGCCAAGCCGGCCGAGCTCGGCGAGTGCGTGGCCTGCAACCTGTGCGCGCAGGTCTGCCCGACCGGCATCGACATCCGCATGGGCCTGCAGTACGAGTGCATAGGCTGCGCGGCCTGCGTCGACGTCTGCGACGAGGTAATGGACCGCTTCGGCTACCCGCGTGGCCTCGTGCGCTACGACACGCAGAACGGGCTCGCGCAGCACCTTACGCGCAGTGAACGCCTGCGCCGCGTGATGCGACCGCGCGTCGTCGTCTACAGCGTGATCCTGCTGCTGGTGATGACCGCGCTCGCGGTCGGCATCGGCCTGCGCTCGCCGTTCCGTGTCGACGTCATCCGCGACCGCATGTCGCTCGCCAGGCAGGTCGAGGACGGCTATGTCGAGAACGTCTACCGCCTGCAGATCATGAACGCGACCGAGTCGCCGCAGCACTACGTCGTCACCGCCGCAGGCCTGCCGGGCCTCCACCTGCGCGAACCGGTGACGCTGGACGTCGGGCCGACCGAGGCGCGCTGGGTGTCGGTGGCGCTGCGCGTGCCGCCCGAGACCGCCGCCGGCCAGACGCCTGGCGCGCACGAGGTCGGCTTCACGATCGTGCGCGAGGCGCCGGGCGAGGTGCGCACGCAGCACGAGAAGTCGACCTTCATCCTGCCGCGCTAAGACGAAAAAATGCCCGCGCTCGGCTGGGCGCGCGGGCCGTACCAGCGCGTGATCTCAGGTCTTCTTCATCGGGCAGGTATTGAGTCCGATGATCGAATACAGCGGGCACATTCCGACCGCTCCGGTCAGCAGCGGCACGACGCCGATCCAGCCCCACAGGCCAATCGTTCCGGTCGCGGTCGCCGCGATCAGCCCCAGGCCGACGATGACGCGAAGCCCGCGGTCCAGGCCACCTACGTTGAGTTTCATAGCAGTCTCCGATCGAGAAGGTGCCCCTGCACCGAGAGCGCGAGTGTGCGCCCTGGGCTTGCCGCGGTCTGTGACTGCGGTCACTCGCACCGGAACCCGCTATCCGGCCGAGCCTGCGGCCAACGCGCGCAGCGCCGCCGCATCGAGGATCTCGACGCGCTCACGCCCGGTGCTGACCCAACCCGCGCGCTCGAAGCGCTTGAGCAGCCGGGTCACGATCTCGCGCACGGTGCCGAGTTCGTCGGCCAGCGCCTGTTGCGTGCCGTGGACCACATTGCCGTGGCCCAGCAGCGTCGCGGCGAGGCGCTGGTCCAGCCTTTGAAACGCCACCGCCTCGGCGAGCGACATCAGCTCGGCCAGACGATCGGCGAAGTTGCCGAACACGAATTGGCGAAACGGCGCCACCGCCAGCCAGCGCTCGAACGCCGTCGGCGAGAGCACGACAAGCTCGGTCGCCGCCGCAGCCTGGCCGTGCGCGACCATCACCGAGTGCCCGAACAGGCAGGAGGTCGAGACCACGCACAGCTCGCCCGGCAAGACTCTGTACAGCTCGATCGAGCGTCCACCGGGAGTGCCGCGGGCAACGCGCACCTCGCCCGCGAGCACCATCGGAAAGCCCTGGCACGGCACGCCCTCTTCGAACAGGAGCTGGCCCTCGGGCACCGACAGCGCCGTCGCACCGGTTGCGAGCGCGTCATCGCGCAACGCCGGCGGCAGCGAGTCGAGCACCGGGAAGAGCGCGCTCAGGCGCTCGGCAAGAAGTGGGGCGGTCAAGGTCATCGAGGGGTGGCAAGCACTGCCGCAGCTAGTCGCGGCAGCTTACACGCCCTTCGATGACCTCACCGCTGCCGCGGCGCCCTAGCCTGCCGCCGCTTGGGCGAACTCGTCGAATGCGGCAACCGCGCTCGCCGCATACATCAGCGACGGGCCGCCGCCCATGTAGGTCGTGACGGCGAGCATCTCGTCGATCTCCTTGCGCGTCGCGCCGAGCTTGACCAGAGTCTGCGCATGAAAGCCGATGCACGGGTCGCAGCGCGCCGCAACGCTGAGCGCGAGCGCGATCAGCTCCTTGGTCTTCTTGTCGAGCACGCCGTCGGCGGTGGCCGCGCGGCCGAGGTCGCCGAAGCTCTTCATCACTTCGGGCGTGCTGGCGCGCAGCGACGCGAGGCGCGACGATACGGTGTGCGTCAGTTCGCGATAACCGGCATTGGATGAGGACATGGTGAACTCCTTCGAGGATGCGATGGTATTGCGGGGCTGATCGGCGGGCCGCGGCTCTCAACGCGCGGTGCTCGCCTCGAGATTGGCGTTGACGGACTGAAGCTGCCCTTCGTCGAGGCGCCCGGCGAGCGCCGCCAGGCGCAGCCGATCGAGCAGCAGCGAGGCGCGCGCCTGCTGCAGCGCGAGCTCGGCACTGGCGGCGGCGTTCTCGGCGCTCAGCAAGTCCAGCGTCGTGCGCTCGCCGACCTGGCGGCCGACGCGGGTCGCGTCCAGGCGCGAGCGCGTCGCCTTCAGCGACTCGGCCAGCGCCGCGCTGCGCGACGCGCCGACGGTGAGCCCGAGCCAGGCCGCGCGCGTTTGCAGCGCCACCTGCTGCGCGGTGCGGTCGGCGTCGGTGGCCGCCTTGTCGGCGAGGCGCAACGCTTCCTCCTGCCGTGCGCTGCGATAGCCGCCGGTGTAGAGCGGCACCGTGAGCTGGAGGCCGATCAGCGCATTGTTGAGGTTATTGCTCGCCGGCCCGAAGTCGCCGCTGCCGGAGAGCCTGTCCTGCCCGACGTGGGCCACGACGTCGAGCGTCGGCGACGCCTCGGCGCTGTACTTGGCGGCCTCCTGCTGCGCGACCTGGGTGCCCGCGGTCTGGGCCCGCAGATCGAGGTTGCTCGCCTTGGCTTCGGCGAGCCACTGCGCGAGCGGCGGCACGTCCGGCACCGGCGCCAGGCCTGCCGGCGCGAGGGCCTGCAGTTCGGTGGGCGGCAGGCCGGTCACGTCGGCCAGCGCGGCCTGCTTGAGCTGAAGCTGCGTCTCGGCGGCCAGCACCTCGGCCTTGATCGCCTCGGCGCGCGCGGCGGCCTCGTGGGTGTCGGTGACGGCGACGTCGCCGAGCTTGAAGCGGTCGCGCACCTCCTTGTACGCACTCTCGACGGCCGCCTGCTGGCGGCGCAGCACGCGCAGCGACTCGGCCGCCAGCGCGGCGTCGAAGTAGCGCTCTGCGGTACGCAGCATCAGGCCCTGTTGCGCCGACTGCCATTCAAGCTCGGCCACGTCGGCCGCGAGTTCGAGCTGGCGCTTGCGCGCATCGCGTTCGCGGCTGAACAGCGGCTGGCGCGCCTCGACGGCCCAGCGCGTCAGGTTGCCGTTGTTGATCGAGGTGTCGAAGGCGACGCCGTTCGATGTGCCCAGGCCCGGTGCACTGAACTGCGCGCCGGTCGTCGTCGTCTCATTGTTGGCCCGGCCCACGGTGCCGCTGAGCTGCACCGTCGGCCGCCACATCGATGCGCCCTGCTCGCGCCGCGCCTGCCCGGCCTGGCGCGCCGATTGCGCGGCGACGTACTCGAGGTCGTTCTTCTGCGCCGCGCGCCAGGCGTCGATGAGGTCGATCGCGCCCGCGCCCTGCGCGGCGGCGGCCAGCAGCAGCCCGAGCGCGGCGCCGCGCATCATGCGGCCCTGGCGCCGAGCTGGCCGCGCACCCAGGCGATCAGCTCGCCCGCGGGCATCGCGCCCGAGACGCGCGCGACCTCGGCGCCCTGGTCAAAGAGGACCAGGGTCGGGATGCTGCGGATGCCGTGCGCCCTGCTCGCGACCGGCGACGCGTCGCTGTCGACCTTGACGAAGCGAACGCCCTGCAACTGCTGCGCGGCGGCGGCGAAGTTCGGCGCCATCGCGCGACACGGCGCGCACCAGGCGGCCCAGAAGTCGACCAGCACCGGGAGCTCGGTGCCGGCGATGAACTTGGGCAGCGCGTCGTCGCCGAGCGCGACCGGAGCGGCGGACATCAATGCCGCGCCGCACTTGCCGCACACGGCGCCGTCGTGCAGCTTGGCTTCGGGGACACGGTTGGTGGCCGTGCAGGATGGGCAGACGAGGTGCATGGCGATCTCCCTCAGGCGGCGCAGAGCCGCTCCCAAGCCGCCTGAGCTCCCCCTCGGGGGCCGAGCCCGGACGTAGGCAGTCCCCGTGGACTGCCCGCGCCTGGCGAGGGGCCGGGCCACTGGCCCGGCGCGGCCTGCAAGGCCGCGAACGCAGTGAGCTTGGGGGTTGTCATTTCACGCTCCCGCGCGCACGCCGAGCTTGCGCAGCAGGCTCTCCATCAGGCACCACTTCGTGATCGCGCTTTGCAAGAGGTTGGCGCCGACGAAGGCGGTGAAGGCGAGCCACCAAGGGCTGACGAAGATCGGGCTGCCGGGGATGCCGAGCGCGAGCGAGATGAGGATGAAGCTGCCTGCGAGCAGGCGCACGAGTTGCCAGGATGTCATGTCAATCTCCTTCAGGGGATGCGGGAACGAGGGCCGAGAGCCGGTTGCGGTGAGCCGCCGCAGCGAAGCGCCTGTGAAACTGCGCAGCGCAGGCGGCTCAAACTCGCGGCTACCCTGCACAATTTCATAGGTGCTTCGGTCCGCCGCGAGCGACGAAATAGAGCAGTGGAATAACGACCAGAGTCAACAGCGTCGAGACGAAAATGCCGAAGATCAGCGAGATCGCCAGGCCGTTGAAGATCGGGTCGTCGAGGATGAAGAAGGCGCCGAGCATCGCCGCCAGGCCGGTCAGCACGATGGGCTGCGCGCGCGTCACGGCCGAGTGCACTACCGCCTGCCTGAACGGCACGCCGTCGCGCACCTGCAGGTTGATGAAGTCGACGAGCAGGATCGAGTTGCGAACGATGATGCCGGCGAGCGCGATCATGCCGATCATGCTGGTCGCGGTGTACTGCGCGCCGAGCAGCGCGTGGCCCGGCATCACGCCGATGATGGTGAGCGGGATCGGCGCCATGATGATGAGAGGCGTGAGGTACGAGCCGAACTGCGCCACCACCAGCAGGTAGATCAGTACCAGGCCGACCGCATAGGCCGCGCCCATGTCGCGGAAGGTCTCGTAGGTGATCTGCCACTCGCCGTCCCACTTGACGGTGTAGCCGCGGTAGGGGTCGGCGGGCTGGCTGATGAAGGTCTCGGCCAGCGCGGCGCCGCCCGGGGTCGGCAGGGCGGTGACTTCGCTGCGCATCTTGAACATGCCGTAGAGCGGGCTGTCGACCTTGCCGGCCATGTCGGCGACGACGTAGTTCACCGGCAGCAGGTCCTTGTGATAGACCGGCTGCTCGCGCAGCGTGTCGCTCGGCGTGACCAGCTCGCGGATCGCGACCGGCTTGCCTTCGGCGTTGCGCACCGAGAGTTGCAGCAAGGCGTCGAGGTCGCCGTGGCGATCTGCGGGCAACTGGATCGTCGCCGCCGCCGGGTACTTGCTCTCGTCGTGCAGGTAGGCCGCCCCCTCGCCCGCGAGCCCGGCGCGCAGCGTGCCGACGATCTCCTGCTGCGAAACGCCGAGCATGGCCGCCTTGCGCCGGTCGACGAGCAATAGCGTGCGCGGTGCGTCGGCGATGCTGCTGTCGTCGATGTCGACCACGCCTTCGGTCTTCGCGAACACGCCGCGCACGGCCTTCGCGACCTGCCTGCGGCCGGCGGCGTCGGGGCCGTAGACCTCGGCGACCAAGGGCGAGAGCACCGGCGGGCCGGGCGGCACTTCGACCACCTTGACGTTGGCGCCGAAGCGTTTGCCGATCTCCTGCAGCGCCGGGCGCACGCGGGTCGCGATGGCGTGGCTTTGCTCGCTGCGGTGGTGCTTGTCGACCAGATTGACCTGGATGTCGCCGACCTCGCCGCCGCTGCGCAGGTAGTACTGGCGCACGAGGCCGTTGAAGTTGATCGGCGCCGCCGTGCCGGCGTAGGCCTGGTAGTCGGTGACTTCGGGCAGCGTCGCCAGATGCGCGCCGAGCTCGTGCAGCACGGCGGCGGTTTGCTCGAGGGGCGTTCCTGCAGGCATGTCGACGACGACCTGGAACTCCGACTTGTTGTCGAACGGCAGCATCTTCAGTTGCACGAGGCCGAGCGCCGGCAGCGCGAGCGAGATCGCGATCAACGCCGCGATGAAGAGGCCGAGCAGGCGCCGGTTGCGCTGGCCGTGCTTGTCGTCGAGAAGCGGCCGGAAGATGCGATCGAAGAGCGGCGCGAGCTTGGCGGCCAGGCCGTGCGGCTTCGCGGGCTCGACATGCGCGGGTGACGCCTTCATCCACAGCCGCGCGAGCCAGGGCGTGATGGCGAAGGCGATCGCCAGCGAGATCAGCATGCCCATGCTCGCGTTGATCGGAATAGGGCTCATGTACGGGCCCATCAGCCCGGAAACGAAGGCCATCGGCAGCAGCGCGGCAATCACCGTCAGCGTCGCGAGGATGGTTGGCCCGCCGACCTCGTCAACCGCGCCGGGGATGATCTGCGCCAGCGTCTTGCCAGGATGGAGTTTCTGGTGGCGGTGGATGTTCTCAACCACCACGATCGCGTCATCGACGAGGATGCCGATCGAGAAGATCAGCGCGAACAACGACACGCGGTTGAGCGTGAAGCCCCAGGCCCAGGAGGCGAAGAGCGTTGCCATCAGCGTCAATATCACCGCGCTGCCGACGATCGCCGCCTCGCGCCGGCCGAGGGCGACGAAGACCAGCGCGACGACCGCTGCCGTCGCGAAGAGCAGCTTCTGGATCAGCTTGATCGCCTTGTCGTTCGCCGTCGCGCCGTAGTTGCGCGTCTCGGCAACCTGCACGTCGTTCGGGATCACGGTGTTCTTCAGGTCCAACACGCGGCGCATCACCGCATCGGCGACGTCGATCGCGTTCTCGCCCGGCTTCTTGGTCACGCTGATCGTCACCGCGGGGAATTCGCCGCCGGGCTCGGCCTTCTCGCCGCCCTTGGCGGCCACGCCGTGCCACACATAGCGCGCTGCCGGCAGCGGTCCGTCGCGCACCGCGGCGACGTCCTGCAGGAAGACCGGCTTGCCGCCGCGAACGGCGACCACGAGTTCGCCGACATCGCGCGCATCCTTGAGGAACGGCCCCGACTCGACGGCCACCGAGCGGTTGCCCGAGAGCAGCTCACCGACCGGCAGGCCAAGGTTGGCCGATTGCAACGCCAGGCGCAGGTCGGGCACGGTGACGCCGCTGCTCGCCATGCGCGCCGGGTCGATCTCGACCAGCACCGCGCGCCCGGGGCCGCCCAGCGTCGCGACCTCGCGCGTTCCGGGCACGCGCTTCAGGTCGGCCTCGATGCTGTGCGCCACGCGCTCGAGGTCGTAGGCGCCGATCTCGGCGTTGCGGCTGAACAGCGTCAGCGTGACGATGGGCACATCGTCGATGCCCTTGGGCTTGATGATGGGCGGCAGCACGCCCAGGTTGCGCGGCAGCCAGTCGGCGTTCGAATTGATGGTGTCGTACAGACGCACCAGCGCCTCGGTGCGCGGCACGCCGACCTTGAACTGCACCGTGATCACCGCCAGGCCCGGGCGCGAGACCGACATCACGTGCTCGACGCCGACGATCTGCGCCAGCACCTGCTCGGCCGGCGCGGCCACCATCTGCTCGACATCGCGCACGGCAGCGCCCGGGAACGGGATCAGCACGTTGGCCATCGTCACGTTGATCTGCGGCTCCTCCTCGCGCGGCGTCACGAGCACCGCGAACACGCCGAGCAGCAACGCCAGCAGCGCCAGCAGCGGCGTGATCTGCGCGCTCTGGAAGAAGGCCGCGATGCGGCCGGAAACGCCGAGGGTCTTGGTCATGTCGGCGCTTCAGTGCAAGCGGGCGGCGGCCTGCGGATCGAGCGCGACGCGGTCGCCGACCGAAACGCCGGCGAGCACCTCGATCGTGTCGCCCGACGCGCGGCCCAGGCGCACCTGGCGCAGCGTGGGCGCGCCCTTGGCATCGACGACGTAGACGCCGGTCATCTCCGCGCGGCGAACGACGGCCGTGGCCGGCACAT
>CAIKUF010000187.1 GCA_903830565.1 uncultured bacterium | reverse complement strand
GTGCAGAAGGCGATCACCATGAGCAGGAAATACTCCGGGGGCCCCAGCATGACGGCATAGGTCGCCACCACCGGCGCGGCGAAGGTGACGAGCACGGTCGCGAGCGTGCCCGCGACGAAGGAGCCGATCGCCGATGTCGCCAGCGCCGCACCGGCGCGGCCGCTCTTGGCCATCTTGTTGCCTTCGAGTGCGGTCACCATCGACCCCGCCTCGCCCGGGGTATTGAGCAGAATGGACGTCGTCGAGCCGCCGTACATCGCGCCGTAGTAGATGCCGGCGAAGAAGATCATCGAGGCCGTCGGTTCGACCTTCAGCGTGATGGGCAGCAACATCGCCACCGCCGTCGCCGGACCGATGCCGGGCAACACACCGACCGCCGTGCCGATCGTGCAGCCGAGCAGCGCCCACAGCAGGTTGATCGGCGTCCCGGCGGTGACGAAGCCCTGCAGCAGGTTGTTCCAGGTGTCCAGCATCACAGCCACCCTGTTTGCGTGAGGCCAGGCAGGTTGATCGCCAATAACTGCGTGAACATCCAGTAGACGGGCGCGGCCACGGCAAAGCCGATTGCCGCGCTCGCGAGCAGAAACTTCGGCCGCAGGTCAAGCCGGCCCTCGGACCGCTTGAGCCCGCACACCGCGAGCACGAAGCACAGCGTGCAGCTCAGGATGAAGCCGAGCGTCGTGATCGACAGCGCGTTGAGCAGGATGCCCGCCGAAACCCAGGCAAAGCCTCTCCAGTCGCCACGCGCGGCGCCGGAGGCCGTGTACATCGCGCGAAAGCCGCCGCTGAGGGCCTGCCAGACCAGCACGCCGCCGCAGGCGATCAGCCCCAGGCCCACCACCCACGGCAGGAAGTTCGGGCCGACACCGCCGTAGCCCGCCTCGGACGGAAGCTGGGCCGCGCCGACGGCAACTGCCGCGCCGAACGCAAGCGCAGCCAGGCCGATGCCCAGGTGCTCGAGCTTCATGCGGCCCGCGCCTCCCTGCAGTGGGGCATCAGATCATCCCGGACTTGACCATCACCGCGCGCAGGCTGGCGAATTCGTCGTCGACGAAGGTGTCGAACGCCGGCCCGGTCAGCAGCGCGGGCGTCCAGCCGTTGCGCTCCAGCGCCTCGATCCACGACTTGGATTTCGTCGCCTTGACGATCATCTCGGTCAGCGTCGCACGCTGCGCCGGAGTGGCGCCCGGCGCGCCGTAGACACCGCGCCAGTTGCCGATGACGACGTTGATGCCCTGCTCCTTGTGCGTGGGCACATCAATGCCCTTGAGCCGCACTTCCGAAGTCACGCCGATGGGCCGCATCTTGCCGGCGCCGATGTACTCGGCGAACTCGCTGTAGCCGCTGCCGCCGATGGTGACGTTGCCGCCCAGGATCGCCGCCGTCGCCTCGCCGCCGCCGCGGAAGGCAACGTAGTTCACCTTCGTCGCATCGACGCCGACGTCGCGCGCGATCATGGTCGCCGCGATGTGCTCGGTCGAACCGCGCGAGCCGCCGCCCCACTTCACGCTGGCGGGGTCCTTCTTCATCTGCTCGACGACGTCCTTCATGGTCTTGTAGGGCGAGTTCGCCGGCAGCACGAAGACGTTGTATTCGCTGGTCAGGCGGGCGATCGGCGTCGCCTGCGACAACTGCACCGGGGACTTGGTCGTGATCAGGCCGCCCAGCATCACCGCACCCATCACCATGAGCGCGTTCGGGTCGCCCTTACTGCCGCTGATGAACTGCGCCAGGCCGAGCGCGCCCGCGGCGCCGCCCTTGTTGTCGTAGCTGACGCTAGACGCCGCGCCCGAATCCTGCAAGGCCTTGCCGAGCGCGCGGCCAGTCGTGTCCCAGCCGCCGCCGGGGTTGGCCGGGATCATCATTTTCAAGTTCGCGCCGGCCCAAGCCGCGCGCGGCAGTGCGCCGATTGCGGCGCAGGCTGCGATGGATTTCAGGAAAGTGTCACGACGCTTGGGGATCCCCAGAGGTTGGTTTGCACACGGGGTAGATGTTCGCCGCAAACTCACCCCTTCGCCCGTCCATTCCATAAGGGCAAGTACTTAGAGAACAACGCTGGACAAGTCCCTCGCGGACCGCGCGGTCTCGCCCGCTTCGCGGATGCGCCGCGACTCGACATAGAAGCGCTTCTCGTCGGCCTCGCCCATCGAGAAGGCCTTGCGCGGCAGCGGGCCTTCGCGAACGACCATCCGCAGCAGGTCGCTCTTGCCCACCGCCGCGAGGTAGATGCCGACGCAGCCTTCGTTCATCGCCAGGCGCTCGAGCGCATCGTCGCCGTGCACGTAGTCGACCTCGGTTGCCGCGCCGCGCTCGATCAGCGAATCGACGAAGGTCTGCACCGTGCCCACCGCCAGCGTGGACTGCGGGTCGGCGATCTCCACCACGGCGAAGCGCGCGCCGGGCCCGATCAGGCCGACGACGTGACGCGCGTTGGGCGCCGCGCTCACGCGCTCGCGCATCGCCGCCGCCGAGGGCACATCGGTGCAAGACACACGGCCGCCGAAGGCCTGCGCCAGCGCTTCGCGGATGTCGACGCGCACTCCGAACAACAGGCGGTGGATGGGCGAGAACTCGAGCGCCGGGTCGTGGATGTTCTCGACTTCGACGAGTGCGAAGCGGCTCGGGTGGTTTATGCCGACCGTGCCCTTGACGCTGTCCCAGATCGACTTCGCGGTGGCCAGCGAATGGTTGCCGTCGCCGACCGCGAACAGCATGGTCGGCGTTTCGGGC
>CAIKUF010000186.1 GCA_903830565.1 uncultured bacterium | reverse complement strand
TTCATCGCCATTGCCTATCTGCGACTGGGCAAGCTTACACACTTGCCGGCCTCGCCGTTCGTGCCTGCCGTGGCGCTGTCAGCCGGCATCACGACGCACCGGGTGTGAAGTCAAGTTCCACACCGAACGGCATAGAGCCCTCATACCTGGATTGGAAAATACTGATTTAATAAAGTGCTGAATCCATGAACTTTGCCGCACTTTGACCGGTCTTGAGGCGCCGATCGACCCGGCATGTTCGGCGGTACCGAAAGTCGCGCGTAGTGAAGGGGAGCAATTCTCAGGAGGTCCTCGCCATTGTCTTGAACCCTTTAGGTCACAGACTGACCCAATCACGCCGCATCGCGCCGCGCGGCCTGGAGCAACTGCGCAACGACCGCCAAAGCGAGCACTTCGGGCTGCTTGCCGGCGATTCCTTCGACGCCGATCGGGCACGTCATTCGCGCTATGACCTGGGCCGCGAGTCCGCGCTGCTCGAAGCGGCGAACGAAGCGCGCCCGCTTGGTCTTCGAACCGATGAGGCCCAGGTAGCCGAAGTCGCCGCGGCGCAGGATGGCCTCGCTGATGCGCAGGTCGAGTTCGTGCTCGTGCGTCAGCACGAGGTAGAACGCGCCCGTCGGCGCGCTGCCGACCTCGGCCTCGACCGCGTCGACGCAGACTTGGCGGATGTGCGCCGGCCAAGGCGCTCCCAGCGTGGTGAGTCGAGGGAACTCGGCCTCGCGCTCGTCGATCCAGTCGACGTCGACATCGAGCGTTGCCAGCAGCGTCGCGATCGCGCGGCCGACGTGGCCGGCGCCGTAGAGCTGCAAGTGGAACAGCGGCGCCGGCTCGGGCCAGCGCGTCAGCGCGTCGGCGCTCAGCCATTCGTAGCCGAGCGTGACCGCACCGCCGCAGCACTGGCCGAGCGCCGGGCCGAGCGGGAAGTGCTCGCTCTGCGGTAATGGCGTGTTAGCAGCCAGCAAGGTGCGCGCGGTTTGCAGCGCCCGGAGTTCGAGGTGCCCGCCGCCGATGGTGCCGACTGCCGAGCCCGTCTCGACGAGCATTCGCGTGCCGACGCCGCGCGGCGCCGAGCCGCGAGCCTCGATGACCTCGACGACGATCGCGCTGCGCCCTTGCGCAAGTGCCTGCTGGGCGGCCTGGCGAGTTTCGCGATCCACTCGGTCGAATTCCAATGCAGGAACGCGCAATTCCGCTGTCATCCCCGCGCAGGCGGGGATCCACGCGACCAATGAACCGCAACTGGATCCGCGCCTGCGCGGGGATGACGATATTGCTGTATTGATCCGAAATCGGAATGCGCTGCCGCTTGCACCGCGGTGATCGCGCGCAGGATCGCCTCGCTGGTCGCCGGTGCCGACAGTGGCGGATCGACGCGGTGCCCGCCCGCGGCCGAGATCGCATCGCGGATCGCGAAGAAGACCGAGAACGCGAGCAAGAGCGGTGGCTCGCCGGAGGCCTTGCTGCGGTGGATGGTGTCTTCGGGGTTGTCGTCACCGAAGAGGCGCACGTTGAACACCGGCGGGCAATCGTTGGCGGTCGGGATCTTGTAGGTGCTCGGCGCGTGCGTCGTCAAGAGGCCCGTCAGCGGATGCCAGACGAGCTCTTCCGTCGTCAGCCAGCCCATGCCCTGGATGAACGCGCCCTCGACCTGTCCGATGTCGAGGGCAGGGTTCAGCGAACGGCCGACGTCGTGCAGCAGGTCGGCACGCAGCAGGCGGCATTCGCCGGTCAGGGTGTCGATCACGACCTCGCTCACCGCCGCGCCGTAGGTGAAGTAGAAGAACGGGCGGCCGTGCAGCGTCTCCTTGTCCCAGTGCAGGCCGGGCGTCGCGTAGAAGCCGTCGGACCAGAGTTGCACGCGCGCCGTGTAGGCCTGCATCGCAAGTTCCGCGAACGCGAAGTCGAGACCGTTGACGCCGACGCGCCCGTTGGCAAAGCGCACCGCGTCGGCGCTGCCGCCGTAGCGGCCGCTCGCGAACGCGGCCAGCCGCTCGCGGATCTGCCGCGCGGCGTCTTGCACCGCCTTGCCGTTCAGGTCGGCGCCGCTGGACGCCGCAGTGGCCGAGGTGTTGGCGATCTTCTGCGTGTCGGTGGCCGTGACGCGCACGCTCTCGAAGGCCACGCCCAACTCATGCGCCGCCACCTGCGCCATCTTCGTGTTCAGGCCCTGGCCCATCTCGGTGCCGCCATGATTGACGAGGATGGAGCCGTCGTTGTAGACGTGCACCAGCGCGCCGGCCTGGTTGAAGTGGACGACGTTGAACGAGATGCCGAACTTCACCGGCGTCAGCGCGAGGCCGCGCTTTAAGACCGGGCTCCCGGCGTTGAAGCGCGACACCTCCGCGCGGCGTGCATGGTAGTCGCTGCTGGTGATGAGTTCTGTCGTTAGGCTTTGGATGATGTTGTCGGTCACCTCCATGCCGTAGGGCGTGACGCTCTGCTCGCCGATGCCGTAGAAGTTGGCCTGGCGCACCGCGAGCGCGTCCTTGCCGAGCGCGCGCGCGATCGAGTCGAGGATGTTCTCCATCGCGATCGCGCCCTGCGGGCCGCCGAAGCCGCGAAACGCGGTGTTGCTCTGCGTGTTCGTCTTCGCGCTGTAGCCGTGCAGGGCCACGTCGGGCAGCCAGTAGGCGTTGTCGACGTGGCAGATCGCGCGCGTCATCACCGGCGCCGAAAGGTCGGCCGAGAAGCCGGCGCGCGAGACCATCGTCAGCTCGGCGCCGAGCACGCGGCCGTCGTCGTCGTAGCCGACCTCGTAGTCGTAGTGGAAGCAATGCCGCCGGCCGGTGATCAGGAAGTCGTCGTCGCGGTCCGGGCGCAGCTTGACGGGCCTTGCGAGGCGCTGCGCGGCGACCGCCGCGACGCAGGCGAAGAGCGCCGACTGCGACTCCTTGCCGCCGAAGCCGCCGCCCATGCGCCGGCACGTGACCTGCACCTGGTGTGCGTGCAGCTTCAGCGCGTGCGCCACGACGTGCTGCATCTCGGTCGGGTGCTGGGTCGAGCAATGCACGCGCATGCCGCCGTCTTCGGCCGGAATCGCGTACGAGATCTGGCCTTCGAGGTAGAACTGCTCCTGCCCGCCGACCTCGAACGCGGCCTTCAACGTGTGCGGGGCGGCGGCGATCGCGGCCCGTGCGTTGCCGCGCTCGAGGTGCATGGGGTCGATCGCGTACTCGCCCGCGGCGTGCGCCTGCATTGGCGTGAGCACGGCGGGCAGCGGCTCGATGTCCAGCACCTCGCGTGCCCTGGCCGCGGCGCGGCGCGCGTCGGCGCGCGTTTCGGCGATCACGGCGAATACCGGTTGGCCGAGGTACTGCACCTGGCCGTCGGCCAGGATGGGGTCGTCGTGGACGATGGGCCCGCAGTCGTTCGGTCCAGGAATGTCGGCCGCCGACAGCACGGCGACGACGCCGGGCAGTGCGCGGATGCGGTCCAGGTGCAGCGCGGTGATTCGCCCGTGCGCCACCGGCGACAGGCCGAGCGCCGCATGCAGCGTGCCGGCGAGTTCGGGCAGATCGTCGATGTACGGCGCCTCGCCGGCGACGTGCAGGTGCGCCGACTCGTGCGGGCGGCTGATGCCGACCCGCGCGCCTTGGGCCTCGCGCAGGGCCTCGGCTGCGCCCTCGCTGTCCGCGCTTTTGCTTCTCGGCAGGTCGACAGGCTTGTTCATGGCGCTGCTCCGGCGGAGGTCCGGTGCGCCGTCGTGCTCCAGACGCTGAGTGCGCTTGCCGGCAAGGGCTCGCTCGCGCGAGTCTCCAGCCAGAAGCGCTGCAGCAGGTTGCGCGCGACTTGCCGCCGGTAGTCGGCACTGGCGCGCATATCGGTGAGCGGAGTGAAGTCTTCGTCCAGGGCCTGCTGCGCGGCGCTGACGGTGGCTTCGTTCCACGCCTTGCCGAGCACGGCGGCCTCGGCGCGTTCGGCGTGGCGCACCGTCGCCGCCATGCCGCCGAACACGAAGCGCACGCCAACGACAGCGTCGCCGTCGAGGCGAACTGCGAGCCCAGCGCAGACGGCCGAGATGTCGCAGTCGAAGCGCTTCGAGATCTTGTAAGCACGCACCTGCCATTGAGCGCCCCCAAGGCCGCCGCCTTGCGGCGTCCGCCCCCCCAAGGGGGAGCCAGGAACCTTGGGGCGGCCCGGCGGTTCCTTGGCCGCTTGCGGCAACGGCAACGTCAGGCCTTGCACGAACTCGCCCGCCTCCAGGCGGTTCTTCATGTAGTCGACATAGAACTCGCGCAGCGGCATCGTTCGCGTGCGCTCGCCCTGGCGCAGGACGATGCGCGCATCGAGCGCCATCAGCACCGGCGCCGAATCGCCGATCGGCGAGCCGTTGGCGACGTTGCCGCCCATCGTTCCGGCGTTGCGTATCGGCGGCGACGCGAAGCGCAGCCAAAGGTCTTGCAGCGTCGGCCAATGGGTCGCCAATGCGCGCCACGCGTCTTCGAGCGACGCCGCGGCGCCAATCTCAAGCTGGCCGTCCGTCACCTCGACGCGCTTCATCTCGGCGACCTCGCCGACGTAGATCAGTTCGCCCAAGTCGCGCAGGCCCTTGTTGACCCACAGGCCCATGTCCGTTCCGCCGGCGAGTAGCTTCGCATCGGGCTTTGCAAGACGCAGCGCGGCAAGGTCGGCCAGCGTTTGCGGTGCGTGGAAATGCTCGCCGTAGTGAAGGGCTGCATCGCTGCGCAAGCCTTGCAAAGCCGTCACCACGTTGGCCGTGTTCAGCGTCACCGGCGGCAACTCAAACATCCGCTGACCCGCGTCGAGAATGGGGCGGTAGCCGGTGCAGCGGCACAGGTTGCCCGAGAGTTCGTCGGCGATTTGCTGCCGGCTCGGGCGGCTGCCGCGCGCGGTGTGCCGCTCGTAGGCGGACCAGAGCGACATCACGAAACCCGGCGTGCAAAACCCGCACTGCGACCCGTGCTGCTCGACCATCGCCTGCTGCGCCGGATGCAGCGCGCCGCCGCCCATCGCCTTCAGGTCTTCGACCGTGAAGAGGGCCTTGCCGTCGAGCGTCGGCAGGAACTGCAGGCAGGCATTCACGCTGCGCAGCGCAAGGCCGCGCACCGCGCTCGCGTCGCCCGGCTCGGCCAGCGAGGCGACGACGACCGTGCAGGCGCCGCAGTCGCCTTCGTTGCAGCCCTCCTTGGTGCCGACCTCGCGCGCGTCTTCGCGCAGCCACTCGAGCACCGTGCGCGTGGGCGACGTGCCTTCGATCTCGACCACCTGGCCACGGTGGAAGAAGCGTATCGGTCGTGAGGTCATGGGGGTCATTTCGGGCTGAGGCATTTTGCCAAGCGTACCGCCTTGATCGCCCAATGTGTATACGATGAGGTACATGGCATTGATAGGGAGGGGTGAATGACGGCGGCTAGCGCGGGCGGCGACGGGGCGAATGCTTGCGCGTTCGGGCCGGATAGGACGCAGCCGACCGGCTTGCGATCGTCGCGTCGGGCGGCTTACGGCCCGTTGCAGTCGTTCGCGCGAGCCGGCTCTGCCGCACGCGAATGTCGGTGCGAGATCAGGACGACGGGGCGCTCTGCTGCGCTCGTGTCCCCCGGCCCGGTCTCTGACCGGGCCTCCTCCTTTACCTCGCT
>CAIKUF010000185.1 GCA_903830565.1 uncultured bacterium | reverse complement strand
GCGGCCTGGCAGGGGCCTGATCAAGTAAAAGCAGTCACACCGGCGGGTCGATAGACTGTCTCTTTTGACCAGATCAACTCGACCACCGAACAGCCTCACTTCACGCTCGCTTCAGGCTCATACCTGGATTGGAAAATACTTCGTCGCGAAACCATCCGGCCAGGTCGAGCCCGGAGGCGAACAGGGGCCGCTGGTGGCCATCGTCTTGAATGATCCTGAGAAGGTCTTGGCGACCATTCTTTGCGTCACGACCGAAACCGCTCGCATCTTCGATGCGAACGCCCCCGAGCTCGACGACGGGCGCACCTTGCATGCACTTGCACGCGGCGAGCCAGTCCCGGCCCGCCTTGGCAGAACGTACCTCGACGTTCCATTCCCCGAAAAGGACGAAGCCAAGGCGCTCGGAGCAAGGTGGGATCGCGCCGAGCAGGCTTGGTATGTCCCAGCAGGGGGAGACGCCGCGCCCTTCGAGAAGTGGGGGCCAGGAGCCTCCAGGACGCTCCCAGCGCCCTCGGACTCTCCACAGGCTACCCGGGCCTCGGGCGAGCGCCAAGCGCCCCGCCAAGCGCGCGTATACCTTGCCGTGCCCTTCGGCGAGCACGCCGTCGCCAAGGCCGCCGGCGCCAAATGGGACAAGGCAGCCAAATCCTGGTATGCCGGGCCGACCGCCGATACAACGAAGCTGCAGCGCTGGTCGGCCGACAACGCCGCTGCGCAACAAGGACCGGCGCAGACGCCGCACGCGGAGTTCGCCGACGCGCTACGCTCCGTCGGCTGCATCGTTGAAGGGGACCATCCGATCATGGACGGCACCAAGCACCGAATCTCCACAGTCGGCGACAAGAGCAAGGAACGCTCCGGTTTCTACGTCGGCCACCTCGACGGCCACCCGGCCGGCTACGTGAAGAACAACCGGACCGGCATCGATATGACTTGGAAGGCCAAGGGGTACACGCTCGATCCTGCACAACGGGCGCAGTTGCAAGCCGAGGCGGCGCAGAAGCTTCAGGCGCGCCAAGTTGAGCAATCCAGACTGCACGAAGAGGCTGCACAGCGCGTCACCCGCCAGATCGGCGACCTCATGCCGGTCACGGAGCCAACACCGTACATGAAGGCCAAGGGTATCAAGGTACACATCGGCGCCTTCACGGACAAGCAAGGCCAGACGACCTATCTCCCCGTCATCGACGTCAACGGCAAGCACTGGACCACGCAGTACATCCAGCCGGACGGCACCAAGCGCTTTGCGAAGAACAGCCACAAGGAAGCGTGTTTCCACCCGGTCGGCGGCTTCGATGCGCTGGCCAGGGCGCCCGCGCTCGTCATTGGCGAGGGCTACGCGACCGCCGCCAGTCTTTCCGAGTCGCTTGGTTTTGCGACCGTCACTGCCTTCGACGCGGGCAACGTGCCAGCCGTGGCGAGCGCGCTCCACTCAATATTTCCGAACAAACCAGTCATCATCGCCGGCGACGACGACAAGCATGTAGAGGCCACCCTTGGAGTCAACCCCGGCCGCACCAAGGCCACCGAAGCGGCTAAGTCGATCGCGGGAAGCACGCTCTTGTTTCCCATCTTCGCGCCAGGCGAACAGAAGTCCAACCCGAAGGGATTCACGGACTTCAACGATCTCGCGACAAAGAGCGCCTTGGGGCGCGACGGGCTCGATCGACAAGTGCGACCGATCATCGAGGCCGCGATCGCCAAGCACCACGCGGCTGCCGTCCCACAACAACAGGAGGCGGTGAACCACTCGGCCGAGCGGTTCCACGAAGCGGTGCGCCAGACGCATCGCTCGGCCCGGCTCGGCTAGTTGCGTCGTCACTCTCAAGCTTGAACGCCCGCGCGGGCGCCGGGGCTTCGCAATCTTCCTGTTCAGCGGTCCTGCTTCTTGACCGCCGCCGATTGCATCTGGATGAGCGCTTTGAGTTGCCCCTGCAGGCCGGCAACGTCCTTTTGCTGCTCGACCATCACCTTGCGCATTTCCGCAAGTTGGATCGTCAAGTCGTTGACCCGATCCTTGACTGCGGCGATGCCGGACAGACGGTCCAGGATGTCGGTGAGCATGCTCATTGCGCAGCACTCGCTCGCAATTGCGCGATCTCGGCCATGAATGCCTTGTGGTGCCGGGCGTTCGCATCGAGCGACTTGACCATCGCCTTGATGTCCGACTCGGCGCGCTTGGTCGCTTCGTCGAGCTGCCGCAACTCCTCCGGATTGACACCCAAGAGCAAGGCGTCCACAGCTTCGCGCAAGAGGTCCGAAGAGTTGCGGCCAGTTGCCTTCGCTTTGGCGGCGAGGTCCTTCTTCTGCTTGGCTTCGAGATAGACCTGCGTGAGTACGAGCGACATGATGCGATCCCCCAATGATCACACTATATATCTACATACATGCTGCAAGGCTATCGCCGGTCAGCACGTAGTCGCCAGGGTGGACCGCGACGGCATCGGGCACGCCGCCTATACGCGGGTCACGTCGTCTTGGGCTTGTAGG
The DNA here is from genome assembly GCA_903830565.1 of uncultured bacterium. Lineage (GTDB taxonomy): Bacteria > Pseudomonadota > Gammaproteobacteria > Burkholderiales > Burkholderiaceae_C > CAIKUF01. The sequence goes on along the minus strand of CAIKUF010000185.1, from coordinate 2,635 downwards.
CCATGACGAAGTAGGTCACTGCGGTCAGGACGGCGAAGTGCAGCCCAAAGGTCCACCAGCCATAAACGTCGGGCGTCCTGGAGTAGTAGATCGCGCGCAAGAGTTGGAACATGCAATCGAGCGCGAGCACCCAGCGCAAGAGAGGCCAGAAGAGGCTGGTGACGATCCAGACGACGTCGATCACGCTCGCCCAAGCAGCCCCTTGCACGGGCTTCGGGGTGGGTGCGGCAACCGCCCGGGCGGGCGCGGCGGCAGCCGTGGGCGCGCGCGATGCCGCGACAGGAGCAGGCTCCGGTGCCGGCTCGGCCGCAACGGCTGGCCGATGCGCCGCTGGAAACTTGATCACGTTCGTCATGGCCCGCCCTCCAGAACTTCGACTGCGGGTTACACCACGTTGCGGTGTCCCCCGCTACTGCCAGCTTAACGCGTCCCCAATCGGTCTCGATGACACGGCTCGCTCGCTGCCGGCGACCGGCACCGCCGCGGCATCGAGGTCCAGGTGTCCGCTGCCGACTTCCCCTGCTTCACACTTTCCACGGGTCGATGACGGGCACGCCGGCCGCTTCGTAAGGAGCGGTGTCGCGCGATGCCACGATGAAGCCCCGCGAGGCAGCGATCGCGGCGATGTAGCCGTCGGGCGTTGGGAACCCTCGCCCCTTGGCCTTCGCCTTCACGGCCAACTCGGCGTAGCGCCGCGCGGTGTCGGCATCGAACGGCAGCACCCGATCCCTGAACAACCCCGTCAAACCGTCAAGGGCCTTCTCCAGCATGTCCTTGCGCTTGCCGGCCGGGAGTACCGCAATGCCGAACAGCAGCTCGGCCAGGGTCACGCTGGAGAGGTACAGAGTTTCGGCGGCTTGCTCGTTCAGCCAGGCCCGCACCGCCGGATGCGGCTCGGGCTTCATCGCCTCCGAAACGACGTTCGTATCGACGACGATCATTCGAACCTCGGTGGCTTGGCCGGCGTCTTGTCTCTCACGCGGTCGAAGACCTCGAAGTCTTCGTTTCTCAAACCGATCTGGCGGCCCAGTGCTGCGAGGACTTCACCCACGCGGACGCGCCCATCGGGCTTGACCGCGCTGGCCAGAATCTCGCGCACCTCGGCCTCGGTACTTTGCCCATGCAGAGCGGCCTGCACCCGCAGCGCGCGATGCACATCGTCGGGGAGATTGCGTACGGTCAGCATTGCCATAGCATCACCTGCTCATAGTGACATCACTGCACTCATTCTACTGCATTGACTGCACTGTCACAACCGGCGCCCTTTCAGGGCGTACAGCGGCAAAGCCCTTCGGCGCAAAACAAGGTCGGCGGCACGATCCGGGTGCGGCCGATGTGCCCGCGCTGCAAGAGCCCGGCGCGCATGTCGCCGGTCACGAGATAGTCGGCGTCGCCGGCAACGGCCATGGCCAGCAAGAACGCATCGAACGGGTCAGCCGTCTCGATGTCTGTCGGCAAGTGCTCCAGCACCAAGGCCCGCTGCAGGTTGTTCACCATCGCGCCGACCCGGTGCGGCTGGAGGATGGCCTTGAACTTCGGGTAGCGGCTGGCCCGTCGAAGCTCGTCGAGCTGGGCCATCGAGGTCACGATCTCGAAGCGGGCCGCGCGCCAGGCACGATAGATGGTGTCTGGCGGTCCATGCGGCGAGATCAACGCACTCAGCAAGACGTTGGTGTCTAGGACGACACGCATCAGTGCCCGCGTGCCCGCGCCCACTCGACCGCCTCGGCGACGACGGCGGTCAGGTCGGCCTCGTTCACGTCGGCATTGGCCGCCTTGGCTTGCTCCGCGGACAACTCCAGGATGTGCGCCCGAACGGCCTCCTCGATGAAGCGCGACAGATCCCCCTTGCGCCCGCCGCCCTGCCCGGCGAGATACATGCGCAGGGATTGGTCGGTGTCCTGCGACACCGCGATGTTCCAGCGAACGGATTGCATGATTAGATCGGTGTTTGTGTGTATGGGTGTTTATAGATCAAGATGGCGGTCAGCGCAAGGTCGGCCCGGTAAGCCATGCATTCGTATGTTGTTTGCATGCGATTGAACTGCAAACGCTTGCAATATGGCATTGCTTGAAATACCATGCAAATCGTGCGACGTTGCACGCAAACAGGGATCACAACCATGCACAACATCGAAATGACCTTCGACGAACTGCTCACGATGAAGGCGTTGCAGTTCAAGTTCTCGCTGAGCGGGGGCAGCGAACTCCTGAGCAAGCTGGTCGATAGCGACGAGGCGCAAGCCGAGGCCATTGGCATGAAAAACATATGCTTTCGGATGCACCCGGTCACGCAAGCACGCCTCGAGGTGGCCATTGGTGCACTGAGGATGTCGAAGCAGGAAGCCCTGACGGAGGCTGTCGACGAAATGCTGAGCCGCTTCGACGTCAAGTTGCGCGAGCTTGGGATCGGCGAACTGTCTTACGAAGCCCGCTTGCGCGAACTGGGGTACGCGTTGGAGCCCGAGGACGAGGAAGGCAAGCGCAACATCGTTCGGCTGCCCAAGGAGGCGAACTGTAAGCGGCTAGCCATCCCACCTTGAACGGCCGATGGATAGCGGCCAGCATGGTGTCCACCTATGTCTGAGGTGGACACCATGCAAAACAAGAGCGCGCCGCGGCGGCGCCACGCTGC
>CAIKUF010000184.1 GCA_903830565.1 uncultured bacterium | reverse complement strand
TTCATCGCCATTGCCTATCTGCGACTGGGCAAGCTTACACACTTGCCGGCCTCGCCGTTCGTGCCTGCCGTGGCGCTGTCAGCCGGCATCACGACGCACCGGGTGTGAAGTCAAGTTCCACACCGAACGGCATAGAGCCCTTCTTGCACTTCTTCAGTACCAGGATGCACACCGGGATGCCTGTGGAGTAGAAGAGGTTCGCGGGCAGGCCGATGACGGTGTCGATGTGGCCGTCCTTGAGCAGCTTGGTGCGGATGCGTTCTTCTGCACCGCCCCGAAACAGCACCCCGTGCGGCAGGATGATGGCCATCACCCCTTCGTCCTTCAGGAAGTGGAAGCCGTGCAGCAGGAAGGCGAAGTCGGCGGCCGATTTAGGCGCGAGGCCGTGGCTCTTGAAGCGCACGTCGTCCGCCAGCGCGTCGGTGGGCTCCCAGCGATAGCTGAAGGGCGGGTTGGCGACGATGGCGTCGAAGCTCGGCTTCTTGGCCGGGTTCTGCTCGCGCATCATGTCCCACTCGTTGAGCAGGGTGTCGCCGTGGAAGATCTCGAACTCCGTGTCCTTCACCCCGTGCAGCAGCATGTTCATGCGCGCGAGGTTGTAGGTCGTGATGTTCTTTTCCTGGCCGAAGATCTTGCCGATGGTGCCGCCGGCCTGGGCCACCTTCTTGCGCACGTTGAGCAGCAGCGAGCCCGAGCCGCAGGCAAAGTCCATCACGCTCTCCAGCCGCTTCTTGGTGCCGGTTTTGGGTTCCTGGCTGTCCAGCGTGACGATGGCGGAGAGGATGTCGGAAATCTGCTGCGGGGTGTAGAACTCGCCCGCCTTCTTGCCTGACCCGGCGGCAAACTGGCCGATCAGGTATTCATAGGCATCGCCCAGCGCATCGATGTCGGTGGAGAACTCCGCCAGCCCTTCGGCGATCTTCTGGATGATGGTGCAGAGCTTGGCGTTGCGGTCGGGGTAGGTCTTGCCGAGCTTGGGGGAACTCAGGTCGATCTCGGAGAATAGGCCCTGGAAGGTGCTCTCGAAGGATTCCGTCTCGATGTATTTGAAGCCCGCTTGCAGCGTGTTCAGCAGGTCTGCGTTCTGGGTGCGGGCCAGGTTGGCGATGCTGTTCCACAGGTGCGCGGGCTGGATGACGTAGTGCACCTTGCGGCGCATCTGCTTCTCAAACGCCGGGATGTCGTCCACGTTGTTCGCATACCAAAGCGCCAGCGGCACCTTCTTCGTGTCGCCGCCCACATCCGGGTAATCGCGCCCCAGCTCCTTCTTGGCCGCTGTTTCGTAGTTGTCGGACAGGTAGCGCAGGAACAGGAAGGACAGCATGTAGTCGCGGAAGTCGTCCGCGTCCATGGCACCGCGCAGTTGGTCGGCGATGCTCCAGAGCGTGTTGCCCAGTTTTCTTTGATTGGTATAGGTCATTTTTTGGAGCGTCGTTTGATCTTGGTTTCCAGCGCCTGGAGGTCGGCCGCGTCCTGCTGATCAGCCGCGATGGCTTCAGCCCGTTTGCGGTCCTGATCGAACTGGAGGTACAGCTCGCCCGTGCGCGCTTCCATCTGCGCATGACTGATAGTGCCAGGGTGGGTGAGCAGCGCGAAGCCGTTGGACGTGATGATCTGATCCACGTTCTGCTTCCAGAAGGCCATGCGCGTCTCCTGCTTGCCCTTGGCCCGCAGTTCGGCGGTTTCCAGGAAGATGACCACCAGACGGTTCAAGGTGTCGATCTCGTCCTCGGTCAGGTAGTTCTTGGCCACCACAATGTCCGTCTTGCGCACCTTGTCGCCCTTCCATGCGAGCAGCCCGAAATGCGGATCGGCCGGGTTGGCCCGGGCGGTGATGAGTTCGGCGGCGGTCTTTTGCGTCACGGCAAAGATCAGCAGGTTCTGCACGGTGGCGAAGAAGACCTGCGTGGCTTGGTCGGTCTTGTCGTAGTCGCTGGACAGCGCAAAAAGGTCGCGCACCTTTTGGTAGAAGCGCTTCTCCGAGGCCCGGATGTCCCGAATGCGCGCCAGCATCTCGTCGAAGTAATCCGGGCGGCCGTCCGGGTTCTTCAGCCGCTCGTCGTCCATCACGAAGCCCTTGACCAGGTACTCTTTCAGGACGGTGGAGGCCCAACGACGGAACTGCACCCCGCGCGGTGAGCGCACGCGGTAGCCCACGGCCAGAATGGCGTCGAGGTTGTAGAGCAGTGTCTGGTAGCGCTTGCCGTCGGCGGCAGTTGTCAAGGATTCCTTGACAACTGAATCCGCGTCCAGTTCGCCGTCCTCCAAGACGTTCTTCAGGTGCAGGGAGATGTTCTGCTTCGTGGCATCGAAGAGTTCCGCCATCTCCAACTGTGTCAGCCAGACGGTCCGCTCCTGCGCCCGCAGCTTGATCTGGCTGCGGCCGTCTTCGGTGGTGTAGAGAATCAGGTCGTTCATGGGGTGGGCGCAGGAATGGGGGCCGCCACAACAGGCGCAGCCGCCAAAATATCTGGCAGATCAAATTGAAACTTGGTAGTGAAGTCGCCCAAAATGCGTCGGAACAACTCCTTGTTGTCCTCGCCCATTTCGGTCGGTTCGTGGATAGCGTATTTGCCGTGACTGAGGAGGTTCAGCGCGCGGTTGTAGAGCGCCAAATCCTCGGTGTTCAGCGCCTTGAGACAAAAGGAAATGTCCGCGTGCCCAAAGAATGATGCAGTTCTTTCCATGATGCTGCGCAGGGCATTGAAGTGGAAGGTATAGAGCTTGCCGTTCCTGGGCTCCGCTGCCAGCTGCAGTTCGGCGAGTGACGCGATGTGATGGAAGAAGGGCGTGTCCTCGGTGGCGCGCAGGGTGTAGGCGCCATCTCCATCCGGGCGGTGCAGGAAGTAGCGCTTGTGGGTCACCTTCGGCTCTCCTTCTTTCGCCCTGCCGATTTCGTTACACATCACATTGAAGAAAAGGGCGTGATGAGATGAGAAAACCACCTTGATGGGCGCGGGAGCGCCGTTCTGATCTTTGCGGCTCGCAGCCCGCCGCAGGAGTTGCGCTAGATCGCAGGCCACAGCGATGGCGTTGTTGTCGTCCAGTGATGAGATGGGATCGTCAATGTAGAGGTACTTCTTCGACTGATAGGAGATGTGTCCATCGAGCATCCGCTCGCAGATGGCCATGAAAAGGCACCAGATGATGATGTTCTGCTCGCCACGCGAGATCTTGATGTTCGTCTCGATGATTCGCTCAGGCTCCGCTCCCGGTATTTGCCGCAGAACCTCTTTCGAAAAACTGATCTTCCAGTTGGTGTAGTCAATGTCGAAATCGAAGTCGGCGTAACGGTCGAGATAGCCCGCAATCGTTTCATCCAGAGCGAGGTCTTTCAGGCCATTAAAGAAAGTGGAGCGGTCATTGAGCTGCAGTAGGGCTCTATGCCGTTCGGTGTGGAACTTGACTTCACACCCGGTGCGTCGTGATGCCGGCTGACAGCGCCACGGCAGGCACGAACGGCGAGGCCGGCAAGTGTGTAAGCTTGCCCAGTCGCAGATAGGCAATGGCGATGAA
>CAIKUF010000183.1 GCA_903830565.1 uncultured bacterium | reverse complement strand
GGGGCGTTCTGCGCAGCGAGGTAAAGGAGGAGGCCCGGTCAGAGACCGGGCCGGGGGACACGAGCGCAGCAGAGCGCCCCGTCGTCCTGATCGCGCACCGACATTCGCGTGCGGCAGAGCCGGCGCGCGCGAACGACCGCAACGGGCCGCAAGCAGACAACCAGCCCAGCCGAGCGAGGCGGCATATGACCCAGGCGGCTGTCGCTTCCTCTAGGCAAACACGCCCGCGGTGTCCTGCATCCGCTCGCTGACCTCGCCCAGATGGTGCAGCGTGTCGCCGTAGCTGAGGTCGATCACTGTCAGGCGTTTGAAGTAGTGGCCGCCGATGTATTCGTCGGTGACGCCGATGCCGCCGTGCATCTGCGTGCACTGCTGGCCGACGAAGCGCAGCGACTGCCCGATTTGCACCTTGGCCTGCGCCAGCGCGCGCCGGCGCTGGGCCGGCGGCTCGCCGAGCTTGAGGCTGGCGTAGTAGCTCATCGAGCGCGCCAGTTCGAGCTGCATCTTCACGTCGGCAAGGCGATGCCGCAGGGCCTGGAAGGTGCCGATGGCGACGCCGAACTGCTTGCGTGTGTTCAGGTAGTCGACGGTCAGGTCGACGAGCTTGTCCATCACGCCGACCGATTCGGCGGCCACGGCGGCGATGCCGCGGTCGACCGCCGCTTCGAGCGCGGCATAGGCCTCGCCTGCGGGAAAGAGCAGGGCCGCGCTGGCGCGCTCGAAGGTCACTTCGGCCGCGCAGGCGCCGTCCTGCGTCGGGTAGCCGCGCACGCTGACGCCGTTGCCCTTCTCGACGATGAAGAGCGCGATGCCTGACGCGTCGTCCACCGCGCCGGCAACGCGCGCCGGAACGATGAAGGCGGTGGCGTGCGCGCCGGCGGGCACGATGCTCTTGGCGCCGCTGAGGAGCCATTGGCCGGCGCTGTCCCGGGTCGCTTTCGTCTCCACGTGCGCGAGGCGATAGCGCGCGGCGCGCTCTTGCTGCGCGAGGACGACGATCGCGCTGCCGTCGGCAATGCCGGGCAGCCACTTCGCGCCCCCCGCACTGGCGGCGAGCAGCGGCGCGGCGACCAGCGCCACCGATGCATAGGGCTCGAGCACGATGCCGCGCCCGAGCTCTTCCATCACCACCATCGCCTCGACGGCGCCGAAGCCCATGCCGCCCTGCGCCTCGGGGATGGCCAGGCCGAGCAGGCCCAGATCGGCCAGTTCGCCGTACGCCTCGGGCGAGAAGCCGCCGGCACGGACGATGCCGCGGCGGCGCTCGAAGTCGTAGCCCTTGTCGACCCAGCGGCGCACCGCGTCGCGCAGCGATTCCTGGTCTTCGGTGAAATCGAAATCCATGTTCTGACTCCCTTTAGACGCCGAGCAGCGACTGGGCGATGATGCCGCGCTGCACTTCGTTGCTGCCGCCGTAGATGGTCGTTTTGCGCGTGTTGAAGTACTGGCCTGCGAGCGGCGCGCAATGCGCCGCGCCGACGAAGTCGCCCTGCCAGCCGGCCTCCATCGCCTCGTAGACGAAGGGCACGCTGTAGGGGCCTGCGGCAAGCATCATCAGCTCGGTGTAGCGCTGCTGGATCTCGCTGCCGCGGATCTTGAGCAGGCCGGCGATGTCCAGCGGCTGCTTGCCGCTCTTCTCGGCGGCGAGCACGCGCAGCACCATCATCTCGAGCGCGACCACGTCGACCTCGAGCGTCGCGATCTCGTCGCGAAAGCGCGCGTCCTCGTACACGCCTTCGGCCTTGGCGATGCGCTTCAAGCGCTCGAGCTCGCGCTTGGAGCGGTTCACGTCGGCGATGCCGGTGCGCTCGTGCGCGAGCAGGAACTTGGCGTAAGTCCAGCCCTTGTTCTCTTCGCCGACCAGGTTCTCGGCCGGCACCTGCACGTCGTCGAAGAAGACCTCGTTGACTTCGGGCTCGCCGTCGAGCAGGCGCACCGGCCGCACGGTCACGCCCGGGCTCTTCATGTCGATGAGCAGGAAGCTGATGCCGGTCTGCGGCTTGCCTTCGGTACTCGTGCGGACGAGGCAGAAGATCCAGTCGCCGTGCTGGCCGAGCGTCGTCCACGCCTTTTGGCCGTTGACGATGTACTTGTCGCCCTCGCGGACGGCGCGCGTCTTTACCGAAGCCAGGTCCGAGCCCGCGCCGGGCTCGCTGTAACCCTGGCTCCACCAGACCTCGCCGCTCATGATGCCGGGCAGGAAGCGCTGCTGCTGCTCGGGCGTGCCGAAGGCCATGATCACCGGGGCCACCATCACCGGGCCGAAGGGCACGATGCGCGGCGCGCCAGCGAGGGCGCATTCCTCCTCGAACAGGTGGCGCTGGGTAGAGTTCCAGCCCGGGCCGCCGAATGGCTTGGGCCAGGCATAACCGTGCCAGCCCTTCTTGCCGAGGATGCGGGCCCAGGCCTGCATGTCGCTCTTGGTCAGCCGCAGCGCGTTGTGCACCTTGTGGCTGATCTCCTTGGGCAGGTTTGCGGCCACCCAGGCGCGGATCTCGCTGCGAAACGCGAGTTCGTCGGCGGTGAAATTCAGGTCCATCGGCATTCCCCTTGGCTTGCTTCCCGGTGCGTGCTGGCATCTGCCGGCACGGACGTCGGATCCAGCGCGGCTTTTAGCACGACCGTTCCATTTTCTCATGTCCCGCTCGCGACAAGACGCCGCAGGGCAGGGCCGCTGCGGATAATGTCGCCGGATGCCAGCGAACGAAGCACCGCCCACCCGCAGCTATGGGGCCACCGTCGGCGCGCTCGCGGCCGGGCAACTGGTGTGCTGGGCAGCGCTGTACTACACCTTCTCGTCGATGGTGCTGCCGATGCAGGCGAGCCTCGGCTGGGGCAAGCCGACGCTGATGGGCGCCTTCACGCTTGGCCTCGCGGTCTGGGGCGGCGCGAGCTACGCCACCGGCGCCGCCATCGATCGCGGGCACGGGCGGGCGGTGCTGACCCTGGGCGCGGCGCTGGGCGGCATTGGCTTTCTCGTCTGGTCGCAGGCGGGCGCGATCGGTTGGCTTTACGTCGCCTGGGCGCTGCTCGGCTGCGCGATGGCGATGACGCTCTACGAGCCGGCCTTCAGCGTGCTCATCAAGCGCTTCCCCGAGCGCTACGGCGACGGCATCACCGCGCTCACGCTCGTCGGCGGCTTCGCGAGCACCTTGTCGTTCCCGGCCGTCGCGCTGTTGCAGTCGGTGCTCGGCTGGCGCGGCGCGCTGGCGGCCATCGGGTGCGTGCTGCTGCTGCTCGTCGCGCCGTTGCACGCCTGGGCCCTGCGCGGCCCGGCGCCATCGGCACCTGCGCGGCGCAGTGCCTCGTCAATGGCCGGTGCCGATGCCAGCCTGCGCCAGGCGCTGCGCGAGCGGGCGTTCTGGATGCTCACGCTGTGCTTCACGCTGCATGCCTTCGTCGCCGCCGCGCTGTGGGCGCACATCATGCCGGCGCTCACGGCCAAGGGGCTCAGCGAAGCGCAGTCGCTCGCCGTCGTCGTCTGGTTCGGCCCGGCGCAGGTGGCGGGGCGCTTCGCCTACCTGATCGCGCAACGCACTTCGCGCCGGATCGGCATGCGCGCCGTCGGCGTCGCCGTGCTGGCGATGATGCCGGCGGCATTGGCGCTGTTCGCGCTCGTCGACGACACCCTCGGGCTGCTGCTGTTCGCGCTGCTGTTCGGCATCTCCAACGGCCTCATCACGATCGTTCGCGGCGTACTCGTGCCCGAGTTCTTCGGCCGTGCGCACGTGGGCCGCATCGGTGGCGCGATGTCGGGCATCGCGCTGATATCGCGCGCCGCGGCGCCGCTGCTCACTGCCTGGGCGCTGCTGTGGCTGAGCGGCTACCCGGCGCTGCTGCTTGCTCTCGCGCTGCTGAGTGGCCTTGCGCTGCTCGCGTTCGCGTTTGCGCGCCGCCCTGCGATCAGGGCTTGATCTCGAGCCGCATCACGTCGTTGTCACGCCGCATCTGAAAGCGCGTCAGGAAGGTGTTGCCGAGCAGAACGTAGGGCATGGCCACCGGCATCACGATGGCCGGCACGTTGTAGACGTCAATGTCGCCCACGCGCACGGTGCCCAGCACCAGCACGAGGACCTCGGTGGTTCCATTCGCGGTCGAGGACATCCCGCGCTTGGCGTTCGTCAGATCGAGCCCGATGCGCTGCGCCTCGCTCGCGCTCATCGCGATCGAGGTCGCGCCGGTGTCGACCATGAACTGCACCGAGCGGCCGTTGATCGTGCCGGCGGTGACGAAGTGCCCGCCGGGGCCCGCGGTGATCGTGATCTCGCGCGCGCCGCCTTGCCGGGGCGTTCCGCCCACCGCCACCGGCGCGGCTCCCAGCCGCACCGTGCTGACGACGCCGCCGCGCTCGACCTGCGCCACGCCATCGCTGAGCGAAACCAGCTTCACGCCGGCGTGGCTCTCACCGACGGCCAGCGCGCGCGGCTGGCCGTCGATCACGAGCAAGGCCTTGTTGCCCATGCTGCCGGCGAACTGGACGCCCTTGGCGGTGCCGGTTGCGCTGGCCGTCGCAACCTTCGCCGAACTCGCGGCACTCGACGCAGTAGGCCCGGGCTGCGCCAGCGCGCCCATGGACAGCGCGGCGCACATCAGCGCGAAGAGAGCAGCCTTCATTCGCGGAAGTTGTCGAAGCTCAGCGGCACGTCGGGCAGTTCCTTGCGCAGCAACGCAATCGCCGCCTGCAGATCGTCGCGCTTGGCGCCGCTGACGCGCACGCTGTCGCCCTGAATGGCGGCCTGCACCTTGAGCTTGCTCTGCTTGACGAGCGTCTGCATCTTCTTCGCCACGTCGCTCTCGATGCCGCTGCGCACGGTGAGCAGCTTTTTGACCTTGTCGCCGCCGATCTTCTCGATCTTGGCCGTCATGTCGAGATAGCGCAGATCGACGCCGCGCTTGGCCAGTTTGGCGAGCAGAATCTCGCTCACCTGCGCGACCTGGAAATCGCTGTCGGCAAAGAGCGTGATCTCCTTGGCCTTCTCGGCGAGCTCGATGCGCGCCGAAGATCCCTTGAAGTCGAAGCGGGTGCCGATCTCGCGGCTGCTCTGCTCGACGGCGTTGCGAAGCTCCACGAGGTTGGGGTCGATGACGGCGTCGAAGCTGGGCATGGCGGATCCTGATTTCAAGATGAATCGCGAGTGTGCACCGCGACCGAGTCAGGATGGGCGAAAATTCTGCCATGCAGATCGAGACGGGCGTCAGCCTGCGACCCTACAACACTTTCGGCCTCCCGGCGCTCGCGCACACCCTCGTGCGCGTGGGCAGCGAGGCCGACGTGCGCGCAGTCGTCGACCACCCGCAGCTCGGCCGTGCGCCGAAGTTCATCCTCGGCGGCGGCAGCAACATCGTGCTCACCCGGGACGTTCAGGCGCTGGTGCTCAAGGTCGAGATCGCGGGCCGGCGCCTCGTCGAGGAGCGCAGCGACGCCTTCCTCGTCGAGGTCGGTGCGGGCGAGCGCTGGCACGATATCGTCGCCTGGACGCTGGAGCAGGGCTGGCCGGGCCTGGAGAACCTGGCCCTGATACCGGGCACGGTGGGCGCCGCGCCGGTGCAGAACATCGGTGCTTACGGCGTCGAACTGCAGGAGCGATTCGAGTCACTGACCGCGGTCGACCTGATGACCGGCCGCACCGTCACGCTGACGCGCGAGATGTGCCGCTTCGGCTACCGCGACAGCGTGTTCAAGCACGAGCTCGCCGGCAAGAGCGTGATCACGCGCGTGCGCCTGCGCCTGCCCCGGCCATGGCGGCCGGTGATCGGTTACCTGGACCTGGAGCGGCGCCGCGCCGAATCCGGCATCGCCGATCCCGGCCCGCGGCAGATGTTTGACTGGGTGTGCGCGATCCGCCAGGCCAAGCTGCCCGACCCGGCGCAGGTCGGCAACGCGGGCAGCTTCTTCAAGAACCCGGTCGTCAGCGACGAGGAGTGCCGCGACATCATCGGCCGCGACCCCGAGATCGTGCACTACCTGTTGCCCGACGGCAGCATCAAGCTCGCGGCTGGCTGGATGATCGACGCCTGCGGCTGGAAGGGCAAGAGCGTCGGCCGTGCGGGCGTCTATGACAAGCAGGCGCTGGTGCTCGTCAACCGCGGCGGCGCGATCGGCGCCGAAGTGGTCACGCTGGCCCGCGCGATCCAGGAAAGCGTCTACGGGCGTTTCGGCATCCGGCTCGAGCCGGAACCCGTGGTGTTGTGATGAAGCCCTCGTTCATCGACGCGTCGGCCAGCTTCGAGCAGATCTGCGTCGGGCTCGCGCGCGACGCCGGCCACTGGACGGTGAAGGCTGGCGAGCTGCTGATGCGCAGCTCGTTCCAGCCGATCTACAGCCTGCCGCATCGCCGGGTCGTCGGCCACGAGGCCTTGCTGCGCGCCGAGGACGTGGCCGGCCGCGCCGTGCAGCCGTCGCTGGCGCTGCACGGCGAAGGCACCTTTACCGACCTGCTGCGCGCCGATCGCTCCGCGCGCCTGGTCCATTCGCTGAACTTCGCCGAGATGGCGCCGCCGAGCCACTGGCTGTTCTTCAACATGCAGCCGCAGGTCTTCGTCATGCTGGCGCAGGTGGCGCAGGACGGCTTCCAACACAAGCTGTTGCAGCGCAGCGGCCTGCACGGCCATCAGCTCGTGCTCGAGGTGCTGGAAGAAGCGGTTCCCGACAGCGCCGACTTCGAAGGCGCGGTTCGCTTGGCGCGCGCCAGCGGCTGCCTGATCGCGCTCGACGACTTCGGCGCCGGCCACTCGAACTTCGACCGCGTGTGGCGGCTGCAGCCCGAGATCGTCAAGCTCGACCTCAGCCTCGTACGTCGCGCGGCGTTGCACGCGCAGTCGCTGAGCGTGGTGACGCACATGGTGTCGCTGCTGCATCAATGCGGAGCGCTCGTGCTGATGGAAGGCATCGAGACGCAGGAAGAGGCCTTCGTCGCGCTGGAGGCCGATGCCGACCTGGTGCAGGGCGACCTCTTCGCCAGACCGGCGCCCGATCTCGTCGCGGCGGGTGACGCGCCGCTCGCGTTGAGCACGCTGTGGGGCGACTACGAACGGCGCCGCGCCGCAGCGCAGCGCAGCTACGACGAACGTCTCAAGCCCTACATCGCCGCCATCGGAGCGGGCTCGGTGTTGCTTGCCAAGGGGCGAGCGCTCACCGAGGCGACGCGCACCTTCCTGCAACTGCCGCGCGCCCAGCTGTGCTATCTGCTCGATGGCGACGCGCGCCAGGTCGGCGAGAACGTGTGGGCGCCGCGGCCCGCCCGCGCCGAACCGCCCGCGTTTGCGCCGCTGCGCGACGCCGAAGGCGCGCAATGGGCGCGCCGCCCCTACTACCGGCGGGCGATGGCCAGCGTCGGCGAGGTACAGGTCACGCGGCCCTACCGAACGCTGCACGGCGCGCACCTGTGCGTCACCGTCTCGGTCGCGTTTCGCTGCGCGGAAGGTCTGCGCGTGATCTGCGGCGACCTCGCCTGGGAGGGCGACTCGCCCTGACGCCGTTAGCGCGAGGGCAGCTTCGGCGGCAGCGCCATGCCGCGCGCGGCCATCGCCTCACGGACGCGATCCGGGCGGTCGCTGATGATGCCGTCCACGCCCAGCCCCAGCATCAGCTCGATCTGCGCCGGGTCGTTGACGGTCCAGACGATGACCGGCAGCCTGAGGCGATGGGCCTCGTCCACCAAGGCCGCGCTCACGTCGCCGTAGTAGGGCGACCAGACCGCGCAGCCGGCGGCCTTGACGAGCCTGGGCACCGAGCCCTGCTCGGCCAGCGAGAGGCCCGCCGTCCAGCGTGCGTCGGCGACATTGTTGCCCCAGGGCTGCTGCGAGGTGAGGCACACCGTCGGTATCTCGGGCGCAAGGCGCTGCGCGATCTTCAGCGTGCGCCAGTCGAAGCTCTGCAGCGTCACCCGGCCGCGCAGGTCGTGGGCGTCGACGACTGCGAGCACGCTGCGCACGAAGTCTTCCGGCGCGGGCGCGAGATCGGGATCGATCGGCATCAACTTGGTTTCGACGTTAAAGCGCACGGCGTCGTTGCTGCTGCGGCGCACCCTCTCGAACAGGGCAGCCAGCGTCGGGATGCGCTCGCCGTCGGCGGGCTGCTGCTGTGGCAGGCCCTTCGCGTAGCGGCTGTCCGGACGCACGCGGCCGACATCGTAGGCCTGCACTTCGGCCAGCGTCAGGCTGCGGATGGCCGGGCCCGGCGGGGCGATCCATTGCCCGCTCGCATCGCGCGCAAGGTCGGGGTTCAGGCGCGGCTCGTGCGAGATCACGACCACACCGTCCTTCGTCAGCACGGTGTCGAGCTCCAGCGTATCCACACCGACGGTGAGAGCGGTCGAGAACGCGGCCAGCGTGTTCTCCGGCGCGAGACCACGCGCGCCGCGGTGGCCTTGCAGATCGAACGCCCAGGCACTCGCGACCGGCATCGCGAGGACCAACAATGCCAGTCGCAGAACATGCGGCGAGCGGTGCGGGAATCTCATGAGGCGGCCTGCGGGTGGTACGGCAGGCCCAAGTATGGCGTGCGCCGCCACAGGGTTGTCGATCATGGTGCAGCGTGCGGTGCTGGGCTAAGTTTCAAACCTTCGCATCCGCGCCGCAGCACGATGACCCAAGACGGCCTTCGCCCCCACCATGCACACTGGCCGCGCCGCCTGCCGCGCGAGCTGGCGATACCTGCGACGACACTGTGGTTCAACCTCGAGGTCTCGGCGACGCGGTTCCCTGACAAGGCGGCCTACATCTACGGCGGCCGGGCGCTGACCTTCGGCGAATTGAAACGCCAGGCCGAAGCCCTCGCGGGATGGCTGCAAGGCGCAGGCGTCGAGCGCGGCGACCGGGTCGCGCTGTTCATGCAGAACTGTCCCCAGTTCGTTGTCGCCTTCTATGCCGTGATGCGCGCCAATGCGGTCGTGGTGCCGGTCAACCCGATGAACCGCGCCGACGAGTTCGAGCACTACATCGTCGACCCCGACACCAAGGTCGCGATCTGCGCCGCCGACCTCGCTGGATTCGTCGCCACTGCCAATGCTGCGGTGCCTGCCGAGCGGCGCCTCGCGCGTGCGCTGGTCGTGCGTTATGCTGATGCGCTGCCCGGTGTCATCACCGACGAAGTCGCGCTGCCACCAGCGATCGAGCAGTGGCTGCGCGCCGAGCCCGAGTTACCCGAAGACTTCACGCGCTGGCACGACGCGCTCGCTGCTGGCCACACGCCCGGGCCGCACGTGGCCCAGCCCGACGATCTCGCGCTGCTGCCCTATACGTCGGGAACGACGGCGCTGCCCAAGGGCTGCATGCACACGCACCGCACGTTGATGGCCAACACGGTCGGCGGCCAATGGGGCTGGGCCGGCCCCGAGAGCGTGAGCCTGGCGGTGGTGCCGATGTTCCACATCACGGGCATGCTCTACGGCGTGCTCGGTTCGGTGTATGCCGGCGCGACCTTGGTGCTGATGCCGCGCTGGGAGCGCGATCTCGCTGGGCGCCTGATCTCGCATTACCGGGTGACGCACTGGACGTGCATCCCGACGATGATCATCGACCTCTTCGGCAGCCCGAACTACAAGAGCTTCGACCTTTCGAGCCTCGTCTATCTGAGCGGCGGCGGTGCGGCGATGCCGCACGCAGTGGCGGAGCGCTTGCAAAGCGAATTCGGCCTCACGTTTGCCGAGGGCTACGGCCTGACCGAAACCGCCGCACCGAGCCACGCCAATCCGCCGGAGCGCGCCAAGCTTCAATGCCTGGGCATGCCGATCTTCGGCGTCGACTCGCGCGTCGTCGACCCGGTCACGCTGGACGAACTGCCGGCGGGCGAAGTCGGCGAGATCGTGACCCACGGGCCGATGGTCTTCAAGGGCTATTGGAAGCACCCGAAGGCGACCGCGGCGGCGTTCATTCAAATCGACGGCAAGCCGTTCTTTCGCACCGGCGACCTCGGGCGCATGGACGATGAGGGCTACTTCTTCATCACTGACCGCCTCAAGCGCATGATCAACGCGAGCGGCTACAAGGTCTGGCCGAGCGAGGTCGAACTGCTGCTCTTCAAGTGCCCGCTGGTGCAGGAGGCCTGCATCATCGGCGTCAAGGACGCCTACCGCGGCGAGACGGTGAAGGCGGTGATCGTGCTTCGCGAGGAGGCCAGGGGCCGTGCGACTTCGCAGGACATCATCGACTGGTCGCGCGAGCACATGGCGGCCTACAAGGTGCCGCGCGTCGTGCAGTTCGTCGACGCACTGCCCAAGTCCGGCGCGGGCAAGGTCATGTGGCGTTTTCTGCAGGACCAGGACGCTGCCGCGCCTGCGGGTTGATCGCCGCGCCTTCAGTCGCGCATGCCCTTGAGCGCTTCAGCACCGCCCGGTGCAAGAGCGCAATCGGCGATGTACTGGCGGATGATGTCGGCAAAGTCGGCGTCGGGCCGCAAGCCCAGGCGCGCCGCGCGCTCGGCGGTGGCCGCCGACGGCCAGTTGGCGACGATGCTGGCGATGATCGGGTCGGCAACGAAGCGCACACGTTCGCGCACCGTGCGACCGGCTACGGCTTCGAGGGCATCGAGCATCTCCGAGACGCGCACGTTGACGGCCGGCAGGTTCAGTGCCAGCCGACCGCCGAGCGCCTCGCGGCTCGCTTCGTAGACGGCGATCAGGCCCTCGATCGTGCGTGCCGGCGACGAAATCGGGTGCGCCGTCTGCGGGCTCACCGGAAGAATGGCCTCCTGGCCGGCCAGCGGCTCGCGGATGATTCCGGAGAAGAACGACGAAGCGGCGCCGTTCGGCCGCCCCGGGCGCACGGCGACCGTCATCAGCCGCGCCGAGCGGCCATCGACATAGCCCTTGCGCGTGTAGTCGGCGATCATGTATTCGCACATCAGCTTTTGCGTTCCGTACGAGGTCTGCGGCGCCGGCAAGGTGGTGTCGCCGACCTGCGCCGGCAGCAGCGCCGATGCGTCCGGCCCGAAGACCGCGATCGAGCTCGAGAACACCAGCCGGGTCGGCGGTGCGCCGGCGAGCACCGAGGCGCGCAACGCATCGAGCAGCGCGCGCGTCGTATCGAGGTTGGAGCGCAGCCCGAGTTCAAAGTCGGCTTCGCACTCGCCCGACACGGCCGAGGCGAGATGGAACACGCCGTCGAAGTGCTCGCCGGCGAGCGCAGCGCATTGCGCCAGCAGCGGCCCGACGCGGGCTTCGACACGCGCGTCAGCGGTTAGGGCGGCCGACGGCGGAACCTGGTCGGCGAGCACCAGGTGCTCGATGCGTGCGCCGGCCAAGCTGCCGCGCGCGAGCAGCGCGCGTGCAAGGCGGCTGCCGAGGAAGCCCGCGCCGCCGGTGATCATCAGTTTCATCGTTAGAGCCTCGTTCGATGGGGCGCGCGTTCAGGTCAGCAGATCGCGTTCCTGAGGGTGGCGCCGCAGATAGGTCTGCACATAGCTGCACAGCGGGACGACCTTGAGCCCGTTCGCCCGTGCATGCGCGAGTGCCGCCGCGACCAGCTCGGCGGCGATACCGCGGCCTTGCAGGGCAGGGTGGACCTCGGTGTGCGTCATCTGCATGACGTTGCCGGCAAGCCGGTACGCGGCCACGCACCGGTGGCCGTCGACGACAGCCTGGAAGCGGCCGAACTCGGGCAGGTGTTCGACTTTCACGACCATCGCGCTCACACGGGGTTCAAGCGGAGCGGCGTGATCTCGACCGTGCGCGTGCCCTCGCTCACGTACGCGGTGCCGTCCTGCACCGAGACCTGCAACTGCATCGAGCGCTGAGCGAGCGCGGCCAGGGCCTGGCTCTGCGCGGCTTCGATCTGCCACACGGCGACGTTGCGCGCGCGCGTGATCTTGCTCGCGACGGCGCTCCACCACACCGGCGTGCTGCTCGCGAAACTGATCACCGTGACGCGCTCGGCGCGCGGGCTCGCGCGCAGGATGCGCCGCTCGTCGGGCTGGCCGACGTCGATCCAGTGCATGACCTGGCCCGTGAGGTCCTTCTGCCAGAGGTCCGGCTCGTCGACGTCCCACAGGCTCTTGGCGAGTTCGAGCGCGCCATGGTCGTTGCTGGCCGGCGCATTGAGCGCGTACGCGAGCACGCGAATCATCATCCGCTCGTCGGTCTCGGACGGGTGGCGGGCGATGGTCAATAGATGTTCGCCGTAGACGCCGCGGTCCATGTCGGAGAGTTGGATCTGGGCCTTGTAGATCGTCGCTTTGAGCGCCATGGGATTCCGCAGTTCGGCGCCGCGGGTGCGGCGCCAGCCGGCGAGGTTAGCGCAGTTCGGCGGCTGCGCCGGCGGGGCGACAATGCAGGCTGGTACGCAACCGGACAGCCCAGCATGAGCATGAAGAAGACCGACCTCGAAAAAGCCTTGGCCAAGAAGATCACCGGCCGCATGGCGGGTGCTGGCGGCGCGTCGCGCTTTGGCAGCGGCGCGGCGAGCGTGCCCGATCGCCGCGAGCAGCGCCGCCGCGACGCCGCGGCCGGCCTCGTTCCCTTTGCCTGCAAGTTGCCGCAGCCGCTGGTCGCCCAACTGGCCGACCGCGCCGCCGGGACGGAAGGCGGCATCAATGTGCTGGTGGCGCAGTTGCTGAGCCAGGCCCTGGGCCGCTCGTAGACAATCAACTTCCGCGCGCGATGAGCCCCTCGCGCGACCGCAACCCGAAACGGAGCAGCTTCATGAACAGACCTTGCTTTGCTTCTCGCCAGCGCATCCTGACATGGACCTTGAGCCTGGGCTGCGCCCTGGTGGCGCCGGTCGCGATCGGCGCCGACGCAAGCTCGGCGCCGACCAAAGCGGCGACGCCCAAGGCGTCGACCAAGGCCGCTGCCCAGCCACGCGAAGGTGGTTTCGGCAAGAGCAACGGCCCCTTGTTGACTCGCGATCAGTTACGACAGTGCATGACCGAGCAGGACCGACTGAAACAGGAGACGGCCGACATCCTGCAAACCCAGAAGGCGCTTGAAATCGACCGCGCCGAGATCGATCGCACGGGCGTCGAGCTCAAGGCCGACAAGGAAACCCTGGACCGCACGAGCCAGGCCGCGATCGACGCCTTCAATGCCAAGATCCAGGCGCGCGAGAAGCAGGTCGAAGCCTACAAGGTGGCGGCGCCCGCCTTCAACGATCGCTTCGACAAGCTCGACGCCGCCAAGCAAGCCTTCGCCAAGGACTGCGCCGACCGCCGCTATCGCGAAGACGACTACGACGCGATCAAGGCCGGGAAGTAGGCGCGCCCGGCGCGACGACGCCAGCGCGAACGCTTGCTCAGAGGAGCCGAGTGGCCGCCGGGACTTGGGTCGCCGAGTGCTGACCCGCGCCTCGCCGGCCCGCTTCGGGAGTGCCGCCGTTCAGCTCGCGACCTGCAGCACCAGCTTGCCGAAGTTCTCGCCGTTGAAGAGCTTGAGCAGCGCCTCGGGGAAGGTGGACAGGCCGACGACGACGTCTTCCTTGCTCTTCATCTTGCCGGACCGCAGGTAGCCCGCGAGTTCGGCGACGGCCTGCGGGTAGCGGTCGGCGTAGTCGAACACGACGATGCCTTCCATGCGGGCCCGGTTGACGAGCAGCGAGAGGTAATTGGCCGGGCCCTTGACCGGCGTCGTGTTGTTGTACTGGCTGATGGCGCCGCAGATGATGATGCGGGCCTTGCGGTTGATGCGCGTCAGCACGGTGTCCAGAATGTCGCCGCCGACGTTGTCGAAGTAGATGTCGACGCCATCGGGGCAGTGCTGCTTGAGGCCCTCGCGCACCGCGCCGGCCTTGTAGTCGATGCAGGCATCGAAACCCAGCTCGCGCACCACCCAGTCGCACTTGGAGGCTCCGCCGGCGATGCCGACGACGCGGCAACCGAGGATCTTCGCGACCTGCCCGACGGTCTGGCCGACGGCGCCGGCGGCGCCCGACACGACAAGCGTCTCGCCGGCCTTGGGCTGCCCGACATCCATCAGGCCGAAATAGGCCGTCATTCCCGGCATGCCGAGCACGTTGAGCCACTGCGTCGGCGTGCCCAAGCGAGGGTCGATCTTGAAGATGCCGCTGCCCTTGAGCGCCTTCGCGGGGATCAGGCAGTACTCCTGCACGCCGAGCCCGGCGTTGACATGGTCGCCGACGACGAATGCCGCGTTCTTCGACGCGACGACCTGCCCCACGCCGCCGGCGCGCATCACCTCGCCGATGCCGACCGGCGCGATGTAGCTCTTGCCCTCGTTCATCCAGCCGCGCATCGCGGGATCGAGCGAAAGGTACAGCGTCTTCACGAGCACGTCGCCGTCGCCGAGTTCGGGCACGGCCTCGCTCGTGAAGCTCCAGTCGGCGCGGGTCGGCAGGCCGACCGGGCGCGCGGCCAGGCGAACCTGGTGGTTGATCAAGGCGTTCGGCATCGGGGATCCTTGGCAGGCGGGGCTGCATCTTACGGCGGGCCGAGTCCGCGTGAGAAGGGCACAAAAAAAGCCGCGGCAAGCCGCGGCTTTCTCAGCATCGAAGCGCGAGCTTCAGAGCGGCTTGATGTTCGCAGCCTGCAGGCCCTTCTGGCCTTGCTTGACTTCGAATTCAACGCGCTGGTTCTCGGTCAGCGTCTTGAAGCCGCTGCCTTCGATGTCACGGAAATGGGCGAACAGGTCGGCGCCGCCTGCATCCTGGGCAATGAAGCCGTAGCCCTTGCTCTCGTTGAACCACTTCACGGTGCCGGTTTGGGTAGTCATCTAGCGTTCCAATCAAAACAATAAATATGCGCAGCGAATGCGTGCACATGCAAAGACGCACAAGAGACGGACCCGGGGGGATTTCCGACGAGCCTGGCGCGAGAACCGCGGCAGGAACCAAAAGAAGACCTCGAAGAACGAGGGACTTGCGCAACTCTGTGGCGGTATTGTACCTCAGCCGCAGTTTCTGCGCTCTGCTTAGCCTTGTCCAACGTGGTATGAGCCTGAACGAGGGGCGTGTTTCCAACGAGGAATGAGCCTGAGCGAGGCGGCGTGAGGCCCAATGGGGGGCGAGTTGATCATCACAGGGATGGTGATCGACATGGACGAGACGCGG
>CAIKUF010000182.1 GCA_903830565.1 uncultured bacterium | reverse complement strand
TGTGCGCGAACGCCCTCGAGGGCGAGGACGCGTTCATCGGCGCCCTGTTCATGAACCTGGGCCGACTGCTGACCATGTTCTACTTTCCGGAGGAAGGGCACCAGGTCGAGCAGGCGATGACGCGGTGGGCTGTCCCGCTCGGCGAAGAGGCAGCGTCGATCCAGGCCCTGGGCATGAGCTACGAGGATCTCGGCCTGGGCGTCGCCCGGTCGTGGGGGCTGCCGCAGGCGTTGCAGTCGCACATGCGAAAGCCGCGCGGCGAGCCGCCTGCCACGCCACCCGCAGATGCAGAAGATCGGCTTTGCTGGGCCGCGCTCGCCGCCAACGAGGTTGCGGCGACGCTGATCCACTCGGATCCCGCGCAGGCCGCGAGCGGTGTCGTTGCGCTGGCCGAGCGCTTCTCCGGCGTGCTCGGCGTCGGCGTGATCGAGATGCACGCCCGCGTGCAAGAGGCCAGCGAGCACCTGGCCCAGATCGCCGATGCGATCGGCCTGTCTTTCCCGGCAGGTACCAACGGGCGCCGTCTCCTCGACGCACGTGTAGCCGCTACGGTAAGCCCCGCAACCACGCCCGACCTCGTGGCGGATGCGCTGCCGGCGACCTTGCCGCACAGGTGACTGCCACCTGGCGTCCTGGATCTCGGTCACGAATCTCGGTGTGACACACTTGACCACCCGAGCCCGAGGCGGGCCCGCCACCGGCGGTTCGGCAACCCTCTTTCAAGTGCGCGAGGAGCCCCCTTGGCCATCATCACCGTTGCGACCACCCCGTTCGCCGGGCAGCGCCCGGGGACCTCGGGTCTGCGCAAGAAGGTAGGCGTCTTCCAGCAGGCGCACTACCTCGAGAACTTCGTGCAGGCGCTGTTCGACGGTCTCGAAGGCAGCGCCGGGCAGACCCTGGTGCTCGGCGGCGACGGCCGCTTTCACAATCGCAGCGCAGTGCAGGTCATCCTGCGCATGGCCGCGGCGCAAGGTTTCGGCCGCGTACTGGTGGGGAAGGGCGGCATTCTGTCGACACCGGCACTGAGCGGCGTCGTGCGCAAGCACGGCGCTTACGGCGGCATCGTGCTCTCGGCCAGCCACAACCCGGGCGGGCCGGACGGCGACTTCGGCATCAAGTACAACGTCGGCAACGGCGGCCCGGCGCCTGAGAAGATCACCGAGGGCATCTACGCCCGCAGCCAGACGCTGAGCCGCTATCGCATCAGCGATGGCGGGCCAGTGGACATCGATCGCCTGGGAACGCACCGGCTCGAGCAAATGTCCGTCGAGGTGATCGACCCGGTCGCCGGCTACGCCGCGCTGATGCAGGAGTGCTTCGACTTCGACGCCATCCGGCGCCTGTTCGCGAGCGGCTTTCGGATGCGCTTCGACGCCATGAGCGCGGTCGGCGGCCCGTATGCGAAGGCGATCTTCGAAGGCCTGCTCGGCGCACCGGCAGGTAGCGTCGTCAACGCGGTGCCGCTGGAGGACTTTGGAGGCCACCACCCGGACCCGAACCCCGTCAACGCGCACGATCTGATCGAGCACATGGCGGCGCAGGGCGGGCCCGATTTCGGAGCCGCATCGGACGGCGACGCCGACCGCAACATGATCGTTGGGCGTGACTTCCCGGTCGCACCTTCGGACAACCTGGCCCTGCTCGCCGCGCATGCCGGCGTGGCGCCGCGCTATCGCAAGGGCCTCGCGGGCATCGCACGCTCAATGCCGACTTCCGCCGCAGCCGACCGCGTCGCGCAGGCGCTGGGCATCGCCTGCTACGAGACCCCGACCGGCTGGAAGTTCTTCGGCAATCTTCTCGACGCCGGCAAGGTCACGCTGTGCGGCGAGGAGAGCTACGGCACCGGCTCCGACCACGTGCGCGAGAAAGACGGCATATGGGCCGTGCTGTTCTGGCTCAACATTCTCGCGGCGACCGGGCAGTCGGTCGAGTCGCTGGTGCGTGCGCACTGGGCACGCTTCGGCCGCAACTATTACTCGCGCCACGACTACGAAGCGGTCGCGAGCAACGCGGCCGACGCATTGATGAGCGCGCTACGCGCGCAGCTGCCCGGACTCGCCGGGCAGACGCTGGACGGACTGCGGGTCGCGCTCGCCGACGACTTCGCCTACACCGACCCGGTGGACGGCTCGGTGGCCACACAGCAGGGCGTGCGCATCGTGTTCGAGAACGGCTCGCGGATCGTGTTCAGGCTGTCGGGAACCGGGACCGAAGGGGCGACGCTTCGCGTCTATCTCGAACGCTACGAGCCCGACGTTGCGCGGCATGCCATCCCGACACAGACGGCACTCGCACCTTTGATTGCGCTGGCCGAGCGCATCGCGCGGATCGAGGCACACACCGGGCGCAGCGCACCGACTGTCGTTACCTGATCGTGGTGGGGTGACGAGCCTGACCCCGGCACTGGTCACAACGGTTGGGGCTGCTTCGTTCCCGACCTGACCCGGTTGGCCGCGCTTCCATGCGGGGAGGCCCGTCGAGGCGGATTGTAGGGGACGCCCTCGGCGCGTCGGCGCGCAGGCCACTCGTAGAATCGGCGGATGAGCTACCTCGTGCTTGCCCGCAAGTACCGCCCTCGCAACTTCGAGGCGCTGGTCGGGCAGGAGCACGTCGTGCAGGCGCTGGCGAATGCGCTGACGCAGCAGCGCCTGCACCATGCCTACCTCTTCACCGGCACGCGCGGCGTCGGCAAGACGACGGTCTCGCGCATCCTCGCCAAGTCGCTCAACTGCACCGGCGCCGACGGGCAAGGCGGCATCACCGCGACGCCGTGCGGCGTCTGCGCGGCTTGCACCGACATCGACAGCGGGCGCTTCGTGGACTACGTCGAGCTCGACGCGGCCTCCAACCGCGGCGTCGAAGAGATCACGCAATTGCTCGACCAGGCAGTCTACAAACCGGTGCTGGGGCGCTTCAAGGTCTACATGATCGACGAAGTGCACATGCTCTCCAATCACGCCTTCAACGCGATGCTCAAGACGCTGGAGGAGCCGCCCGACTACCTGAAATTCGTCCTCGCGACGACCGACCCGCAGAAGGTGCCGCCGACAGTGCTCTCGCGCTGCCTGCAGTTCAACTTGCGCCCGATGGCGCCGCAGACGGTTCAGTCGCACCTGGTCACCGTGCTTGGCGAGGAGGGCATTGCCGCGGAGGCCGGCGCGCTGCGTCTGATCGCCCGCGCGGCCCACGGGTCGATGCGCGACGCGCTATCGCTCGCCGACCAGGCCATCGCCTTCGGCGCCGGCACTCTGACGGAGGCTGGCGTGCGCCAGATGCTCGGCGCCGTCGACCGCAGCCATGCGCTGCGCCTGGTCGAAGCTCTGGCGGCGCGCGACGGCGCGGCGCTGGTTTCCGTCGTCGATGGGCTCCGAGCGCTCGGCCTCTCGGCGGGCGGCACGCTCGAGGAACTGGCCGCGCTAGCGCAACAGATGGCGCTCGCGCAAGCCGTGCCGCACGCACTCGACAGCCAGGACCCACTAACGCCGGATGTCGTTCGACTGAGCGCGCTGATGGCACCCGACGAAACGCAGTTGCTCTACGGCATCGTGCTCCACGGTCGCGCGGAGATCGACCTCGCGCCCGACGAATACAGCGGCCTGGTGATGGTGCTGCTGCGGATGCTTGCGTTCGCACCCGCGTCCGGCGCTGAGCTCCGGGTGTCCCCCGCGGCTGGGCCGAAGGCCGTGCCAACCGTTGCGCCGGCGTCGGCGACAGGAGCCCGGCCCGCGAGCGGCGAGTGCGACGGTAGCGCAGCGCCGAAAGCCGCAGAGCGTGCGGCGACCGCTCGCGTCGTGGCTGCCCAGCCGGAGCCGCCGCCCTGGCTCGACCTGCCGCCGCAAGGCCCGTTCGATGCCGAGCCGTTGATCGCGAGCGAACGCATCAGTGTGCCGCCTGCGTCAACGGCGCCCGCGTCCGCCGGCCTTCAGCGCACGCCGCTCGGCGACCGCTGGGAGTTGCATGTACGCACCCTGCTGGAGCAGGGCAGCATCACCGCGATGGCGCGCGAGCTGGCGCTTCAGGCCGAGTGCATCGCGATCGACGGCACGCGCTGGCAGTTGCGCGTCGAGCGCGAATCGCTGCGCGCGCCGGCTCAGCGCGATCGTCTGCAGGCCGCGCTGCGCGAAGCGCTGGGCGAGCCGGTCATGCTGCAGGTTGAACTCGGCGCGACGAACGACACGCCCGCGCGTCGCGAAGCCGCCGAGCGCGAGGGCAGGCAGCAGGAAGCCCAGAAAGTCATCCAAGACGACCCGCTGGTGCAGGCACTGCTGCGCCAGTACGGCACGGCCCGCATCGTGCCCGGTTCGGTCAAGCCGCATTGAACAACGAGGAGCATTCGACATGATGAAGGGTCAACTTGCCGGGCTGATGAAGCAAGCCCAGGCCATGCAGGACAACTTGAAGCGCGCACAGGAGGAACTGGCGACGATCGAGGTCGAAGGCCAGTCCGGCGCCGGGCTGGTCAAGGTCACGATGACCTGCAAGAACGACGTGCGCCGGGTCAGCATCGACCCGAGTCTGCTTGCCGACGACAAGGACATGCTCGAAGACCTGGTCGCGGCCGCGTTCAACGACGCCGTGCGCCGAGCCGAGGCGGTTTCGACCGAGAAGATGGGAAAGCTGACGGCGGGCATGCCGCTGCCGCCGGGGATGAAGCTTCCATTCTAGAGATGACAACCCCCAAGCTTGCGGCTGCGCTGCTTTGCTGCCCGCCAAGGGGGCGCGTCCTGCCTCGGGGCGGCCCGTCGGCGTGACCGAACCCGCGCTCCAGGCGCTCATCGACGCGCTGCGGCGCCTGCCCGGCGTGGGCGTCAAGTCGGCGCAGCGCATGGCATATCACCTGCTGCAGCACGACCGCGCTGGCGCGCATCAGATCGGCGCCGCACTTCAGGCGGCCGCCGCCAACGTTCGCCAGTGCGAACGCTGTCACGGCTTCACCGAGGCCGCGGTCTGCGCGACGTGCCTCGACGTCTCGCGCGACGCGCGCCAGCTCTGCGTCGTCGAGACGCCGGCCGACGAGGCGGCGCTTGAGCGCACGGGCAGCTATCGCGGCCTGTACTTCGTGCTGATGGGGCCGCTGAGCCCGCTCGACGGCATCGGCGGCAAAGACATCGGCCTGCCACAGTTGCTTGCGCGGGCAAGCGACGGCGTGGTCGAAGAAGTGATCATCGCCACCAACTTCACCGCCGAAGGCGAAGCCACGGCGCACGTGCTGGCGGAGAGCCTGAAGGCGCGTGGCGTTCGCGCGACTCGCCTCGCGCGCGGGGTGCCGATCGGCAGCGAACTCGAGTACGTCGACCTGGGGACGATCGCACACGCCATGTTCGACAGACGCTGACAGGAAATCGCGCCATGACCCGCAACGAGTTTCGCTTCCTCGACCGCCTGCGCGTTCGCTGGGCCGAGATCGACGCCCAGAAGATCGTCTTCAACGGCCACTACTTGATGTACTTCGACACCGCCGTGGCCGGCTATTGGCGCGCGCTCGCATTGCCCTATGCGCAGTCGATGGAGAGCCTGAACGGCGACCTTTACGTGCGCAAGGCAACCGCCCTGTACCACGGCTCGGCGCGCTACGACGACTTGATCGACGTGGGCATCCGCTGCGGTCGCATCGGCAATTCTTCGATCGTCTTCTCGGCCGCGGTGTTTCGCCAGGACGAGTTGCTCGTCAGCGGTGAACTGGTCTACGTGTTCGCCAATCCGGCGACGCAGACTTCACTGCCGGTGCCGCAGCCGTTGCGCGCCGTTCTGCAGGGTTTCGAGGCTGGCGAGGGCATGTTCGAAGTCTGCATCGGTACATGGCAGGAACTGGGTTCAGAGGCACAGGTGATTCGAAGCGCCGTGTTCGTCGACGAACAGCGCGTCCCGGCGGACATGGAATGGGACGCTGCGGACGCTGGCTGCGTCCACGCACTGGCACGCAATCGTCTCGGGCTCGCACTGGCGACCGGTCGCCTGCTCGACCATGCGCCGGGCGTGGCGCGAATCGGCCGCATGGCGGTGACGCGCGGCCTGCGCGGAAGCGGCATCGGCCGTGCATTGCTGAACGCTCTGCTGGGGGCAGCACGGGAGCGCGGCTATCGCGAGGTCGTTCTTCACGCGCAGAGCTCGGCCGCTGATTTCTACCTCAGTGCGGGCTTCACGTCGCGCGGCGCGCCGTTCGAGGAGGCCGGTATCGCGCACATCGAGATGACGCGCGTGTTGTGAAGCCGAGGCCCTCTTACTCCGCTTCGACGGGCAGTTCGTAGGGCAGGGCAACACGCCGCAGCTGCGGCCCATTCGGCGTGCCTAGGTGCAGGCTGCCGCTTTCCAGCGCCGCAAGCTTGACTTCGACCAGCACGACGCTTCCTGAGCCGGGGCCGTCCAGTGGTGGCGCCGCGTTGGCCACCTTGCCCGCGGGCTGCGCCGGGTCGTCCGAGTGGAACACGTCGTCGCCAGCATGTGCGTCGCCGTCGGTCTCGAAGAGAAAGCTGCGCCGCTTGATGCTGCCGCGATACTGGCTGCGCGCGACGACTTCCTGCCCCGGATAGCAGCCCTTGCGAAAGTCGACGCCGCCGAGTACCTCGAAATTCAGCATCTGCGGAACGAACTGCTCGGCGGTGGCTCGCCCGACCCGTGCGACGGCACTTCTCACTTCGAGCCAACGCCATGCGTCCTGATTCAATGGCGGCAGCGGTGGCGCGGTCGCTGCCGCGCACAGGTAGCGCGCACGGTCCATCGCGTCGGGCAGGCGGATGGCGGCGAGACCATCGCGCTCGCGCTTCTCCCATGCCTCGCCAGGCGCCGCGTCGGCAAGCCACGCCGTTGCAAGCGGTCCGCACAGGCCATAGAGCGGCACCTCGGCGCTGGCGTCGCTCAGCACGCACTTGGCGCGCAGCACGAACATGCGCAGGCGCTTGAGCGTCGCTTCGAGCAGATCGGCGCTGCAGGCGAGCAGGATGTCGCCATCGTTCGCACGCCAGACGATGAAGCTCGCCAGCATGCGCCCTTTGGCCGAGCAATATCCGGCGAGCCTAGCGTGCGATGCGTCTAGGTGCGCGACGTCGCTGCTGAGCTGCCCGTGGAGAAAGCTTGCCACGTCGTCGCCGCGGGCGCGGATCACGCCCCAGTCGGTCAGTCTCGCGGCGCCGTCGAAGAGGGGAGTGGGGTTCATGCGCCGATTATCATCATCGCCCATGTTCATGGCTTGGCTTGGGTTGCGTCGCTGCTGCGTATTGCGTCGCGGGAGTGGTGCGCGATCGATGGCTGGCGTCGCATGAAGCCTTCTTCGCCCGGCGCGCGGCGCTGGCGCAACGCCGGCCTCGGCCTCGCTCTGCTGCTGATACTGCTTGCCGGCAGCGCCTGGTGGTGGCTGCAAGCGCCGCTGCCATTGGCCGCTGACAGTGTCGAGGTCTCGATCGAGCCCGGTACACCGCCGCGCGACATCGCGCAGGCCTGGGTCGACGCCGGCGTGCAGACCTCGCCGCTGCTGCTCTACGAGTGGTTTCGCTGGTCCGGCCAAGCGCGGCGAATTCGCGCCGGCAGCTACGAGATCGACCGCAATGTCTCGCCGCGCCAGTTGCTGCAAAAGCTCGTTCGGGGCGATGAGACGCTGGCCGCGGCGCGCCTCATCGACGGCTGGACATTCCGTCAGGTTCGCGCGGAATTGGCGCGCTCCGAAGGTCTGAAGCCGAGCACGGCAGTTCTTTCCGATGCCGCCGTCATGGCCGCGCTCGGCGCGCCGGGCGTCGCCCCCGAGGGGCGCTTCTACCCCGACACCTACACCTATAGCAAGGGCAGCAGCGACGTCGCCGTGCTGCGGCGAGCCTACCGCGCGATGCAGCAGCGGCTCGACGCCGCCTGGGCGCGGCGCTCGCCCGATACACCGCTGCATAACGCCGACGAAGCGCTGACGCTGGCCTCGATCATCGAGAAGGAGACCGGCTCGCCGGGTGACCGCGGCAAAGTAGCGGGCGTGTTCGTCAACCGGCTGCGCATCGGCATGCCGCTGCAAACCGACCCGGCGGTGATCTACGGCCTGGGCGAGCGCTTTGACGGCAACCTGCGCAAGCGCGACCTGCTTGCCGACACGCCCTACAACACCTATTCGCGCAGCGGCCTGCCGCCGACGCCGATCGCGATGCCGGGCAAGGCCTCGCTCGAGGCGGCCGTGCGTCCTGAGCCGACGAAGGCGCTGTACTTCGTCGCCCGCGGCGACGGCAGCAGCGAATTCAGCGACAACCTGGCTGCGCATAATCGGGCGGTGAACCAATACCAGCGCGGCAAGTGAACAAAGGCCGCTTCATCACCTTCGAGGGCATCGACGGCGCCGGCAAGTCGACACACATCGAGTCGGTCGCCGCGCGGCTGCGCGCCGGCGGTGCCGAGGTCGTGTGCACGCGCGAGCCGGGTGGCACCGCGCTGGCCGAAAGGCTGCGCGAGTTGCTGCTGCATTCGCCGATGGACGCGCTGACCGAGGCGTTGATCGTCTTCGCCGGGCGGCGCGACCACATCGCGACAGTGATCCTGCCTGCGCTGGCGCGAGGCGCGAGCGTGCTGTGCGACCGCTTCACCGACGCGACTTTTGCCTACCAGGGCGGTGGCCGCGGGTTCGACCTCGCTGTGCTGTCGAGTCTCGAGCAGTGGGTGCAGCAGGGACTGCAGCCCGACCTCACGCTGTGGTTCGACCTGCCGGCCGGGACTGCTGCCGAGCGCCGCGCTGCGGCGCGATCGCCCGACCGGTTCGAGCGCCAGGACGCCGCCTTCTTCGAGCGCGTCAGTGACGGCTATCGCGCACGCGCGTTGGCCGACCCGGAGCGTTTCGCGCGCATCGACGCCTTGCGCGCGCCGGCCGAAGTGGCCGCGCAGATCGCAGCAGTGCTGGAAGGGCGCGGCTGGTGAGCAGGACCGATCGTGACGCCCCGCCCGTGGCCGGCGCGTTGCCCTGGCTGGAGTCCTCGCTCGTCGAAGCCTTGCGAGCGCAGCGCGGCCATGCGCTGCTCGTGCACGGACCACAAGGGGCAGGGCAGTTCGAATTTGCAATCGCCTTGGCGCGCGCCTGGCTGTGCGAGACCGATCTCGTCGATCGCCCTCGAGGCCTGGCCTGCGGCAGGTGCGAAAGCTGCCACCTCGCGACCGCGGATCAGGTCCACCCCGACCTATGCGTGCTCCTGCCCGAGGCGTTGCACGTCGAGCTCGGGTGGCGTCAAAAGACCGATGAGGCCGAGTCGTCCGACAGCAAGAAGAAGCCGAGCGAGTGGATCTCGATCAAGCAGGTGCGCGTGGCGATCGAGTTCTCGACCCTGACGCGGGGGCGCGGCAAGCTGAAAGTGATCGTCATCCACCCGGCCGAGCGCATGCCGCAGGCGGCGGCGAGCGCGCTGCTCAAATTGCTGGAGGAGCCGCAGGGCGGGCAGCGCTTCGTGCTGGCCTGCGGCGACGCTTCAGCGCTGATGCCCACAGTGCGCAGCCGCTGTCAGGCACTGAGCCTGCCGGCACCGGATGCTCAGCAGGCGGCGCGCTGGCTTGCCGACGCTGGCCTGGCCGATGCGGCGACGCTTCTGGCGGCCAGCGGAGGCCAGCCCCTGGCCGCCTTGCGGTACCGGGAACTCGGGCTCGACGGCGCGCTCTGGTCGCGCCTGCCAGCCCTCGTCGCGGCCGGCAATGCCCAGCCGCTGGCCGGATTGCCGGTGGCGCTGGTGGTCGAGTCGCTTCAGAAGGTCTGTCACGACGCCATGCTCGTCGGCTGCGGCGTCACGCCGCGCTTCTTTCCGGTCGGCACGCTGCCGTCCGCCGCGAACATGCGTCGCCTGACCGACTGGAGCCGCGCGCTGCGAAGCCTGGCCCGCCATGCCGACCACCCGTGGAACGCGGGGCTGGTCGTGGAGTCCCTCGTTCTGCAGGGGCAGCGAGCGCTGGCTCAAGTTCCTGACGGCGAGCGCGACGCCCAAGTCGATTCGCTACACTTCAGCGCATGAATGAGCCCGCCGACCGAAGCCCTGCCGCCCCAACTCCCGCGGTGGTTCAGCAATCGCGTCCGAGCGTCATTCAACTGGTCTTTCGCGAGAAGGGCGCGCTCTATGCGGCCTACATGCCCTTGCTGACCGACGGCGGCCTCTTTGTCCCGACGACGCGCGAATATCGGCTCGGCGAAGATCTCTACCTGCTGCTGACGCTTCCCCACGATCCGCAGCGCTACCCGGTGGCGGGAAAGGTGGTCTGGATCACTCCGGCCAACGCCTCTGGCGGTCGCACGCAAGGCGTCGGGGTTCGTTTTCCGTCGGACGAAAAAACCCGCATACTCAAGCAGAAGATCGAGGAACTCCTGGGAACCTCGGTCTCGTCGGCAAAACCGACTCAGACTATCTGACGCGGCCGCTCGCGTTGCGGGCCGTGTGCGCAAAACGGCCAACCTTGCATGTACGTCGACTCCCACTGCCACTTGAGCTTTCCTGAGCTCGCGGCCCGTATCGACGACATCCGCGTTGCGATGGCTGAGTCCCGCGTCGGCCGCGCGCTGTGCATCTGCACAACTCTGGAAGGGTTCCCGGCTGTGCACGCGCTGGCGACGCGCTATGACAACTTCTGGGCCAGCGCTGGCGTGCACCCCGATAGCGAGGGTGTGCGGGAACCGAGTGTCGCCGACCTGTTCGCACTGGCCGCGTTGCCGCGCGTCGTCGCCATCGGGGAAACCGGGCTCGACTACTACCGGCTGAACGGGCGCAGCGTCGACGAGATGGTCTGGCAGCGCGAGCGTTTTCGGGTCCACATCAGGGCGGCGCGGGCGTCGGCCTTGCCACTCGTCGTCCACACTCGAAGTGCCTCGCAAGACACGCTGTCGATCCTGCGTGACGAGGGCGCCGCGGGGGCGGGCGGCGTCTTCCACTGCTTCACCGAGACCGAGGATGTGGCCCGCGCCGCGCTGGATCTGGGCTTTTACATCTCGTTCTCAGGAATCCTGACCTTTCGCAATGCCGCCGAATTGCGCGACGTGGCCCGTTTCGTTCCGCTGGACCGCTGCCTGATCGAGACCGACAGCCCGTATCTGGCACCGATGCCCCACCGCGGCCGGACCAACAACCCCTCCTATGTCGCGCTCGTCGCCGAGCAATTGGCACACCTCAAGCAATGCCCGGTGCAGGCCGTCGCCGAAGCCACGTCCATCAATTTCGAGCGCCTCTTCAGGCGCGTCAACGAGCCTCTAACCGGAGCCAGTTAACATGATAAAGTTGTTTAAGTATGGCGCCTATCTCATTGTCGTGTATTACATGTCTTCTGCTATGGCCGGGTCGTACGAGGACTTTTTCGTGGCCGTCAAGCGCAACGATGCACGCGGCTTAAGCACCCTCCTGGAGCGCGGGTTCGACCCCAACACACGTGATCCGAAGGGCCAGGTTGCCCTGATTCTGGCTATTCAGGCCGAGAACACGGCGGTCGTCGAGGCGCTGATGGCAAGCCCGCAGACGCAGGTGGGCCTGGTCAACCCAGTCGGCGAGTCGGCGCTGATGATGGCCGCGCTCAAGGGCCAGTACGACCTGAGCCTGCGCCTGCTGGAACGCGGTGCCGCGGTGAACCAGCCCAGCTGGTCGCCCTTGCATTACGCGGCGACCGGCCCCGAGCCCAAGATCGTCCGCCTCCTGCTCGAACGCGGCGCGCAAGTCGATGCCGAGTCGCCGAACCGGAACACGCCGCTGATGATGGCCGCCCGCTATGGCAAGGAGGACAGCGTGAAGCTGCTCGTTGCGCAAGGTGCCGACCTTAAGCGGACCAACGACCTCAACATGACGGCCGCCGACTGCGCACGCAGTGCCGGGCGCGACTGGCTGGCGGCGCTGCTGTCCAAGCCGGGGAGCTAGAGCAAGCCTTGCACCGATGGCGCCGCGGCGAAGATCCCACAGCAGCGTTGTCAGCGTTTAGCTGACGCAAGTCATGGGGCGGCGCTGACTTCAGTTTCGCTGCGGGCCGCCTAGAGTTGACGCTATCAGTCGCTCACAGCCAAGGAGTCCGCCATGCATGCCCGATCGCCAATCGCCGATCCATTTGCGTTGATGATGGACCCCGAGTGTGTCGTTCGGGCCATGCAGTGCTCCGACCGTCTGGCGCGCCTGCAGCGGCGCGTCTGCCGGCCCCTGGACAAGCCCTTGCTGGCAAGCAGGGCGAGCGATGTGGACGAGTATGACCGCGCCATCGATGCACAAGCCGATGCCGAAGACATCTGAAGGTCCTGCAGATCTAACTTGCCACAATGTATATTATGTCAACTATCGAATTCCTTCCGACGACTGAGTAGCAGATCCCGGAAGTTTTGCGCCGCCGGCGACAGCGACCGGTCGGCGTGGAACAGCAAGGAAATCTCGCGCTTGATGACGGGTGTGCTCACCTTCTTGATCGTCAGACCCAGCGCGAGGGCGAGGCGCGACATCGCTGCCGTCATCACGGCGATTCCAAGGCCGCCTTCGACCATACCGAGAATCGTGAGTGGCAGGCTGACCTCGTATTGACGGGTCAGCACGATGCCTTCGCGCGCCAGTGCGAAGTCGAGTTGCTCGCGCACGGCATTGCCCGGCGGCGGACCGATCAGCGCAACGCCCTGGAGTTCGCGCCAGGTCAGCTCACGCCTTCGCGCCAGAGGATGGTCGCCCGGCATCACAGCGACGAAGACATCGGTCGTCAGCAGGCGTGGAACGATGTCCTGCACCGATGCGATCTCCGAGCCGAGGCCGAAGTCGACCTCGCCGGTGCGGACCTTCTCCAGCACCTCCTGCTCGGGAACGTCGTACAGGTTGACCTTGACGCCGGGGTTCTCCGCGCAGAAGACGCGAATCATGCGCGGCAGCATCAGCGCTGCCTGCAAGGACGAAGCGGCGATCGACACCCTGCCCCGGCCAAGTGTTCTGAGTTCGCTCGAACTGCCGATCACGCTGTCGAGGTCGGCCATCGCCTTGCGCGCCAGTGGAAGAATCTCGGCGCCGGCGTGCGTCAGGCGCAGCATGCGCGTGTGGCGGTCGAACAGGCGCAGGCCGAGGTTGTCCTCGAGTTCGCGCACCAGCGTGCTGACCGTGGACTGTGACAAGCCCAGCCGCTCTGCCGCACGCGTGAAGTGCTGGGCCTCGGCGACGGCGATGAAGGCGCGCAGTTGACGCAGGGTGACATTCATATTGCAATTCGATGAATTTATACGAGTATGCCCGTTCACCGATGGCATGGAAAATGCAACGATTCCGCGGCGCAGGCACTGGGCCTGCCGCACATCACCAGGAGATCCAGATGCTTCGTCGCCGGACCCTTCAACTCTCTCGCTGGCTGCTGGCAGCCGCGTTGTTCGCGGCCGGAGCCGCAGCGCACGCGCAGGACAAGGTCAGCGTCATCACCACCTGGTTCGCGCAGGCCGAGCACGGCGGGCTCTACCAGGCCGTCGCGACCGGCATTTACAAGAAGCACGGCCTGGACGTGACGATCAAGATGGGTGGGCCGCAGGTCAACGGCTTGCAGTTGCTGCTCGCGGGCCAGGTCGACTTCGCGATGAACTACGACTTCGCCGTGCTGCAAGGCGTCGAGAAGGGCTTCCCGCTGGTCACGATCGCGGCGCCGTTCCAGTTCGACATCCAGGGCATCATGGCCCATGAGGATGTGCAGAACCTCGCCTCGCTGAAGGACAAGACCATCCTCGTCGCCGGCACCGGCACGACGTACTGGTGGCCGTGGTTCAAGAAGAAGTACGGCTACACCGACGCGCAGATGCGCCCCTACACCTTCAACCTTCAGCCCTTCTTCGCCGACAACAACATCGTCCAGCAGGCCTTCCCGTCGTCCGAGCCTTATCAGGCCGAGCAAAAGGGCGTGAAGGCGAAGTTCTTCCTCCTCTCGGACGAAGGCTACCCGCCCTATACGCAGGCCATCACGACGACGTCGAAGATGATCGCCGAGCGGCCCGATGTGGTGGCGAGGTTCGTGCGGGCGACGATCGAAGGCTGGAAGAGCTTCATGGACAACCCCGCGCCGGCCGCAGAACTCATCAAGAAAGACAACCCGAACATGACCGACGGCCAGATCGCGTTCGGGGTCAAGCGCATGAAGGAATTGCAGGTCGTCAGCGGCGGCGATGCCGCCAAGTACGGCATCGGCGTGATGACCGACGAGCGCTGGAAGAAGACCGCCGAGTTCATGATCGCTGCCGGCCTGCTCAAGCCCGACACCGAATGGCGCAAGGGCTACACCACCCAGTTCGTCAAGGATGTGAAGGTCATGCCTTGAACCCGCTGGGCTTGGGTCAGGTCGAGCTGCGGGCGCAGCGCTGAGGCGACGAATGGACGTGTCTACGCTCCCCGCCGCCCTGCGAAGCGCGGCTGACCCAGGCGCGCCGACCGTGCTCGAGGCCGACCGCGTCGAGAAGGTCTACCCTAACGGAACCCATGCGCTGAGCGACACCAGCGTCAACATCCGGCGCGGCGAGTTCGTCTCGCTGCTTGGGCCTTCGGGCTGCGGCAAGAGCACGCTGCTCAAGATGTTCGCTGGCCTCGAAGCACCGTCCTCGGGCCGCGTCGTGCTGCACGACGGCCACGATGCCGCCGGTCCTGCGAGCGGCCACCGGTCGCTCGCGATGGTGTTCCAGGACGCGACGCTGATGCCCTGGGCGTGCGTCGCCGACAACGTGCGCCTGCCGCTCGATCTTGTCGGCATGTCTAGGGCGCAGAGCGAGCCTCGGATTCGCGAGGCGCTCGAACTCGTGGGGCTGGATCAGTTCGCCCGCTCCTACCCGCGCGAGCTCTCGGGCGGCATGCAGATGCGGGCCTCGATCGCCCGCGCTCTGGTCGTGCAGCCGAGCATCCTGCTGATGGACGAGCCCTTCGGCGCGCTCGACGAATTCACGCGCAACCGCCTCGACAGCGACCTGCACCAGTTGTGGGAGAAGCGCCGCTTCACCGTGGTGTTCGTCACCCACAGCATCTACGAGGCAGTGTTCCTGTCCAGTCGCGTCGTCGTGATGGGCGCACGGCCGGGGCGCGTGATCGCCGATGAACCCATTGCCGCGCCGATGCAGCGGGGCGATGGCTACCGCGTCTCGCAGCCCTTCATCGAGAACTGCCGGATGCTCTCAGAGCATCTCGTGCGCGCCAATCGCGGCGAGCGCTAGCGAGTCACGATCACACCACATGGCTTCAGGCGCCTCTACTCCCGCCCAGCCCGCACGGGGACTGCTCGCCAACCAGGGGCTGCTCAAGGTCCTCGCGCCTGCGGCACTTGGCATCGTGCTGATCCTGATCTGGCAATGGATCTGCATTGCCTTCAAGGTGCCGAACTACCTGATCCCGTCGCCGCTCGAGATTGCGCACACGCTGGTCGAGGACTGGCGACTGCTGTCGGCAGCGCTCGTGACCACGCTGCAAGTGACCTTCCTCGCGTTCGCACTCGCGATCGTGCTCGGCGTCGCGGCGGCGTTCCTGTTCGTGCAGAGCCGCCTGATGGAGATCAGCCTCTTTCCCTATGCGATCATCCTGCAGGTCACGCCCATCGTCGCCATCGCGCCGCTGATCATCATCTGGGTCAAGAACCCGCTGCTGGCGATGGTGATCTGCGCGACCCTCGTCGCGCTGTTCCCCATCATCTCGAACACCATCCTCGGCCTGCGCAGCGTCAACCCCGGCCTGCTGAACCTGTTTCGCCTGAACCGGGCCACGCGCTGGCAGACGCTGTGCCGATTGCGCATCCCGAGCGCCCTGCCCTACTTCTTCGGTGGCCTGCGCATCAGCAGCGGGCTGGCGCTGATCGGCGCAGTGGTCGCCGAGTTCGTTGCGGGCACCGGCGGCACCGCGTCTGGACTGGCCTATCAAATACTTCAGGCGGGCTTTCAGCTCAACATCCCACGCCTGTTCGCCGCGCTGTTCCTGATCACGGTCACCGGCATCGTGCTCTTCACGGCGATGGCAATGCTCTCGAAGTGGGCGCTCGGCAGCTGGCACGAAAGCGAGATGGAGTGAGCGCCGCCACCGACAGGCAAGTCATGCCGAACCGACTGCTGATTCGAAACGCCGCTGCCGTGCTCACCGGCCTGGCCGGCAGCGCGTCGCGCAGCGCCGCGACCGACCTGCGCGTCGTAGGCGACGTGATCGCCGAGATGGGCAGCGCGCTCGCGCCGCTGGCTGGCGAGCGCGTTCTGAACGCGACCGACTGCGTCGTCTACCCGGGCTGGGTCAACACGCATCACCACCTGTTCCAGTCGCTGCTCAAGGGCGTTCCAGCCGGCATCGACGCGACGCTGACGCCGTGGCTAAAAGCCGTGCCCTA
Organism: uncultured bacterium; assembly: GCA_903830565.1. Lineage (GTDB taxonomy): Bacteria > Pseudomonadota > Gammaproteobacteria > Burkholderiales > Burkholderiaceae_C > CAIKUF01. The sequence goes on along the minus strand of CAIKUF010000182.1, from coordinate 8,212 downwards.
TGCCTATCGCGGCGCGTTCGACGAGGCCACGCTGCGCCTGGCAGTGCGCATCGGCATCGTCGAGCTGATGCGCTCGGGCTGCACGACGGTGGCCGACCATCACTACCTGTACCACCCGGGAATGGGCTTCGACGCCTCGGAAGTGCTGTTCGACGAAGCGCGCCGCTTCGGTGTGCGCTTCATGCTGCTGCGCGGCGGCGCGACGCAGATGCGCGACGCCGAAGCGAACGGTCCGCCGCACATGCGCCCCGAGTCGCTGGACGAGATGCTGGCCGGCGTCGAGCGCAGCGCGCGCTGCTTCCACCAGCGCGGGCCGCGCGCGATGACGCGCGTCGCGATGGCGCCGACGACGATCACCTACTCGCTCAAGACCGAGCACATGAAGCCCATCGCACGCGCCGCGCGGGCGCTCGGCATCCCGCTGCACTCTCACATGTCGGAGACGGTGAGCTACATCGAGCATTGCCGCGCGGCCTACGGCAGGCTGCCGCTCGAATACGCGGCCGAGAACGAGTGGCTGGGCAGCGATGTCTGGTTCGCGCACCTCGTGCACCTCTCTGAATCGGAGAAAGCCTTGATCGCCGAGAGCGGCACCGGCATCGCGCACTGCCCGCAAAGCAATGGCCGGCTCGGCAGCGGCGTCGCGCCCGCACCGGACCTCGATCGCCGCGGCGCGCCGGTGTCGCTGGGCGTCGACGGCGCGGCGTCGAACGAGGCCGCGGACATGCTGAGCGAAGTGCATCACGCCTGGCTCACGCACCGCTCGCATGCGGGCGCCGCGTCGCGCGCCCGGCCCGAGGGCGAAGGCGAGGCCGGAGCCGATGCGGTGACGGTCGAGCAGATCGTCCGCTGGGGTACGGCCGGCGGCGCGCGCGTGCTCGGCTTCGACGGCGTGGGTACGCTGGCGGTCGGCGAGGCAGCCGACTTGGCCGTGTACGGGCTCGACGATCCGCGATTCTTCGGCCTGCACGACCCGGCCCTCGGCCCCGTTGTCAGCGGCGCGCGGCCGCGGCTCAAGTGGCTGCTCGCGGGCGGCGAGGTGATCGTGGAGGACGATGCGATCCCCGGCCTCGATCTCGCCGAGTTGGGTGCCCAGGCGCGGGGCGCCGTGAAGCGACTTCTGCGCTCGGCGTGAGGCAATGAAGCGCTTCGGCTATCACGAACCCACCACGCTGGACGAAGCGGTGGCGCTGCTGCGCCGCCTTGGCAGCGAGGCCAGCGTGCTTGCCGGCGGCACTGACCTGCTGGTGCAGATGAAGGAGCATCGCCGCGAGCCTGCGCACGTCGTCAACATCAAGAAGATCGCTGGCCTCGATGATCTCGTCTTCGATGCACAAGGCCTGCGCATCGGCGCCCTGACGACGACGCGCGCGGTCGAGACCTCGCCGATCGCGCGTAGCCACTACGCCGGCCTGTGCGAGGCCGCGACGCACTTCGCATCGATCCAGGTGCGCAATCGCGCGACCGTGGTCGGTAACGTCTGCCGCGCGTCGCCGTCGGCCGACACGTTGCCACCGCTGATCGCCGATGGCGCGCAGGTGCACATCCGCGGCCCCCGCGGCCTGCGCGTGGTCGCTGTCCAAGACTTCTGCATCGGCCCCGGCCAAACCGTGCTCGCCGAGGGCGAACTGGTGACGCACATCGTCGTTCCTGCGCCGAGCGAGCACACCGGCAAGGTCTACCTCAAGCACGGCAGGCGTGTCGAGATGGAACTCGCCACGGTCGGCGTCGCGGTGAGCCTGGCGCGCGAAGGGGATCTGTGCCACGAGATTCGCATCGTGCTCGGCGCGGTGGCGCCGACGCCCCTGCGTGCGCTGCAAGCCGAAGCGCTGCTGCGCAACCAGACCGTTAGCGGCGCGCTGATCGAGGCCGCAGCGCAGGCTGCGCGCGAAGCGTCGCAACCGATCAGCGACGTGCGCAGCAGCGCCGACTACCGACGCGCGATGGTCGCGGTGCTGACCCGGCGCGCCATCGAACAAGCGTGGGAGCAGGCGCAATGAAGCACAGCATCACCGTGACTCTCAATGCCGAGGCGCGCGAGTTCGCCGTCGAGGCCAACCGTACGCTGCTCGACCTTCTGCGGGGCGATGCCGCGCTGACGGGCACCAAGAAGGGCTGCGATGTCGGCGAGTGCGGCTCGTGCACCGTGATCATGGACGGGCGCGCCGTCAACGCGTGTCTGGTGCTGGCCGTCGAGGCCGACGGCGCGAGCATCGTCACCATCGAAGGCCTGCAGCGCTCGCGCGAAGAACTGCACCCGCTGCAAGAAAACTTCATCAAGTGCGGCGCCGCGCAATGCGGCTTTTGCACGCCGGGCGTCATCCTGGCCGCCAAGGCCTTGCTTGACGAGATCCCGGCGCCGAGCATTGACGAGATCCGCTTCGCGCTCGCCGGCAACATCTGCCGCTGCACCGGCTACACCAAGATCATCGAAGCTGTGGACCTGACCGCTCGCGAGATGAACGCGCCGACGCGAGAGGGCGTGTGATGGCGACGACGGTCGTCGGCACCAGCGTGCGCCGCGGTGACCTGCGCGCCAAGGTCACCGGCGACGCGAAGTACGTTGCCGACATCGCCCTGCCCGGCCTGCTGCACGGCAAGACGCTGCGCAGCACGGTGGCGCATGCGCGCATCGCCCGAATCGACACCCGGCGCGCGCTGGCGCTGCCCGGCGTGAAGGCGGTGCTCACGCATCACAACGTCCCGCGCGTGCTGCACGCCGGCTCGCCGGCGCCGCGCTCGGTGTCGCTGACCCGCGATCAGTACATCCTCGACGACAAGGTCCGCTACTGGGGCGAGAGCGTCGCCGTCGTCGCGGCGACGAGCGAGCAGATCGCCGAAGAGGCGCTGGCACTGATCGACGTCGAATACGAAGCGTTGCCGGCGGTCTTCAGCGTCGAGGACGCGCTGCTCCCGGGTGCGCCACTGATTCACGACCGCGGGCCCGGCGGCAACCTCGTGATGGCGCCGATCGTCTGCGTGCGCGGCGACTTCGAGAAGGGCTTTGCCGAGGCCGACCTGATCGTCGAAGGCGAGTACGAAGGCGGTCGGCCGACGCCGGCCTACATGGAGCCCAACGTCTGCACGTGCCAGTGGGACGGCGACGGCGGCCTCACCGTGTGGATCTCGACCCAGACCGCGTTCATGGTGCGCGGCATCATGGCCGAGGTGCTGGGGCTGCCGCTCCACAAGGTGCGCGTCCTCGTCGACCACATGGGCGGCGGCTTCGGCGCCAAGCAGGACCTCTTCCAGACCGAGTTCCTGTGCGCGCTGCTCGCGCGCGAGGCGCAGCGCCCGGTGCGCATGGAGTTCAGCCGCGAAGAGACCTTCGTCGGCGGGCGCAGCCGCCACCCGGCCAAGGTCTGGTTGAAGCAGGGCTTCAAGAAGGACGGCACCCTCACCGCCCGCCAGGCGCGCATCGTCTACAACTCGGGCGCCTACGGCTCGCATGGCCCGGGGGTGACCATCGTCGGCACGATGGCGCTGACCTCGCTCTACCGCTGCGAGAACGTCCACCTCGAAGGCCGCTGTGTCTACACCAACAGCCCCATCGCCGGCGCGTTCCGCGGCTATGGCGTCGTGCAAACCTACTACGCGCTCGACATCCAGATGGACGAGGCCGCGGTCGCTCTCGGCATGGACCCCGCGGAGCTGAAACTGAAGAACGCGGTTCGCGAAGGCGACATCGCGCCGTCCAACCATCCGCTGATCGGGCACGGCCTCGCGGACTGCATCCGCCGCGGCCAGCAGGAAGTCGACTGGGCGGCGCTGCGCCAGCGCGAGCGCAGCGCGAGCGGCGTGCGCCGCCGCGGCTGGGGCATGGGCTGCGAGATGCACGGCAGCAGCGCCTACCCGGGCATCAAGGAACAGGGCAACGCCATCGTCAAAATGAACGAGGACGGCAGCGTCACGCTGCTCACCGGCACGGCCGCGCTGGGCACCGGCGCGCACACGGTGCTGGCGCAAATCGTTGCCGAAGATCTCGGCATCGCGTTTGAGAGCGTGGCGGTCGTTCACGGCGACACCGACGTCGTGCCGTGGGACATCGGCGCGTTTGCGAGCCACACGACCTACATGGGCGGTCGCGCGGCGCAGATGGCAGCGGGTGAAGTCAAGCGGCAGTTGCTGGAGCGCGCAGGCGGCCTGCTCGAGGCGAGCGCGGCTGACCTTGAAGTGCACGCCGGCATGATCACCGTACGCGGCACCGACCGCTGCATCAGCGTGCAGGGCGCGGTGCGCCCGACCCAGGGCACGCCGGCGCCGCAGTTCGTCGGCAGCGCGAGCTACCAGCCGACGAAGTCGTATTCCTTCGCTGCGCACTTCGTCGAGGTCGAAGTCGATACCGAGACCGGTCGGATCGCGGTGGTGCAGGTGGTTCCGGTGCACGAGATCGGCAAGGTGATCCACCCGATCGCCGCAGCCGGGCAGATCGAGGGCGGCGTCCAGCAAGGCATAGGCCACACCTTGTACGAGGACTACCAGATCGATCCCCACAATGGACGCTCGCTGAACGCGAACTTCGTCGACTACAAGATGCCGCTCTCGATGGACATGCCCCCGATACGCACCGTGATCCTCGAGACCGCGCCCGACCCCGGCGGGCCGTTCGGCGCCAAGGGCGTCGGCGAAGACCCCATCGTCGCCATCGGCCCGGCGATCGCCAATGCGGTGTTCGACGCCATCGGCGTGCGCTTTCGTCATTACCCGATCAAACCCGAGCAGGTACTGGCCGCACTGGCCGCACAGCAAACATCCGGGAGCGCGGCATGAGGTTCGCGAGCGCCGCGGCCAGCCCGGCGGTGACGGAAGTCACCGATCGCCCGCCGGTGCCGGTGACTGTACTCACCGGCTTCTTGGGCTCGGGCAAGACGACCTTGCTCAACCACATATTGACCACGAACCACGGCCTGCGCATCGCGGTGATCGAGAACGAGTTCGGCGAGGTCGATGTCGACTCCGACCTCGTGCTGAGCTCGGAGGAAGAGATCTTCCAGATGACCAACGGCTGCATCTGCTGTGCGGTCGACGTGCGCACCGACCTCGTCGAGATCCTGCGCAAGCTGCTCGCAAGGCCGGAGCGGTTCGATCGCATCCTCGTCGAGACGAGTGGCCTGGCTGACCCGACGCCGGTCGCCGCGACCTTCTTCATGGACAACGATGTGGCGCGCCAGTTGCGGCTGGACGGCGTCGTCACGCTGGTCGATGCGCTGCACATCGAGAGCCACCTCGACGACCCTCAGTTGCGCGAGTTCGACAACCAGGCGGTCGACCAGATCCTCGCCGCCGACCGCATCGTCCTGAACAAGACCGACCTCGTCGACGAGGCGACGCTGCTGCGCGTCGAGCAGCGCGTGCATTCGATCAACGAAGGCGCGCCGGTGCTGCGCTCGCACCGGGCGCAGATCGATCTCGCGCGCATCCTCGATGTCGGCGGCTTCGCGCCGGCGGCGCAGCTTGTCGACGACATCGCGTTCTTCGGCGAGCACGACCATGTCTGCGACGACCACTGCGATCACGATCACGAGGCGCACGTTGCGCACGGCGACGTGCCCGGGCACGAGCACGACCCGTCGGTCGGTTCGGTGGCGATGCTCTTCGAGCAGGCATTCGATCGCGTTCGCCTCAACGCCTACCTGGAAGGGCTGGTCGCCGCGCACGGCGACGACATCTTTCGCCTGAAAGGCATCGTCGCCATCGCCGGCGACGACCGCCGCCACGTGTTGCAGGGCGTGCATCGCATCCTCGACCTGCGGCCCGCCGATGGTTGGGGCGCTGCGCCGCGGACGAGCAAGACCGTCTTCATCGGCCGCCACCTGGGCGCCCTCGCGTTGCGCGAGGGGTTGCAGGAGTGCCTGGCCGGCTGAGCCTCTGCGGAGCCGCGCCTCGTGCGCTCAGTGGCGGGCGAGGATCTCGCTGGCGCGCTTCAAGGCACTCTCGGACAGCCGCGTGCGCACGCCATGAAAGTCGGCGCCACGGGTCGCGTCCAGGCCCATGCGCGAGGTCGTGCCGACCGCTGACGCCGAAGGGTCGAGCGCGCTGCCCGGCAGGCCGTCGACGATCAGCACGTCGCGCTGCGGCTGGAAGTGCGTCGCCAGCGCCCACAGCACCTCCTCGTCGCGGGTCACGTCGACGTCCGGGTCGACCGCGATCACCGTCTTGAGATAAGGGTCCCAACCGAGCAAGCCCAGCATTACCTGACGCGCTTCGCCGGGGCGCAACTGCTTCAAGGCAACGTAGGCGTGAAAGTGCGTCCCCGAGTTCGGGTAGTGCAGCGCGGTCACGCTCGGAAAGCGCGCCTTGAGCTTCTCGGCCATCTCCGACTCGCGCGGGATGCGCGCGAGGTTCAGGTGCTCGGCCGAGTTGCCGCCGACGACGTCGACCAGCACCGGTGAATGCCGTCGCATCACGGTGTGAACGCGCAGCAGGTTGTTCGTCGAGCGGTCCGACGAGTAGCCGGTGAACTCCCCGAACGGGCCTTCGTCGACCTTTGCTCCCGGGTCGAGAACGCCTTCGAGAACGATCTCGGCCGCGGCCGGCACGGCGATGCCGTGGCGCGGCGTGCGCACGACGGCTAGCGGCGCACCGAGCAGGCCGCCGGCCACATGCCGCTCATCGGTACCGAAGGGCACCCGCGCCGAGCCTGCGAGCATGATCAGCGGGTGGGCGCCGATCACCATTGCCACCGGCAGCGGCTGGCCGCGCTCGGCCGAGATCTGCAGCAAGCGCCACAGGTCGCCGCGCGAATGCAGGCTGGTCGCGATCTCGGTCGGCGAATGGAGCATAGCGCGGTGGTAGCTCATGTTGCCAACGCCGGTGTCCGGGTGCTCGGCGATCAGGATGGCGTTCGTGATGTAGGGCGCGCGGTCGCTTTCGAAGTGCTTGAGCAGCGGCAGCGCGCGCAGGTCAAGGCTGTCTTCCTGCACCACGTCGCAGACCGGCCCGCTGGCGACGATGCACGGCGCGGTCAACTGGCGCGCGCGTTCCTGGTAGGCCTCGTGCAGGCGCGACACTTCGACGCCGAACAGCCGCGCGACGCGCTCGCGCGACGCGAAGACGTTGGTCGCGACCGGCGTCGAAATGCCTTCGACGTGCTTGAAGTAGACCAGCGGATGGCTGCCTTCCCGCGCCAGCGCGGCGACGATGGCCGTGATGTCCTGGTCCGCCGAGACGGGCTCATCGATCACGAGCACGTCGTCGGCGTGCTCGGCGCGGTATTGCGCCAGATAGCTCTGGAAGTCCTGCTCCACAGGTGCCGCTGCGGCCATGGCGTTTCCCTGCGATGCGACGGCGCTACTGCACCCCGGCGTAGCTGTCTTTCAGGCGCAGTTCGGCGTCCTCGAGCGTCTTCGGCGGCGGCGAGGTCTTGATGCCGCACAGGCGCGCGATGTTGTTGCCCATGTAATCCTCAAGACCCTCCTCGTCGAGGTCCATGCCCTGCGGAGGCGGCGAGCACAGCACCTCGAGTTCGCGCAGCCACATGCCGGGTTCGTTCGGCGGCGAGTCAGTGCCGAAGACGATCTTCTTGCGGTCGAGCTGCTTGGCGAATTCGACGATCCGCGACTGGAAGCACCAGCCCGATTCGCAGACCACGTTGGGCGTGTCCATCGCCATCCAGAAAGCCTCGAACGAGTAGTTGCCGCCGGTCTGGATGCCGAAGTGACCGATGATGAAGTTGACCATCGGGAACTCGCGGATGATCGGGTAGAACATGGTCGGGATCGTGTACGGGCCGTCGCCGGTATGGATCAGCACGACGACGTTGTACTTGGCGCAGACCTTCATCGCAGGGCGCAGCCAGTCGAGCGCGCGGTCGGGCCGGTAACCGTGCATATTGGCATGCAGCTTGAGCATCTTGAAGCCGTGCTCCTTGACGTGGAACTCGAGCTCGGCGGCGCCGTTTTCCGGGCCCCAGCGCGGGTTGTACGTGAAGTTGCCGATGAAGCGGTCGGGGTACTTCTGCGTCAGCTCGGTGATGTACGCCATGTAGTCGCGAATGCCTTCGCGGCCGCGCCGGTTGCCGTCGCGGTAGCCGGTGTTGCCGGGCGGCGGCTGGATGAAGCCCATGTCGATGCGGCGCGGCTTGCCGTTGATCATGTACGGTCCGTCCATCAGCTTGAGCATGCGCTCGCCGTTGAACGGCGTGCCGGTGTGGCGCCAGGCCTCGTCGACGAGGTTGGTCGGGTGCAGGTGGGTGTCGATGATCATTGCGCTG
>CAIKUF010000181.1 GCA_903830565.1 uncultured bacterium | reverse complement strand
GCACGTGGGGATGAACCCCCCCGCCCTCACGGGCGGGGGGTTGGGGGGTGTTCCCCACGCACGTGGGGATGAACCGGCCTGAACTGCCCCCTACTTGAGCGCGGCTGCGTGTTCCCCACGCACGTGGGGATGAACCGGCCACTGTTGCCGACTATCGCGGCATCGTTATGTGTTCCCCACGCACGTGGGGATGAACCGCTCTTCCGAATGTTTGCGCTTCGGTTCCAATGGTGTTCCCCACGCACGTGGGGATGAACCGATGCTGGCACCAGTTGTTCGGACTGCTCAACCGTGTTCCCCACGCACGTGGGGATGAACCGGCCCGATAGTGGGTCGGCTTGTTGAGAATGAGGTGTTCCCCACGCACGTGGGGATGAACCGAGCAACGCTCGCCATGGGCGGGAAACCCGCCCATGGCGAGCGTTGCGCGCTCCGCGCGGTTGCTTGTCAGTAGTTGCAAGGCCACGTCTCGCAATACCCCAAGCACCAGTCGATCGAAGCGTGATCGGCCTGGAGCATGGGCGGCAGAAAGCGTCGAAGCGAAACGTGCGAAAACTGAGTACCGCTGGGTGGCACCGACAAGCCCAGGGTGGCTCCCTAGGCGCAGGAGGTGAAACCCGGTGGTGCCGGTTTCTCGCGCGTTGCAGCCAACGACTTTCTGCCGCCCACGTTCCTAGCAAGCACCGGGCCCCGATGAACGCATTGCGCAGCGCGGTCATCTCCACGCCGACACGACGACGTGGTTCAAGCCTTCGGCGGGTGCGATTCGATCAGAGCGCGAAGTTCGGCAAACACCTCGTCCGCAGGAATGCACTCCGTCAACCCCACGTCGATGTCGGCAAGACGACGCGCGACCTCGGCGTCCCAAGCCGCGTCGACCTCCTCTCTCGAATGCACGCTCATCCACAGCCTGTCGGCCAAATCGGCGCGCTCGTGCGCAGTGAGTTGCATAGCCTGCGCTTCAACGACTTCAAAGGGAGTGGGCATGTGGGCCTCCTGCCTGCGGATGGCACAGTCTAGAGCGAGGCAGGCCTACCATGGTCCAACAGTGCTCGCGACGGCCGAGTTCAACGCTGGCCAAGCAAGCTCACATGCTGATGCAGCCCCGCCGCGTCATCCGCGTGGCAACGCGCATGAAACCGGCGGTCGGCGGTGATCAGGGGCACGCCCTCTCGCTGCGCCAGCGCGAGGTACAAGCAGTCGTAGGCGGGATGCTGAAGGCGCAGTGCCAGGGCCAAGGCATCGGCGAGCAGGCCGGCGCTCTCGTGCACCGCCATCGGCACTTGCATCAACCAGCGTGCAGCAACTTGTGCGGTCGAGGCATTCATCTCGCCGCGCATTTGCCTCTTCCACAAGATATTGCCGACCTCGACGTAAAGCAGATCGGGCACGATCAGATCATCGTCGAGCAGGGCTGCGGCCTGCGGCGAATCGGGTTCGGGAGCCAGCCACTTGGCGGCCACGCTGGCGTCAATAACCCACTTCACCGCTGGTCGCGGCTTTCGCGCAGCAGGTCTTCGGACGGCGTCTGCCGATGCGCTGCGCTCAAACCGCGAATGTCGGCCGCCAACTTCTTCAAGTCGGCCCGGCTGCCGCGCCGGGGCTGGGTGAGCGCGGCGCTGACGATCTCGCGCAGTTCCGCATTCATCGAGCGTTGGTTGCGCGCGGCACGCAGGCGCAGCTTCTCCTTGAGTTCGTCTTCAAGGTTGCGAAGCACGATGTCGGCCATGGCAAATCTCCGCCGCAAAGGTGTGATGCCGATGATGTCAAGTGGGCGCCGTGGGTGAGGCGCCAAATCGAGCCCGCGCTTGGCCGTGGATGATCGTGCCCCGTGGCGCCCGAACCCACAGCGCTTTCCAACGGCTCGCGCTCGGCCCCCCTACCTTGTGCTTCGCGCAACGCCCACCAGTTCCCTCGCCAGCGCGTTGTGGCGCGCGACCAGGCGCGGCAATTCCAGCGTCGTGAGCTCGCCGTCGCGCACGACGACGCGGCCGTTGACGATGCTGTGCCGCACGCGCGGCACGTGGCAGAAGAACAGCGCCGCCAGCGGATCGTGCTGGGCGCCGGCGAGGCCAATCTCGTCCAGCGGCACGGTCACGATGTCGGCCGCCATGCCGGGTGCGAGGGCGCCGATGTCGTCGCGGCCGAGCACCTTCGCGCCGCCGAGCGTCGCCATCTCGAGCACCTCGCGCGCGGCCAGCGCGCCCGGGCCGTGCGCCACCCGCTGCAGCAGCAGCGCGAGCCGCGCTTCGCCGAGCAGATGGCCGCTGTCGTTCGATGCCGAGCCGTCGACCGCGATCGATACCGGCACGCCGGCATCGCGCATGGCGCGGATCGGCGCGATGCCCGAAGCCAGGCGCATGTTCGAACCCGGGCAGTGCGCCACGCCGGTGCCGGTGCGCGCGAAGAGGGCGATGCCCGCCTCGTCGAGCTTCACGCAGTGCGCGTGCCACACATCGGGGCCGACCCAGCCGAGTTGCTCGGCGTACTCGGCCGGCGTGCAGCCGAAGCGCTCGCGCGTGTAGGCGATGTCGTTCACGTTCTCGGCCAGGTGCGTGTGCAGCGAGACGCCCATCTCGCGCGCCAGCAGCGCGGCGTCGCGCATCAGCTCGCGGCTGACCGAGAACGGCGAGCACGGCGCGACGACGATGCGCAGCATCGCGAAGCGCTCGCGGTCGTGCCAGCGCTCGATCAGGCGCTGCGTTTCGCGCAGGATCGCGGGCTCGCTCTCGACCACGCTGTCGGGCGGCAGCCCGCCCTGGCTCTGGCCGACGCTCATCGCGCCGCGCGCGGCGTGAAAGCGCATGCCAATCGACTGCGCGGCTTCGATGCTGTCTTCGAGCGTGACGCCGTTCGGATAGATGTAGAGGTGGTCGCTGCTCGTCGTGCAGCCCGAGAGCAGCAGCTCGGCCATCGCCGTCTGCGTGCTCACGCGCACCATCTCCGGCGTCAGGCCGGCCCAGAGCGGGTAGAGCGTCTGCAGCCAGCTGAAGAGCTCGCAGTCCTGCGCCGGGCGAACCACTCGCGTCAGCGTCTGGAACATGTGGTGGTGCGTGTTGACGAGGCCGGGGATGACGACCTGGTCGCGCGCATCGATGACGACGTCGGCGGTTCGAGGCAGCTCGGCGCTCGGGCCGACGGTCTCGATCTCGCGCCCGCGAACGAAGACCGCGCCGCCCTCGATCTCGCGCCGACCAGCGTCCATCGTGACGAGCAGGCGGGCGTTGCGGATCAGCAGCGTGGGCATGAGGGCGGCGTGGGCGAAGTCCCGCTCGCGCGGGAATGACAAGCGTGGCCGCTGTTCAACCTACAAACCGCAGTTGGACGCGCCCGAGTGGGCCCAAATGTCAGTGTTCATGCGGTGTCGCCAGCGAAGGAAAGCGGTCAACTGCGGTTTCTAGGTTCAATGCACCTCGGCCGTCTTCGCCGCTTGCAGGGCGGCGTCGGCGTCGTGGCGGGCGCCGTTGAAGTACAGGTTCAGGAATACCGCCGAGAGCGCCGTCAGCAGGATGCCCGACTCGAGCAGCGGGTGCAGGCTGTGCGCCATGTGCTGCGTCCAACGCGGTGCGACGAGCGGGATCATGCCGGCGCCGATGGAAATGGCGACGATGTAGAGATTGTTGCGGTTGCTCTTGAAGTCGACGTTGGCCAGGATGCGGATGCCGGTGGCCGCCACCATGCCGAACATCACGAGGCCCGCGCCGCCGAGCACGAATTGCGGTACCGACTCGACCAGCGCGGCCATCTTGGGCAGCAGGCCGAGCACAATCATGATGCCGCCCGCCGCCACGCAGACCCAGCGGCTGCGCACGCCGGTCACGCCGACCAGGCCCACGTTCTGCGAGAAGCTGGTGTAGGGGAAGGTGTTGAAGATGCCGCCGATCAGCGTGCCCAGGCCGTCGGTGCGCAGGCCCGCCGCCAGATCGGGTTGGCCGATCTTCTTGCCGGTGATGTCCGACAGTGCAAGGAACATGCCGGTCGACTCGATCATGACGACGATCATTACCAGCGTCATCGTCAGCACGAGCACGATGTCGAACGTGGGCATGCCGAAAGCGAACGGCGTGACGACGTCGAACCATTGCGCTTTGCCGACTTTCTCGAAGCTCATCTTGCCCATGCCCACGGCGAGCACGCAGCCGGCGACGATGCCCAGCAGGACCGAGATGTTGTTGACGAAGCCCCGGGTATAGCGGGTGATCAGCAGGATCGCCACGAGCACGAAGGCGGCCACGGCCAGGTTCTCGAGCGACGCATAAGCCGGGTTGTCGAGCATCGGGATGGCGCCGGCCAGCTTCAGCGCCGGCGCGCCGCTTGCGGCCGCCACCGGCGCCGCGGCGGCGGCGGCCTTGGCGGCATCGACCATCGCGGCGAGCTTGGGCACGTCCACGGTCTGCGCCAGGTTCGGCGGGCCGCCCATCGCCCAGCCTATGCCCACCCGCATCAGGCTGACGCCGATGATGGTGATGATGGTGCCGGTGACGACGGGCGGAAACAAGCGCAGCAGCTTGCTCATCAGCGGCGCGATCAGTATCGACAGGATGCCGGCCCCGATGATGGCGCCGAAGATCGCCCGCGCGCCGTCCGGGCCGGGCAAGGCGTTGGCCATCGCCACCATCGGCCCCACCGAGGCGAAGGTCACGCCCATCATCACCGGCAGCTTGATGCCGAACCACTTGGTCAAGCCGAGCGACTGCACGAGTGTGACCAGCCCGCAGCAGAACAGGTCGGCCGAGATGAGCAGCGCCACCTGCTCGGGCGAGAGCTTGAGCGCGCGGCCGACGATCAGCGGCACCGCGATGGCGCCGGCGTACATCACCAGCACGTGCTGGAAGCCGAGCGTCAGCAGGCGCGGGGCGGGCAGTTTCTCATCGACGGGGTGGACGGCGGTTTCACTCATGGGGGCATCTCCATCGTTGTCTCATCGTTGGGCGCCTCTACGGCGGCTTGACCTGCTGCACTACTTCACCGGCGCGCCCTGGTTGAACCAGCGCCCGAGCAAGGCGCGTTCGGCCTCAGTGATCTGGGTTGCGTTGTTGAACGGCATGGTTCGCTGCAGCACCGCCTGCTGGTAGAGCATCTGCGCGTTGGCGGCCACCTGCTCGGCGGTGAGCAGCTTCACGTTCTTGTTGCTCACGACCTCGTTGTGGCAGACCACGCAACGCGTGTCGAGCACCTTGCGCACTTCGGCGTAACTCACCGCCGCGGCGTCGGCGGCGCTGACGACCTGCGGCGCGGGCCTCTGCCAGACCGCGACGCCGACGATCAGCGCCACGCCGACGGCTGCATAGCCCCAAGGCACGGGCCTGCCGTGCAGCAGCGCCTTGTGGCGGGCGACGAAGGACTGGCGGATCAGCGCCCCGGCCGCCATCATCGCCACCAGCACCAGCCACTTGTTTTGCGCGTTATACAGAAAACCGTAGTGGTTGCTGAGCATTGCGAACAGCACCGGCAGCGTGAAGTAGGTGTTGTGCACGCTGCGCTGCTTGGCGCGCGCACCGTGCGCCGGGTCGACGGCCTCGCCGGCCTTGAGTTGCGCGACGACCTTGCGCTGGCCGGGAACGATCCAGAAGAAGACGTTCGCGCTCATCGTCGTCGCGATCATCGCGCCGACGAGCAGAAACGCCGCGCGCCCGGCGAAGAGCTGGCAGGCCAGCCACGACGCGGCGGCGACGATGACGGCGACCGCGATGCCGACGATGCGTTCGCCGCCCTCGCGCTGGCCGAAGACGCGGCAGACCCGGTCGTAGACGAGCCAGAACACGGCCAGGAAGGCGAGCGCGGCGGCGATGGCGGCAGCCGGCGGCCAGGCCAGCAGGCTCTTGTCGATGAGGAAGCTGCTCGCCTGGTAGAGATAAAGCACCGTGAACAGCGCGAAGCCGCTCAGCCAGGTCGAGTAGCTCTCCCAGTAGAACCAGTGCAGATGCTCGGGGTTCTTCTTCGGCGCGACGGCGTACTTCTGCGGGTTGTAAAAACCCCCGCCGTGCAAGGCCCACAGCTCGCCGCCGACGCCTTCATCCACCAGCCGCGGGTCTTGCGGCGGCACGAGGTTGTTGTCGAGGAAGACGAAGTAGAAGGAGGATCCCACCCACGCGATGGCGACGATCACGTGCGTCCAGCGCAGCAGCAGATTGATCCAGTCCAGAACGTAGGCGTCCATGCGCTCACTTTCGAGTTGTCGGCCAGGCTGCGAGCAAGAAGCAGGCCGCGACCCTTACCACTGCGCGCGCTGTAAGGAGTGAATGTCGCGACCCGGTGGACGACCGAGGCTCCGCGGCGACAAGCGGCGCGATTGTATACAGCTTATCGAGGGTCCGTACTCCGTCATGGCCCTGGCCCGCACGGGCCTTCAACTCCCGCGATAAGTCGAATACGCCCACGGGCTGGCGAGCAGCGGAACATGGTAGTGCGCGGCCGTGTCGGCGATGCCGAAATCCAGCGGCACGGCACCGAGAAACGGCGGCTCGGGCAGCGTGACGCCGCGGGCGCGGAAGTACGGCGCCACGTCGAACAGCAGCCGGTAGGCGCCCGCGTGCAGCGCAGCGCCTTCGAGCAGTGGCGCGTCGGCTCGGCCATCGGCGTTGAGCGTCAATTCCTTCAGCAGTGTGGCCTCGGCTCCGGCCAGCGCGAACAGGCGCACCCGCATCCCCGCCGCGGGGCAGCCGTTCATCGTGTCGAGTACATGCGTGGTGAGCTTGCCCATCGTCGTTCTCCGTAGCCGCCTCGGTTCGCCAAGGGGTTGCGCAATTGACAAAAGTGTATACAGTTTGGCGTCCAGCGCAAGCCCGTTCTTTTCGCCGCACTCCCCCCGCCATGTCGACGCCATCGCGCAAACTGCACTTGATCCGGCCTGCCGCGCCGCCGCGCGCGCGCAAGCAGCGCTCGCGCCCGATCGCCGCCGAGGCAGTACCCGCGACCGGCACGGAACGCATTGTCGATGCGATCACGACGGCGATTGTCGAGCGGCGGCTGATGCCCGGCACGCGCCTCGCCGAGCAGAAGATCGCCGACATCTTCAAGGTCTCGCGCACGCTGGTGCGCCAGGCGCTGATCCAGCTTGCCCGCGACCGCCTGGTCAAACTCGCGCCGGCACGCGGCGCGCGCGTCGCCGAGCCCAGCGCCGAGGAGGCACGCCAGGTGTTCGAGGTGCGCACGATGCTCGAGGCGGCGATGGTCAAGCGCCTGTGCGCCACGATCACGCCGGCTCAGGTGGCCGAGCTGCGCGCCCATTTGAAAAGCGAACAGTCGGCGCTGGCGCGCACCGACGTGTCGGGCCGCACGCGGTTGCTGGCCGACTTTCATGTCGTGCTCGCGCGCATGCTCGGCAACGAGGCGCTGGCGCAACTGCTCGCCGACCTGCTGTCGCGCTGCTCGTTGATCGCATTGATGGTCCAGTCGGCGCGCTCGGCTGAGCACTCGTTCGACGAGCACGTGGCCATCGTCGACGCGCTGGAGCGGCGCGACGCGCGCGCCGCCACCAAGCTGATGGAAGACCACCTGCGTCATGTCGAGCACAACCTGCACCTGGACCCGCGCGTTCGCGACCTCGGCCAGGTGCTGCGCCCGAACCGCTGACTCCCGCCCGCCACCATGACGACTCCCGAACTCCGCCCCGACTCCGCTACGCACTACCCGCGCGATCTGGTCGGCTACGGCCGCAACCCGCCTCACGCACGCTGGCCCGGCGGCGCGCGCATCGCGCTGCAGTTCGTGCTCAACTACGAGGAGGGCGGCGAGAACTGCGTGCTACACGGCGACGCGGCGTCGGAGACCTTTCTCTCCGAGCTGATCGTCGCTCAGGCCTTCGAGACGCGGCACCTGAGCATGGAGTCGATGTACGAGTACGGCGGGCGCGCCGGCGCGTGGCGCATCCTGCGCGAGTTCGAGCGTCGCGGCCTGCCGCTCACGGTGTTCGGCGTCTCGATGGCGCTGCAACGCAACCCCGAGCTCACGCAGGCCTTCGTCGATCTCGGCCACGAGATCGCGTGCCACTCGTGGCGCTGGGTCCACTACCAGCACATGAGCGAGGCGCGCGAGCGCCAGCACATCGCCATCGGCACGCAGATCATCCGCGACCTGACGCAGGGCCAGTGGCCGCTCGGCTGGTACACCGGCCGCGACAGCCCGAACACCAAGCGCCTCGTCGCCGATCACGGCGGCTACGACTACGACAGCGACTACTACGGCGACGACCTGCCGTTCTGGATGCCCGTCACCAAGACCGACGGCAGCACGCTGCAGCGCCTGATCGTGCCCTACACGCTGGACACCAACGACATGCGCTTCGCATCGGCGCAGGGCTTCAACACCGGCGAGCACTTCTTCCAGTACCTCAAGGACGCCTTCGACGTGCTCTACGCCGAGGGCGACCCCGCCGGGCAGGACCGGCCGAAGATGCTCAGCATCGGCATGCACTGCCGGCTGCTCGGACGGCCGGCGCGCTTTCGCGCGCTGCAGCGCTTTCTCGACCACGTGCAGCAGCACGACAAGGTCTGGGTCTGCCGCCGCATCGACATCGCCAGGCACTGGATGGCGACCTACCCGGCGCCGGCCGAGATTGAGCGAGGCTGAACGATGAGCCAGACCCAGACGCTTGAGCAACTCAACGCTGCATCAGCCGACGAGGCCCTGGCCTGGTTGGACGGCGTCTACGAGCACTCGCCGTGGATCGCCGAGCAGGCGCTCGCCGCGCGTCCGTTCGCAAGCCTCGCCCATCTCAAGCATGCGCTGGCGAGCGTGGTGCGCGGCGCGGGGCGCGAGGCGCAACTGGCGCTGGTGCGCGCGCACCCCAAGCTGGCCGGCAAGGCGGCGCTGGCCGGCGCGCTCACAGCCGAATCCACGAATGAACAATCGCGCGCCGGCCTTGCGGCATGCAGCGCCGAAGAGTTCGCCCGCCTGCAGCAACTCAACGCCGCCTACAACGCCAAGTTCGGCTTCCCCTTCATCCTCGCCGTGCGCGGGCCGCGCGGGCTAGGCCTCACGCGCCAGAGCATCATCGCCACCTTCGCGCGCCGCCTCGAAGCCCATCCCGAGGTCGAGCTCGCCGAGTGCCTGCGCAACATCCATCGCATCGCCGAGATCCGATTGGATGACAAGTTCGGCGCCACGCCGGAGCTCGGCAACCGCGTGTGGGACTGGGCCGAGCAGCTCGCCGCCGAGAGCGACCCCGGTTTCAAGGAGCACGGCCAGCTCAGCGTGGCCTACCTGACGCAGGCCCACCAGACCTGCGCCCGCCGCCTGCAGCAGTGGATGAAGGAGTGCGGCTTCGATGACGTGCACATCGACGCGGTGGGCAACGTCGTCGGCCTCTATTTCGGCGCTAACCACGGCAGCGACCGCACGGCACCGCGACTGCTCACCGGCTCGCACTACGACACGGTGCGCAACGGCGGCAAGTACGACGGCCGGCTCGGCATCCTCGTTCCCATGGCCTGCGTGCGCGAGCTGCACCGCGCCGGCCGGCGGCTGCCCTTCGGCCTGGAGCTGGTCGCCTTCGCCGAAGAGGAAGGCCAGCGCTACAAGGCATCCTTCCTCGCCTCGAGCGCGCTCATCGGCCGGTTCGATCCGGCCTGGCTGCACGAGCGCGACGCCGCCGGCGTCAGCATGGAGGCGGCGATGCGCGCCGCCGGGCTGCCCGGAACGCTGGAGACGATCGCGGCGATGAAGCGCGACCCGGCGCGCTACCTCGGCTTCGTCGAGGTGCACATCGAGCAAGGCCCGGTGCTCGCCGAACTGGACCTGCCGCTGGGCGTCGTCACCTCGATCAACGGCAGCCTGCGCTACCACGGCGAAGTCACGGGCACCGCCAGCCACGCCGGAACGACGCCGATGGACCGTCGCCGCGACGCCGCGACCGCGGTCGCCGAGCTCGCGCTCTACGCCGAGCGACGCGCCGCCTCGGCGGCGCACGTGGTCGCAACGATGGGCATGCTCAGCGTGCCGAACGGCTCGGTGAACGTCGTTCCTGGCCGCTGCGAATTCAGCCTCGACATCCGCGCGACCACCGACGCCGCCCGCGACGCCTGCGCTGGCGACGTGCTCGCCACGCTCAAAGCGATCTGCGAACGGCGCGGCCTCGCCTATCGCACCGTCGAGACGATGCGCGCCCCAGCTGCGCCGAGCGCGCCCGCGTGGCAGGCGCGCTGGGAGCGTGCCGTTGCCGCGACCGGGCTGTCGGTGCACCGCATGCCCAGCGGCGCCGGCCACGACGCGATGAAGCTGCACGAGGTGATGCCGCAGGCGATGCTGTTCGTTCGCGGCGGCAATGCCGGCATCAGCCACAACCCGCTCGAAGAAGTCAGCAACGACGATGCCGAACTGTGCGTTCACGCCTTCTTGAACCTGCTCGAACAACTCGCATGAACAACGCCTACGACGCCCTCGACACCTGGATCGACGAGCACTTCGACGAGGAAGTGCGCTTCCTTCAGGCGCTGGTGCAGGTGCCGACCGACACCCCGCCGGGCAACAACGCGCCGCACGCCGAGCGCACGGCCGAATTGCTCGCCGGCTTCGGCTTCGCTGCCGAGAAACACGCCGTGCCGGCGGCGGAGGTGGCAAGCCGCGGCCTTGCCTCGATCACCAACCTCATCGTTCGCCGCCCCTACGGCGCGGGCAGAACGATCGCCCTCAATGCACATGGCGACGTGGTGCCGCCCGGCGAAGGCTGGACACACGGCCCCTACAGCGGCGACATTGATGACGGCAAGCTCTACGGCCGCGCATCGGCGGTGAGCAAGAGCGACTTCGCGACCTACACCTTCGCCGTGCGCGCGATCGAGTCGCTAACGGCCAAACTAGGTGGCAGCGTCGAGCTGCACTTCACCTACGACGAGGAATTCGGCGGCGAGCTCGGCCCCGGCTGGCTGCTGCAGAGCGGGCTCACGAAGCCCGACCTCTTGATCGCCGCCGGCTTCAGCTACCAGGTCGTGACCGCCCACAACGGCTGCCTGCAGATGGAGGTGACCGTTCACGGCAAGATGGCCCACGCGGCGATTCCGGAGACCGGCGTCGACGCGCTGCAGGGTGCGGTGGCGATTCTCAACGCGCTGTATCGGCAGAACACGCTCTACAAGCAGGTCACGTCCGGCGTCCCCGGGATCGACCATCCCTACCTCAATGTCGGCCGCATCGACGGCGGCACGCACACCAACGTGGTGCCCGGCAAGGTCGTCATGAAGCTCGACCGGCGAATGATCCCCGAGGAGGACCCGGTGAAGGTCGAGGCCGATCTGCGGCGCGTGATCGAGGAGGCTGCGGCGGCTTGCCCAGGCATCACGATCGAGATCCGGCGCCTGCTGCTCGCCCGCGCGCTCAAGCCGCTATCCGGCAATGCGCCGCTGGTCGAGGCCTTGCAGCGCCATGGCGAGGTGGTCTTCGGCGAGCCCATCCCGACCAGCGGCAGCCCGCTCTACACCGACGTGCGGCTCTACTGCGAACGCGGCATCCCGGCCGTGATCTATGGCGCCGGGCCGCGCACGGTGTTCGAGTCCAATGCCAAGCGCGCCGACGAGCATCTGGTGCTCGAGGACCTGCGGCGAGCGACCAAGGTCGTCGCGCGCACCCTCTTCGACCTGCTTCGCTGAGATTGGCACCAACATAGCGCATGCCCTGATTCCCAAGGTGCATGAGTTGCGCACAGAATTTGCTTGATCAGCCCCAAGCCCTCTGGCCACCGATTCATCACCCTGGAGAATCCCATGTCGTTGCTGAACCTTTCCCGTCGTCATGCCCTGCTCGTGGCTGTGGCGGCGGCTGCTCCGTTGCTGACCCCGCTGGCCTACGCGCAGGAGATTCCGATCAAGTTCCAGCTCGACTGGCGCTTTGAAGGCCCGGCCGCCCTCTTCCTGCTGCCCGCCGCCAAGGGCTACTTCAAGGACGAGAAGCTCAATGTCACGATCGACGCCGGCAGCGGCTCGGGCGCGACGGTCACCCGCGTCGCCTCGGGCGCCTACGACATGGGCTTTGCCGACATGTCGGCGCTGATGGAGTTCACGGCCAACAACCCGACCGCGCCGAACAAGCCGGTCGCGGTGATGATGGTCTACAACAGCACGCCGGCCGCGGTGCTGGCGCTGAAGAAGTCGGGCATCAAGACGCCCGCCGACCTCAACAACAAGAAGCTCGGCGCGCCGGTGTTCGACGCCGGCCGCAAGACCTTCCCGATCTTCGCCAAGGCCAATCACATCAACGGCGTCACCTGGACCAGCATGGACCCGCCGCTGCGCGAGACCATGCTCGTGCGCGGCGACATCGACGCCATCACGGGCTTCTCGTTCACCTCGCTGCTCAACCTCGAGGCGCGCGGCGTCAAGACCGAGGACATCGTCGTCCTCGCCTACCCCGACTACGGCGTCAAGATGTACGGCAACGCGATCATCGTCGGCGAGGAATTCCTGAAGAAGAACCCCGAGGCCGTCAAAGGCTTCCTGCGCGCGTTCACGAAGGGCATGAAGGACGTGATCGCCGACCCGAAGGCGGGCGCGGCCACCGTCAAGGCGCGCGACGGTATCGTCAACGAGGAACTCGAAACGCGCCGCCTCAAGCTCGCCCTGGACGCGACCGTGCTCACGGCCGACGCGAAGGCCGAAGGCTTCGGCAACATCTCGGGTCCGCGCCTGAGCCTGATGGCGAGCCAGGTCTCCGACACCTACGCGACCAAGGAGCGCGTGAACCCGAACGCGGTTTGGAACGGCACGCTGCTGCCCAGCGCTGCCGAGCGCAACATTTTCCCCGCGGCCAAGAAGTGAAGCCTCCGCCGTGCTTCGGCTCCGCCGCAGAGGCGGGCTGAAGTGACTCCTTTCGTCGATTTCAAGAACGTCTGGCTGGCCTACAACGACGAGCTGCTGGCGAAGAACCAGTTCGCGGTCGAGGACATCACGCTGCAAGCCGGCGAGGGCGCGTTCATCGCCATCGTCGGCCCGTCGGGCTGCGGCAAGTCGACGTTCATGAAGCTCACAACGGGCCTGAAGATGCCCAGCCGCGGCAGCATACGCATCGGCGGCGCGCCGGTGACCGGGCCGCTCAAGATCAGCGGCATGGCCTTCCAAGCGCCGTCGCTGCTGCCTTGGCGGACGACGGTCGACAACGTGCTGCTGCCGCTGGAAATCGTCGAGCCCTACCGCTCGCAGTTCAAGCGGAGGCGCGACGAGTTCCGCGATCGCGCTTGCCGCCTGTTGCAGTCGGTGGGCCTGGGCGGCTACGAAGACAAGTTCCCGTGGCAGCTCTCGGGCGGCATGCAGCAGCGGGCGTCGATCTGCCGCGCGCTCGTTCACGAGCCGAAGATGCTGCTGCTCGATGAGCCCTTCGGCGCGCTCGACGCCTTCACGCGCGAAGACCTCTGGTGCACGCTGCGCGACCTGCACGCGGCGCAGAAGTTCAACGTCATCCTCGTCACGCACGACCTGCGCGAGAGCGTGTTCCTGGCCGACACCGTCTATGTGATGAGCAAGAGCCCAGGCCGCATGGTGGCACGGCGCGAGATCGATCTGCCGCGTCCGCGCGACCTCGAGATCACCTACACGCCGGCCTTCACCGACATCGTTCACGAACTGCGCGGGCACATCGGCGCGATGCGCCAGGGTGGCGTCAAGGTCGTCGCGGCGGTGCCGCAATGAGCCTGGCGCCGAGCCGCCTCAAGCCGGGCGAACGCCCCCTCGGGGGGCAGGGAGCGAAGCGACCGTGGGGGCACTCATGAGCCCGAAGCAAGTTCAGAAGTGGGCGCCGTGGGCCCTGCTTCTCGCAACCCTCGTCTTCTGGCAGGCGGTGTGCACGATCTTCAAGGTCTCGGAGTTCATCTTCCCGAGCCCGACGCATATCTGGGCCTCGCTGGTCGAGCACCGCGCGCTGATCTTCGGCCACGCGCTGCGCACCTTCTGGGTCACGATGGTGGGCTTTGGCATCTCGATCGCCGTCGGCCTGCTGCTCGGGTTTCTGATCGGCAGCTCGCGCATCGCCTACGCCGCGGTCTACCCGCTGATGACGGCCTTCAACGCGTTGCCCAAGGCGGCCTTCATCCCCATCCTCGTCGTCTGGTTCGGCATCGGCGCCGGGCCGGCGATATTGACGGCGTTCCTGATCTCGTTCTTCCCGATCATGGTCAATATCGCAACGGGCCTGGCGACACTGGAGCCCGAGCTCGAAGACGTGCTGCGCGTGCTCGGCGCGAAGCGCTGGGACGTCCTCGTCAAGGTCGGCCTGCCGCGCTCGATGCCCTACTTCTTCGGCTCGCTGAAGGTCGCGATCACGCTCGCCTTCGTCGGCACCACGGTGTCGGAGATGACGGCCAGCAACGAGGGCATCGGCTACCTGCTGATCTCGGCCGGCTCGTCGATGCAGATGGGCCTCGCGTTCGCCGGCCTCGTCGTCGTCGGCGCGATGGCGATGGGCATGTACGAGATCTTCTCGGTCGTCGAGCGGCGCACCACCGGCTGGGCACATCGCGGCTCGAACGCGACATAGGATCGCACTCGCGGATCAGAGGGCCTGATGAACTTCACGAACGTCGACCCCACGCCCGAGCAGATGCTGCGCCACCTGCGGCGCGCGAATGCGGTGGCGCAGGGGGCGCTCGAACTCGGCCGCCATCCGTTCGGCGCGATCCTCGTCGCGCCCGATCACGAGACGGTGCTCGCCGAGCAGGGCAACCTCGATACCGTCAACCACGCCGAGAGTGTGCTCGCGCGCAACGCGGCGCAGAGCTTTTCTGCCGACACCCTCTGGGGTTGCACGCTCTACACGACCGTCGAGCCGTGTTGCATGTGCGCCGGCACGCAATACTGGGCGAACATCGGCCGTCTGGTCTACGGCCTCACCGAATCGCGCCTGCTGCAACTCACCGGCAACCACGCCGAGAACCCGACCATGAGCCTGCCCTGCCGCGAGGTGTTCTCACGCGGGCAGAAGTCGATCCGCATCTGGGGCCCGGTGCCCGAGGCCGAAGCCGAGATCGCCGCGCTGCACACTGGCTTCTGGAGCGCGCAAAGCTGATGGGCTGGGCCGCGCGGCTAGCCCTCGCCTATCGCAGCGAACCCTGGCACGACGGCGCGCAGCGCACCGTCCTGCAAAGCCGCCACGAGGGGCCGCTGCGCATTCTCGCCAGCCTTTACCCCGAATCGCCCGCGGTCTGCCACAACGTCGTCGTGCACCCGCCCGGCGGCATCGTCGGCGGCGACACGCTGCGCACCGAGGCCGATCTTTCCGAGGGCGCGCACGCGCTCGTCACGACACCCGGCGCGACGCGCTTTTATCGCAGCAGCGGCGAGCTCGCGCAGCAGTCCGTCGACGCCCGCGTCGCGGCCGGCGCGCGCCTCGAATGGCTGCCGCTCGAGACCATCGTCCATTCGGGCGCGCTGGCCGAGAACCGGATGCGCTTTGCCCTCGCGCCCGGCGCCGAGATGATCGGCTGGGACGTGCTCGCGCTCGGCCTGCCCGCGGCCGGCGAGCGCTTCGACCGCGGCCGCTACGCGCAGAGCATCGAGCTGCCCGGCGTCTGGCTGGAGCGCGCCCGCCTCGATGCGGCCGACCGGCGGCTGTTCGATTCGCCGCTCGGCTGGGCCGGCAACACCGTGCTGGCGACGCTGTGGTTCGCTGCCGGAGCGCCGCTGGTGCCGACCCGACGCGATGCGCTGCTCGACGCCGCGCGCGAGGCCGCCGCCGGCAGTGCGCTGGCAGCGAGCGCAGGCGCCAGCTCGGCGCACGCCGAGGTGGTCGTGCTGCGCGTCCTCGCGCCGCGTGTCGAGCCGGCAATGACACTGCTGATCGGCGCCTGGGCGCGCTGGCGCGCGCTGGCGTGGGCGCTCGCGCCCTGCCCGCCGCGCGTCTGGCGTACATGAAGGCGAGCCGGCGGATCAATCCGCGCGGCGCGTCTTCCTCGCGTCGCCGCCCGGCTGCGGCGGCACCAGGTGGTCGGCCGCCATGCCGCGCCGGCTTCTCGCCTGCGTGAGTTCCTGGCGCGCAACGACGCCCAGGTGCACTTCGTCCGGGCCGTCGAGGAAGCGCAACGCGCGGCCCCAAGTCCACAGGTAGGCGAGCGGCGTGTCGGGCGCCATGCCCATCGCGCCGAAGACCTGCATCGCACGGTCGACGATGCGCGTCTGCATCTGCGCGACCAGCACCTTGATCGCCGACACCTCGACGCGCGCCGCGGCGTTCCCATGCTGGTCCATCAGCCAGGCGGCGCGCAGCACGAGCAGGCGCGCCTGATCGATCTCGATGCGGCTGTTGGCGATCCACTCGCGGATGTTGGCAAAGCCCGCCAGGTGGTTGCCGAAGGCCTTGCGTTCGAGCGCGCGGTCGCACAGCAGCTCGAGCGCCAGTTCGCACTGGCCGATGCTGCGCATGCAGTGGTGCACCCGCCCCGGGCCGAGCCGCGCCTGCGCCATCGCAAAGCCCGCGCCCTCTTCGCCGAGCAGGTTTGTTGCTGGCACGCGTACGTTACGGAACAGCATTTCGCAGTGCCCGTCGATGGACACGTGCTGCATGATCGGAATGTTGCGCTCGACGACGAGGCCCGGCGCGTCCATCGGCACCAGCAGCATCGAGTGGCGGCGGTGCGGGTCGGCGGTCGGTGAATCGTCCGACACGCCCAATACGATCGCGAGCTCGCAGCGCGGGTGCAGCGCGCCGGTGATGAACCACTTGCGGCCGTTGACGACGAAGTCGCCGCCGTCGCGGACGATGCTGGTCTGCAAGTTGGTCGCGTCGCTGGACGCGACGTCGGGCTCGGACATCGCGAAGCACGAGCGGATCTCGCCTTCGAGCAGCGGCCGCAGCCAGCGCCGGGACTGCTCGGGCGTTGCGAACAGGTGCAGAAGCTCCATGTTGCCGCTGTCGGGCGCGCTGCAGTTGAAGACTTCGGACGCCCAAGGCACGCGGCCCATGATCTCCGCCAACGGCGCATATTCGAGGTTAGACAAGCGCATTCCCGGCTCGTCCTCGCGCAGCCCGGGCAGGAACATGTTCCACAGCCCTGCGGCGCGGGCCTGCGCCTTGATCGGCTCGACCACGTCGAGCGGGTACACGCCCTCGTTGGCCCAGCGGTGCCAGTCGCGGTTGGACGGCAGCACCAGGCGATCCATGAAGTCGCGCACCCGGCCTTGCAGCGCGAGGTTGTCGGAGGAAAAATCGAAGTCCATCGTTCGCAGTGCGTGGCGCCGCACCGGCGCTTTGTGTTGAAGCCGCTCATCGTGCCCGCGCGCAGCCTGCAAGGCAATTCCGATCTGTGTCCGGATTGCCTCACGTCAAGCCAATGCCAGACGATCGAGTGCGAGCACCGGGCGGCGCTGGGTTGGACCGAGGCCTGCATTGCGCGGGAAGATGGCACACTTCGCAGGCGTTGGCGCGCTGAACGGCTTCATCTGCGCGGCGGACTGGTAATGCAGCCTTCACAAACGAGTCGCGTCACGACGCGCGGTACGAAACAAGGGCACTTGGTCATGACAGAGACCTTACCGAAGTCGAAGATTCTCTTGGCTCGGCTGGTCATCGTGTTGTTGATCGCTTTCGTGATTCTTGGCGTGGGGTTCTACGGCGTGTCGGGCGAGGTTCTCGCGCGTATCTGGCAGAACATGCTCGATCGTCCGGGCGGGCCGTTCGTCTTTCGCTTTGTGCTTCAACCCGTCATGGCGGCGATCGCCGCGCTGCGCGACGGCATCCAAGACGTGCGCACTGGACGCGCACCTTTTCTTTGGACTGTTCTTGCCGATCCGACGCAGCGCATCGGTCGGCTGGACGAGGCACTGATCGCCACGTCGCGAATCATTCTCCTCGGCCTGGCAATCGACGCGATCTACCAGTTCGTCGAGTTCAAGGCCTTCCATCCCGCTGAGACGGTGATCATCGCGCTCTTGCTCGCATTCGTGCCCTACGTGGTGCTGCGTGGCCTGGTCGCGCGGATTGCCCTCCGGTGGGTCGGCAACCAGCCTGCAAGCGGCATCCGGTAATCTTGGAGAGAAACCCGGACCCATGACGAAGATGACGCGCGTCGAACAGTTTCGGTCGAGGGCCCAGCGCCTGAAGCCCGAGCGCAGCCACCTCGCGTCCGACTTGGTGGCCGCGCTCACCTTCGCCGTGGTCAACGTGCCGCAGGCCATGGGGCACGCACTGCTGGCCGTGGTCAACCCGGTGCTCGGCATCTACACGTTGATGGTCGCCGTGCCGATCGGCGCTATCTTCAGCAGTTCGGTCTTCATGAACGTGTCGACGACCGGCGCGCTGTCGGTCGCCGCGGGCGTCGTGCTGGTGGACTTTCCCGCCGGCCAGAGGGCCGAGGCGCTGGTCGTGCTGGTGCTGTTGGTGGGTGCGATCCAGTTGCTGACCGGCTTGTTCCGGCTCGGTTTCCTGATCCGATTCGTCTCCAACGCGGTGATGACCGGCTTTCTCAACGGCGTCGCCGTGCTGATCATCCTGGGCCAGTTGAGCGACCTCACGGGCTACCGGAGCGGCTTCTCGAACCGCGTAGCCCAGGCGCTGGATCTGCTGCTGCGCATCGGCCAGATCGATCTTCAGGCCACCGCGATTGGCGTGTTCACGCTGGCGTTGATCGTGGGGTTGCTGTGGCACAAGACCTTGCGGCGCTTCGCTTTCATCATCGCCATTGCGGTGGCGACCGTGCTGCTCACCCTGCTGACCCTCGCAGCCCTCCCCACGGCCGCAAGCTTCGCCACCGTCCAGACGGTCGGCGGCATCGCGGCCATCCCGCGCGAGCTGCCCCAACTCGCGCTGCCCCAGTTGTCGCTGGTTCTGTCGCTGTGGCTGCCGGCCTTGTCGATCGCCATCATCGGTCTGGTCCAGGGCGCGGGCGTCAGCCAGGGCACGCCCAACCCAGACGGCCGCTACCCCGACGTGTCGCGTGACTTCCTCGGCCAGGGAGCCGCCAACATGGCCACCAGCCTGGTCGGTGGCATTCCGGCCGGCGGCTCGGTCTCGGGCACGACGCTGATCGTGGGCGCAGGGGCAAAGTCACGCTGGGGAAACATCTTCGTCGGGCTGTTCGTGGCCCTGATCGTGTTGCTGGCCGGGCCTCTGGTCGAGCGTGTGCCCATGCCCGCACTGGCCGGCTTGCTGATCGTCGCCGGCTTCCAGGGCCTTCGCGTGGAGCAGGCGGTAATGGCCTGGAAGACGGGCCCAATCTCGAAGGCGGTGATGGTCGTGACCTTCGTCGCGACCTTGATCGTCCCGCTGCAATTTGCCGTCTTGTTCGGCGTCGCCCTGAGCATCCTGCTCAACACCATTCACCAATCGAACAAGGTCGTCGTCACCGAGTGGGTGCTGCAACGGCAAGGTTTTCCGCTGGAACAGCCGCCGCCCAAACGCGTGCCCAGCCAGCGGCTCACCGTCCTGCATGTCTACGGCAGCCTGTTCTTCGCCGCGGCCAAGAACATGGAAGAGATGCTGCCGGCCGTCGGCGATGCCACCCGCGCCGTGGTCGCGATCAACCTGCGCGGCAAGAGCGAAATCGGCAGCACCTTTGTGACCGTGTTGCAGCGCTATTCACAGGCGCTGCAGGCCAGGCAAGGCAAGCTGATGCTGGTCGGCGTGGACCCGCTCGTGCGCGAGCAACTGGCCAAGACGGGGGCGCTCAAGCTCATCGGCGACGAGAACGTCTTCGTGGCCACGCCGCAGCTCGGCGCGGCGCTGAACCAGGCCGTGGCGGCTGCCGACGCTTGGCTGGGGCAATCCGCCGACGACACCGTGCCGGACAAGGCTTAGCATGCGATCGAGTCAAACCTTGACGACCGTAACCGACCCCACCGTGATGCCCTCGACGCTCGCGAACGCTCCGCCGGGCTTTCACCTGCTGGCCAAGCCGAGCGGCTCGACCTGCAACATCGATTGCACGTACTGCTTCTTCCTGTCGAAGGAGTCGCTCTACCCGAACGACAAGCACCGCATGTCTGAGGCCACGCTCGAGGCCTACATCCGCCAGTTGCTCGAGTCGCACCGGGTGCCGCAGGTGACAGTGGCGTGGCAGGGCGGCGAGCCGACGCTGATGAAGCTCGACTTCTTTCGCCACGCGGTCGATCTGGTCGAACAGCACCGCCGGCCCGGCCAAGCCGTGCAGCACACCTTCCAGACCAACGGCCTGCTGCTCGACGACGACTGGTGCGTGTTCTTCAAGCAGCACAACTTCCTCGTCGGCCTGAGCGTCGACGGCCCGCGCGAGCTGCACGACACCTACCGCGTCGATCGTCGCGGCCAGGGCACCTTCGACCTCGTGATGCGTGGCTGGCGGTTCCTGCGCAAGCACGAGGTCGACTTCAACATCCTGTGCACCGTCAACGCCGCCAACCAGCAGCACGGCCGCGCCGTCTACCGCTTCTTCCGCGACGAGTTGGGCGCGAAGTGGGTGCAGTTCATCCCGATCATCGAACGCGCCACCGAGCAGACGATCCAGATCGCCAACAAGGGCTGGAGCGAGCAGGCCGGAAAGAAGCGCCTGCTCTACACGCAGACCGGCAACCTGGTCACCGAGCGCACGGTCGGCGCCGAACAATACGGCCGCTTCCTGATCGACATCTTCGAGGAGTGGGTGCGCCACGACGTGGGCCAGGTCTACGTGCAGCTCTTCGACGTCACGCTGGAGGCTTTCTTCGGCCGCCACCTGCTGTGCATCCACGCGCCCACCTGCGGCTACGGCCCGGCGCTGGAGCACAACGGCGATCTGTACAGCTGCGATCACTTCGTCGAGCCGAAATACAAGCTAGGCAACATTCACGAGAAGCACATGCTTGAGCTAGTAGCTTCGCCCGCGCAACGCAAGTTCGGCCACGACAAGCGCGATGCGCTCACCGCCCAGTGCCGGGGTTGCAAGGTCCTCAACTGGTGCAACGGCGGCTGCCCCAAGGACCGGTTCGCGCTGTCGCGCAACGGCGAGGCGGGCCAGAACTACCTGTGCGCGGGCCTGGAGCTGTTCTTCACCCACACCGGGCCGACCTTCAACGTCATGGTTCAGTTGCTTCGGCAGAGCCGCCCGCCCGCGGACGTGATGGCGTGGGTCGCCGACCAGGATGCCAGGCAAGGCGCCTATAGGCCCTGCCCCTGCGGCAGCGGCAAGAAGTTCCGCTTCTGCCACGGCGACAAGGCGCCAGGCTCACCCTTCAGCAGAGTTGATCACGCCATGCTTGATGGGGACTCGACGACACCGCATTGAGGGAAGACACACTTTTGTGGGGAGCCGGGTTGCCTGGAGGCCGCCCGGAGTTTGTGTCAGCACTGAAAGGAAGAGACGATGGCAGCGAAGAAACCGAACATCCTGATCCTGTGGGGCGACGACGTGGGCTGGTGGAACATCAGCTACAACAGCCGCGGGCAGATGGGCTACCGCACCCCTAACATCGACCGCGTGGGCAATGAAGGCGTGGCTTTCACCGACTACTACGCCCAGCAGAGTTGCACCGCGGGCCGCGCCGCGTTCATCACCGGCCAGAACCCGATCCGCACCGGGCTGACCAAGGTCGGCATGCCCGGCGCCGCCAACGGCCTACAGGCCGAGGACCCGACCATCGCCGAGTTGCTCAAACCCCTGGGCTACACCACCGGCCAGTTCGGCAAGAACCACTTTGGCGACCGCGACGAGCATCTGCCGACGATGCATGGCTTCGACGAGTTCTTCGGCAACTTGTACCACCTGAATGCCGAGGAAGAGCCGGAGGATCCGGACTACCCGAAGGACCCGGCGTTCAAGAAGAGGTTCGGGCCGCGCGGCG
Organism: uncultured bacterium; assembly: GCA_903830565.1. Classification (GTDB taxonomy): domain Bacteria; phylum Pseudomonadota; class Gammaproteobacteria; order Burkholderiales; family Burkholderiaceae_C; genus CAIKUF01. Next base: position 1,136 of record CAIKUF010000181.1, on the reverse strand, counting down.
TGTTGCACTGCTGGGCCGACGGCAAGGGCGGGCAGAAGGTCACGGACACCGGGCCGCTCACCAGGAAGCGCATGGAGACCATCGACGATGAGGTGACCGCGCACGCGCTGCGCTTCATCGACGACGCACACAAGGCCAAGACGCCGTTCTTCCTTTGGTACAACACGACGGCGATGCATTTCCGCACCCATTGCGCCGAAAAACACAAGGGCAAGAGTGGCGGCCAGGGCGACTACAACGACGTGATGGTCGCGCACGACGAGAACATCGGCATGATGCTGAACAAGCTCGACGAACTCGGCATTGCCGACGACACCATCGTCATGTACTCCACCGACAACGGCGTGCACTTCAACACCTGGCCGGATGCCGGCATCACGCCGTTCCGCTCCGAGAAGAACACCAATTGGGAGGGCGGCTGGCGGGTGCCGTGCTTCGTGCGCTGGCCAGGCCAGTTCAAGGCGGGAACCGTGCTCAACGGCATCGTCACCCACCAGGATTGGCTGGCGACCTTCCTCGCCGCCGCCAGCGAGCCGAACATCAAGGAAAAGCTTCTCAAAGGCCACAAGGCCGGCAAGAAGAACTTCAAGGTCCACCTCGACGGCTTCAACATGCTGCCCTACCTGAAGGGCGAGGTGAAGGAGAGCCCGCGACAGTCCTTCTTCTACATCAGCGACGACGGCGACATCCTGGCCATCCGAATGCAGGACTGGAAGGTCGTGCTGATGGAGCAACGCGCCAAGCAGCTGGCGTGCTGGATGGAGCCGTTCGTGAAGTTGCGGGTCCCGAAGATGTTCCATCTGCGACGTGACCCGTTCGAGCGCGCCGACGAGAACTCGAACACCTACTACGACTGGTTGATCTCCCACGCCTACATCGTGTATCTGATGCAGGGCGTGGTGGCCAGCCAGATCGAGAACTTCGTGAAGTTCCCGCCGCGGCAGAAGCCGGCCTCGTTCAACCTGGACGCCGTGATGCGCGACCTGGAGGACGCCGGCGGCGGTCGCTATCACTGACGCGCCGCGGCCCGATCAGCCGCAGCAACAAGAGGCGCTCGACCTGCGGGTCGGGCGGCCTGACTCGGCGAACTTAGGCCCTTAGGGCCTGTCGCCGGGCGCTTACAGCGTGGGGTTGAG
>CAIKUF010000180.1 GCA_903830565.1 uncultured bacterium | reverse complement strand
CGCGCATGCGAGTTCGTAGTCGATCAGTTCGACGCAGCGCGCCGCGCACACGCGCCCGAGCATCGCGACGACGGCCGGCTCGTCCAGAGGAATCGGCTGGCCGCCTTCGGCCACGCTGCGGCGCGTAAGCAGGAGCGGGATGCCCGCGGCCGCGCGCCGTATCGAGCGCGCGGTCGCGATCACCTGCTCCGGGTCGCCGATCGCGTCGAAGAAGTCGACCCGCCACTCGAGCAGGTCGGGCCGCTTGGGCAAGATGTTCGCCAACTCGTCCATCACTTCCGAATCCGTGCGCCCAACCAGCGGCGTGATGACGAGCGGGAACGTGCCGCGTGCAATCGGCTGGCCGTTGAGTCGGATGTGCAATGGCGGTCGCATGGCGGAACTTGTGTGGTCAGGGGCGAGACGGGGGGCCGGGTTTCGTCTGGCAGAGGGTGACGTCGTCGCGCCCGGGGTCAGCCCGGAATGCGGACCTGCACGCGCTGGCGGTTGGCCTCGGGCGCGGCAAGAGGCTGGGTCTCGGTCATCGACGCGCGACAGCGCCGCGCCAGTTCCTGGTAGATGCGGGTGCCGGCGAGCTTGCGCGCGACGTCCTCGTCCGACAGCTCGCGTCTGACCTTGGCCGGCGCTCCGGCCACGAGCGAGCGCGGCGGCACCTGCGTGCCCGCGGGGACGAACGCGCAGGCGGCGACCATGGCCTCGGCGCCGATAACGGCACCGTCCATCACGACGGCATTCATGCCGACCATCGCGTCGTGCCCTATCACGCAGCCGTGCAGCACGGCGCCGTGGCCGATGTGCCCGTTCCCCTCGACGATGCAGTCGGCGCCCGGAAAGCTGTGCATCACGCAGGTGTCCTGCACGTTGACGCCGGCCTCGAGCACGATGCGCCCGAAGTCCCCGCGCAGCGACGCGCACGGCCCGATGGTGCAGCCGGCGCCGACGATCACGTCGCCGATCAGCACCGCGCTCGGGTGCACGTAGGCGTCGGCGGCGACGACGGGCACGACGCCGTCGATGGAATAGCAGGGCATGCGGATCTCCGGTGGTTGTTCGCGCTGCGGCAACTCGGTCGCACCCTAGCGCAAGGGCCTCGCGCCAGCGGGCAGCGGAACGGGGGGTCGGTGCACGTTCGCGCTCAGCACATAGAACGTGATCGGTTCGGAACGCACGAGCTCCGCCCCGGCCTGGTCGACGATCGCCACCTGCAGGGTGTGCTCAACGTTGTCGCCGGCCACCGCCTGCCAGTCGGCGGAGGTGATGCTGAGCGACGTCGACCGATAGCGCGTGGGCAGCACCTGGCCGTCCAGCGCGACCCGTACCCGATCGCCGGCGCTGACGCGCAGGGCCGGCGTGGCCTTCACGTTGACGGCGAACGCGCCGGTGTTCGTGTGCAGGGTGGAGCCACGGGCTGGCGCCGTCACTGTCAGCCCGGAATACGGTGGCGGGGCGGGTTGCGCCGCAGGCGGTGCAGGAGGCGCGACTGGGGTCACGTCGATCACGTTGGGCGGCGGGAGCTTGACGGCCTTGGCATCTGGCGAAGGAACGTCCGAGAACACCGGGCCCTTCTTGTCCTTGGTTTCGTAGACGGTTGTCTGCGCGGCGCAGACACTGCACCACGCTGCGACGACCATCAGGGCAGTCAAGCGATCGAACATCCCCACCTCCGTCAGCGTGCCAGTGGCATTCGCAGTTTCTCACGCCTGCCGCCATGCCCGACGACGCTGCCAGCCGAGCATGGGTAGCATCCATAGTTTCCATCACACGCGCCCCACCCATGACCGCTTACCCTGGCTTTCGCCTGCCGCGGCCGCTTCTTCCGCGGCCAGGCATCGACCTCTCGAAGTGGGCGGTGATCGCCTGCGATCAGTACACCTCCGAACCTGCGTATTGGCACGAGGTCGAGCGCGAAGTCGGCGCCGCGCCGTCGACGCTGCACCTGATCTTCCCGGAGGCCTATCTCGGTTCGGCCGACGCCCCGGCGCGCATCGGCCGCATCCAACAGGCGACGCGCGACTATCTGGCCGAAGGCCTGCTGCGCGAGAACGAGGGCGCGATCTACATTGAAAGAACGTTAGGCTCGCGCGTTCGCCGCGGCCTCATGCTCGAGCTCGATCTTGAGCACTACGACTTCAGCGCAGCGTCGACGAGCCTGATCCGCCCGACCGAGGGCACGATCGTCGCCCGGCTGGCGCCGCGCATCGAGGTTCGCCGCGGCGCGGATCTCGAAGTGCCGCACGTCCTCGTGCTGATCGACGACCCCGAGCGCACCGTGATCGAGCCGCTGGCCGCCGCGCGCGGGGCGCTGACCGCGCTCTACGACACCGAGTTGATGAAGGGCGGCGGCCGCGTCGCCGGCTTCGCGGTCGACGCCGCGCGGAGTGAGCGCGCGGCGCAGGCGCTGCAGGCACTGGCGAGCCCGCAGGCGTTCGCGGCGCGCTACGGCGTGCCGCCCGAAACGCCGACCATGCTGTTCGCGGTCGGCGACGGCAACCATTCGCTGGCCACCGCGAAGTCGATCTGGGACAGCGTCAAGGGCACGGTCGGCATAAACCACCCGAGCCGCTTCGCACTCGTCGAAGTCGAGAACAT
>CAIKUF010000179.1 GCA_903830565.1 uncultured bacterium | reverse complement strand
CGTGTTCGACATCCTGCACCGCGGCCATGTGAGCTACCTCGCCCAGGCGCGCGCGCTCGGGGCCAGCCTCGTCGTCGGCCTGAACAGCGACGCCTCCGCGCGCGGCCTCGGCAAGGGCCCCGGCCGGCCGCTCAACGGCGAGGCGGACCGCGCCTGCGTTCTCGCGGCGCTGGAGAGCGTGAGCCTGGTCACCCTGTTCGACGAGCCGACGCCGCTCGCGCTGCTGCAGCTCGTGCGCCCCGACTGCTATGTGAAGGGCGGCGACTACGACATCGAGTCGCTGGCCGAGACGAAACTGGTTCGCACGTGGGGCGCGCGTGCGGTGGCGATCGCCTTCGTCGACGGCTATTCGACGAGCGCGCTCGTGCAGCGCATTCGCGGCCAAGCGTAGCGCCTCGGCGGCACGATGAAGGCGCTGATTCTCGCCGCCGGCCGCGGCGACCGCATGCGGCCGCTGAGCGACCACACGCCCAAACCGCTGCTCAAGGTCCATGGCAAGCCGCTGATCGAGTGGCACCTCGAAGCGCTCGCGCGCGCCGGCGTGTGCGAGGTGGTCGTCAACACCGCGTGGCTCGAAGAGCAGATCGTCGCCGCGCTCGGCGACGGCTCGCGCTGGGGTCTTGCACTGCGCTACTCGCTCGAAGGCCGCGACCATGGCGGCGCGCTCGAAACCGCGGGCGGCATCGCGAAGGCGCTGCCGCTGCTGGCGCTGCGCGACGACGATTGCTTCTGGCTCGTCTCGGCCGACATCCATGCGCCCGGCTTTCGCTTCGACGCGCAGCGCGCGGCGACGTTCGAACGCAGCACAGAGATGGCGCACCTGTGGCTCGTCCCCAACCCGCCCTTCCACCGCGACGGCGACTTCGGCCTCGACGCTGCGGGCCGCGTCACGCGCAGCGGCGCGGATCGGCACTGGACCTACGCCAACCTCGCGCTCTGCCGCGCTGAACTGGTGGCGGGCATTGTTCCAGGCACGCGCGCCGCGCTCGGCCCGCTGCTGTTCAGTGCCGCCGACGCAGGTCGCCTCTCCGGCGAAGTGCTGACTGGCGAGTGGCACAACATCGGCACGCCGCAGCAACTGGCGGCGCTGGATGGCGCCGCGCCCGTTTCGTGTTGATCAGTCGGCCAGCGGTTTCGTCACCGCGTCGATGCGCTCCAGCACCTCGGGCGTGAGCTTGGGCGTGAGCGCAAGCGCGCCGAGGTTGTCACGCAACTGCTCGATCCTGGACGCGCCGAGGATCACCGTGCTCACGCGTGGGTTGCGGTTGACCCACGCGATCGCGAGCTGAGCCACGCTGCCGCCGAGATCGCGCGCGATCGGTTCGAGCTGAGCCACCGCGGCGTTCTTCGCGGCGTCGGTCAGCCCCTTGACGAGAAAGCCCATGTTCTGCAACGCGCCGCGGCTGTCCGCGGGGATGCCGCTGCGGTATTTGCCCGTTAGCAGGCCACTCGCGAGCGGGCTCCAGGTCGTGAGGCCGAGCCCGACGTCCTCATACAGACGCGCGTATTCCTGCTCGACGCGCCGGCGGTGGAACAAGTGGTACTGCGGCTGCTCCATCACCGGCTTGTGCAGGTGGTGGCGCTCGGCGATGTCCCACGCGGCGCGGATCTCGGCCGCGCTCCACTCGCTGGTGCCCCAGTAGAGCGCCTTGCCGCGGCTGATCATGTCGCTCATCGCCCACACCGTCTCCTCGATAGTCGTTGCCGGGTCGGGGCGATGGCAGTAGACGAGGTCGATGAAGTCCAGCCCCATGCGCGAGAGCGAGCCGTCGATGGCCTGCAGGAGGTATTTGCGGTTGAGCGTGTCCTTGCGATTGGTGGCGTGGCCTTCCCGGTCCAGGCCCCAGAAGAACTTGGTCGAGACGACGTAGTTCGGGCGCGGCCACTTGAGCGCGCGAAAGGCCTCGCCCATCACAACCTCGCTCTGCCCGGTGGCATAGACCTCGGCGTTGTCGAAGAAGTTGACACCGGCGTCCATCGCCGCGGCGAGCATCTCGGTCGCCGCCTTGACGTCGACCTGGTTGTGGTACGTGACCCAGGACCCGAGCGAGAGCTCGCTGACCTGAAGGCCGCTGTGGCCGAGACGGCGGTATTGCATGGTGGACCCCGGATGCTGATGGCAAGCGTGCAAGCCTAGCCGAACGCGACGCGGTGCGGCTTTGCAGGAGATTCCGCACGAAACAACCTTTCTTGACGTCCAGACGTCTAGAATGTACATCACGATGAGCGAGAACCACGTGCGCAGGCGGCCAGGGGAAGTTCGGGACGCGATCGTGCGGGTGCTGGAGGGCCGCGCGCACGGCGCCTCCGTGCGGGAGATCACGAAGGACGTGGTCGAACTCATCGGCGAGGTGCCAGCGTCCTCGGTGCGCTCGTACCTGAGACTCAACACGCCCGAGTTGTTCGCGCGCATGGAGCGTGCGCAGTACTCCCTCAGCGGCTTCGAGCTGCCTGAACCGGCGACCTCACCACCGACCACCGGCGGCTCGACCGAATTCCGGTTCGGGCGGGCTTGCCTGTTCCTCGACGACTGCAACCACTGGCTCGCTCGCCAACCGGCGAACTCGATTCACGCGGTCGTGACCGACCCGCCCTATGGTCTGGTCGAGTACTCCGACCACGAACAAGCCAAGCTCCGTCATGGCCGTGGCGGCGTCTGGCGCATCCCGCCCAGTTTCGACGGCACGAAGCGCGCGCCGCTGCCTCGATTCACGGTCCTCAAGGCCACCGACCTGGACGCGTTGGAACAGTTCTTTCTGGCCTGGGGACGCAGCGTGAACCGCGTTCTCGTGCCGGGAGCGAATGTGGTCGTCGCGAGCAATCCCTTGCTGTCGTATCTCGTGTCTGGAGCGTTGTCGCGCTCAGGCCTGGAGCGCCGCGGCGAGATCGTTCGCCGGGTGATGACGATGCGCGGCGGCGACCGCCCGAAGGCGGCTCACGTGGAGTTCAGCGGTGTCAGCGTGATGCCGCGTTCGATGTGGGAGCCGTGGCTGCTGTTTCGCAAGCCGCTCGACGGCCGCGTGCAGGACAACCTGCGCAAGTGGGGCACCGGGGGCTTTCGGCGGATCTCGGCCGATCGGCCGTTCGGAGACGTGATCGAGTCGGCCCCGACGAGAGCCAGCGAGCGAAAGCACGCGCCGCACCCGAGCCTGAAGCCGCAGTCGTTTCTGCGCAAGCTCGTTCGCGGCGTGCTGCCGCTCGGTCAGGGCCTCGTTCTGGACCCGTTTGCCGGCGCCGCGTCGACGCTCGCCGCGGCCGAATCGGTGGGCTACGAGAGCATCGGCATCGAGCGCGATGCGACGTACTTCAAAACGGCGTGCGACGCGCTTCCGCGTCTATCGGCATTGCGAATCGACGAGACCTGAACGAAATCCCTAAGCGCGGTAGACCCAGCTCTGCCTCAGCTTGGCGATGCCGCGCGCGTCCAGCGTCGCGGTTCGCGTGCCGAGTCCGCCTCGCGCGTTCTTGCGGAAGTCGTCGACAGAAACGTGCCCCAGATAGATCTCAGTGAACGACATCGGGAGCCGCTCCACCGCAGGTTCGGTCGCGTTGTCCACTTTGTAGACGAAAACGCACATCCACTGATCCCGCGCGCCGTGAGTATCGACGGCGCCGCCGGACTTGCGGGTCGTCTTGATCTCGACGCCATGCTGGCCCGCTTTGACGGCATCGGATGCGTACCTGCCGCGCACCAAGAGGTCGGGGTGCCCGTTGAAGTAGCGATTGACCGTCAAGGTTCGTGAGTGCTTTGCCAGGCTGGCCGTCAGCATGTCGGACAGCACGCCCGACATGATCGCGGGCCTGAGTGTGTCGTCCAGCCTATCAAGGCCCTTTGCCACCAGCCCCGTGTTCACGTCGAAGAAGAAGTCGTACACATCCTGCACGGCAAGGCGGAAGTCTTCCAGCCGCAATTCGTAAGGCAGGTCTGCCGCCAGATTGAGCTTGGCTGCGTCGAGAGTGTTGCGAACGACAGGCATGGATGGATAACGCACGAACTCATGAGCGACCCGCAATCATGGCACGTCAGCCGACTGCGCCCTCCAGCACGCGCAGGATCTCGCGCCCATAGGCCTCGAGTTTCTTCGCGCCGACGCCGCTGATTTCGCTCAGCGCAACCAGATCGTTAGGGTTGCGTTGCGCCATCTCGGCCAGGGCGGTGTCGTGGAAGACGATGTAGGGCGGCAGGTTGTGTTCGCGCGCGACCTCGGTGCGCCAGGCCTTCAGCGCGGCGAATCGCGCCAGGCCCGCCGGGTCAAGCGCCAGCGGCGGCGCACCCTTCGCGGCCCGCGGCGCGGCGGGCTTGGCACGCGTGCGCCGCGGCGTCTCGGCCGCAACGCGAAGCAGCAGCGTGACCTCGCCGCGCAGCACCTCGCGCGCGCTCGGCGTCGGCTCCAGCGTGTTGTATTCGCCTTCGGTACGCAGGTGTCCGAGCGCGATCAACTGGCGCAGCACGGCGCGCCACTGGGTCTCGGAAAGGTCGGCGCCGATGCCGAAGGTCGACAAGTGCGTGTGGTGGTGCTGCGTCACCTTGTCGGTCACCTTGCCGCGCAGCACGTCGATCAGATGGCCGGCGCCGAAGCGCTGCCCGCCGTGCTGGTGAAAGCGGTAGATGCACGACAGCGCCTTGCGCGCGGCCTCGGTCGCGTCCCAGGTTGCGGGCGGGGCGAGGCAGTTGTCGCACGCGTTCTGGTACGGCGCACAGGGCGCGCTGTCTTCGCCGAAGTAGGCGAGCAGGCGCACGCGGCGGCAGTCGTGCGCCTCGGCGAGCGCGAGCAGCGCGTCGAGCTTGCCGCGCTGGCCGCGCTTGAACTCCTCTTCGGCCGGGCTGTCGTCGATCATCCGGCGCTGGTTGACGACGTCGGCCAGGCCGTAGGCCATCCAGGCGTCGGCGGGCAGGCCGTCGCGGCCGGCGCGACCGGTCTCCTGGTAATAGCTTTCGATGTTCTTCGGCAGGTCCAGGTGGGCGACGAAGCGCACATCGGGCTTGTCGATGCCCATGCCGAAGGCGATCGTCGCCACCATCACGATGCCGTCGTCGCGCAGGAAGCGGTCCTGGTGCTTGCTGCGCACACCGGTGTCGAGCCCGGCGTGGTAGGGCAGCGCGGCGATGCCCTCACCGTTCAGCCAGGCCGCGGTCTCCTCGACCTTCTTGCGCGATTGGCAGTAGACGATGCCGGCCTCGCCCTCATGTTCGTCGCGCAGGAAGCGCAGCAACTGGGCACGCGCGTTGTCCTTCTCGACGATCGCATAGCGGATGTTGGGGCGGTCGAAGCTGCTGACAAAGAGGCGCGCGTCCTGCAGTTGCAGGCGCAGGGTGATGTCGGCGCGGGTCAGCGTGTCGGCGGTGGCGGTGAGCGCGATGCGCGGCACGTCGGCGTAGCGCTCGTGCAGCACGCTCAGCGCCAGGTAGTCCTCGCGGAAATCGTGCCCCCACTGGCTCACGCAATGAGCCTCGTCGATCGCGAACAGGCTGAGGAGCCCGCGCTCGTGCAGCGAGTCGAGCTGGGCCAGGAAGCGCGGCGTCGTCACCCGCTCGGGCGCGGCGTAAAGCAGCACCAGGCGGCCGGACATCATCTCGCGCTCGACGCGCGCAGCCTCGCCGCCGTCCAGCGTCGAATTGAGAAACGCGGCGTGCACGCCAGCCTCTTCGAGCGCGCCGACCTGGTCGTGCATGAGCGCGATCAGCGGGCTGACGACGATGGCCACGCCGCGCCCGGCGCGGTGGCGCGCGATGGCCGGCACCTGGTAGCACAGGCTCTTGCCGCCGCCGGTGGGCATCAGCACCAGCGCGTCGCCGTCGCCGCAGACGTGGTCGACGATGGCGCGCTGCTGGCCGCGAAAGCTCGGGTAGCCGAAGACCTCGGTCAGCAGGGCTTCAGGGGTGGCGGCGCGCGGCGGCTGGCTCATCGGACTCCGATGGTAGCGGCGCCGCACGCGTCGCTCGCCGGTGCGCCCTGATCAGGCGCGTGCCAGCTTGGCGGCGATCTCCGCGACGTGCTTGCCCTGGAAGCGCGCACCGGCGAGTTCGTTCTCGCTCGGCTGGCGCGAGCCGTCGCCGGCGCTGATCGTCGTCGCGCCGTAGGGGCTGCCGCCGGTGACTTCCGACAGGCTCATCTGGCCCTGGAACGAGTACGGTAGGCCGACGATCACCATGCCGTGGTGCAGCAGCACGGTGTGTGTCGAGAGGATGGTGCTCTCCTGCCCGCCATGCTGCGTCGCCGTCGACGTGAAGACCGAGCCGACCTTGCCGATCAGCTTGCCGCCGAACCACAGCGCGCCGGTCTGGTCGAGGAAGTTCTTCATCTGCGCAGCCATGTTGCCAAACCGCGTCGGCGTGCCGACGATGATCGCGTCGTACTCGGGCAGTTCGTCGATGGTGGCCACGGGCGCGGCCTGGTCGAGCTTGAAGTGCGACTTCTCGGCCACGTCGCTCGGCGTGAGTTCGGGCACGCGTTTGATGTGCACTTCGGCGCCTGCCAAGCGTGCGCCTTCGGCGACCGCGCCGGCCATCGTCTCGATGTGGCCGTAGCTGCTGTAGTAGAGAACGAGAACCTTTGCCATGCTGGACTCCTCAGTCGGTTGGAAACGCGCCACCTGCGGCGCTGGAAGCCGGCCCATTGTCCGCAGGACCGGCGGCGCAGGG
>CAIKUF010000178.1 GCA_903830565.1 uncultured bacterium | reverse complement strand
GACGACGGGCTGCCCTTGCACAGCTTGAGAACGCTGCTCAAGGACCTGGCTACTCTGACCTACAACATCGCCCGCACCGGCGCCAACCCAAACGCCACCATCATCATCACCTCGCGACCTACGCCGATCCAGGACAAGGCCTTCAAGCTGCTCGCCCTCAGCCCCAACTGTTCCCAGTAACCCCGCCCCGATACGCTCGAAAACGTCGGCGGATCAAGCACTTACGTCGCAGGATCGGTCAAAGTTCGGGCTAGCGACGCACCGCTTGCGGATCAGCCCGCCATCACCGCCGCCATCGCGACCGCCGTCGCCTCGACGTTGCCGCTGTTCAGGCCCGCCACGCACAGCCGGCCCGAGCGCAGGATATAGACGGCGAACTCCTCGCGCAGGCGCTCGACCTGCACTTGCGAGAGGCCGGTATAGCTGAACATGCCGTGCTGGGTCAGGAAGTAGTCGACGTTGCGGCCGGGCAGCTTGACCGAGAGCATGGCGTGCAGCTTCTTGCGCATGGCGACGATGCGCTCGCGCATCGCCTTCACCTCGCCCTCCCACAGCGCGCGCAGCGCGGGGTCGGTGAGCACGCGGGCGACGATCTGGCCGCCGAAGATCGGCGGGCTGGAATAGTTGCGCCGAACGGTGGCCTTGAGCTGGCCGAGCACCAATGCGGCCTGCGCGGCGTCCGGGCAGACGACGCTCAGCGCGCCACAGCGTTCGCCATACAGGCTCATGCTCTTCGAGAACGAGTTGGCGATGAAGAACGAGAGCCCGGCCTCGGCGAAGGCGCGCGGCACCCAGGCATCGGCTTCGATGCTCTCGCCGTAGCCCTGGTAGGCGAGGTCGAGATACGGCAGCAACTCGCGCTCGCGCAGCAGCGGTATCAGCGCGTTCCACTGCTCGCGCGTCGGGTCGACGCCGGTCGGGTTGTGGCAGCACGCATGCAGCAGCACGACGCTGCGCTTCGGGATCGCGCGCAGCGTCTCTTGCATCGCGTCGAAACGCAGGCCGCCGGTCGCGTCGTCGTAGTACGGGTAGGTATGAACCGTGAGGCCCGCACCCTCGAACATGGCACGGTGGTTGTCCCAGGTCGGGTCGCTGACCCAGACGCCGCTCGCGGGGAAGTAGCGGTGGATGAAGTCGGCTCCGACGCGCAGGCTGCCGCTCGAGCCCACGGACTGGATCGTCGCCACGCGGCCACTCGCCACCGCCTCGTGGCCGGCGCCGAACAGCAGTTGCTGCACGGCGCTGCGGCAGTTGGCCGCGCCTTCGATCGGCTGGTAGGGCTTGGGGCCGCCTTCGGCGACGATCTGCGTCTCGGCACGGCGCACCGATTCGAGCACCGGAATGCGTCCGTCGTCCTCGAAGTAGATGCCGATCGAGAGGTTGATCTTGCCCGGCCGCGGGTCCTTCTGGAAGGCGTCGTTCAGGCTCAGGATGGGGTCGCCGGCGTAGGGGTCAACGTGCTTGAACATGAGGAGTCTTCTTGGTGTGATGGGATCAGGCGTTAAGCGCCGCTTCGATGTCCTTGCGCAGCGACTGCGGCGTATCGGTCGGCGCATAACGCTTGATCACCTTGCCGTCGCGGCCGACGAGGAACTTGGTGAAGTTCCACTTCACCGCCGTGCTGCCGAGCAGGCCTGGCGCCTCGGCGGTGAGCCACTTCCACAGCGGATGCGCGTCGGCGCCGTTGACCTTGACCTTGGCCATCATCGGGAAGTCCACGCCGTAGTTGAGCGAGCAGAACGACGCGATCTCGCCGTTCGTTCCCGGGTCTTGCGAGGCGAACTGGTTGCTCGGAAAGCCGACCACGACGAGGCCGCGCTCGCGGTAGTCCTGCCACAACTGCTCGAGCCCCTCGAACTGCGGCGTGAAACCGCACGCGCTCGCGGTGTTCACGATCAACAGCACCTTGCCGCGCTGGGCCGCGAGGTCGGCGCGCTCGCCGGTGATGGATTCGGCGGAGAAGTCGTAGATGGTCTTCGGGGCTTTGGGCATGAAGGAATCCTGCCGGACCACGATGGCCCGATGGCGCATGGTATCGCCAGTGCGGCGGCCCCGGCCGCGGCGCGGGGTTCAAGCCGGCTCTGATGGGGCGGCGTTCCTGCGCAGCGTCGGCAGGCCGACGCCCGCGGCGTCGAAGCCGCCGTCGACGGCCAGCACCTGGCCGTTGATGAAGCTCGCCTCGGCGCTGCACAGGAAGCCCACCGCCTGCGCGATCTCTTCGGTCGTTCCGTAGCGGTTGAGCGGGATCGCGTCGTAGTAGTCCGAGCGTATGGCCACGCTGTGCACGAGCTTGGCCATGTCGGTATCGACCGGCCCCGGCGCCACCGCGTTGACGCGGATGCCCACGGTGCCGAGTTCCACTGCCTGCTGTTTCGTCAAGTGGATCAACGCCGCCTTGCTCGTGCCGTAGGCCACGCGCAGCGTGCTCGCGCGCAGGCCCGAGATCGACGCGATGTTGACGACGCTGCCGCCGCGTCCACCCGCGAGCATCACCGGCACACAGGCCTGGGTGCATAGGAAGGCGCCGTCCAGGTTGGTGCCGAGCACGTGGCTCCATTCGTCGAACGTCGTCTCGCCGATGGGCTTGAACACCGCGACGCCGGCGTTGTTCACGAGCGCGTCGATGCGGCCGAAGCGCTTGGCGATGGCATCGATCGCGGCGGCGACATGCGCCGGCTTGGAGACGTCGCCGTGCACCGACAGCACGCGCTCGCGGTTGTGCAAGGCGACCTTGGTGCGCAGCAGCGTCTTGGAATCGATGTCGATCAGCGCGACGCGGTGCTCATGGGCCAGAAACCACTTCGCGATGGCCAGCCCGATGCCGCGCGCACCGCCGGTCACCACGGCCACGGGGAGTGAATCTACGTTCGATGTCATGGAGCGTCCTCGGGGCGCAAGTCACACGCCCGAACAATGAGTGTAGACAAGGCCCGTCCGGCGGACCGCCGAGAGGGCGCCGGAGTTTGACAGAATCCAAGCTTTCACGCCCCCACGACAAACGGAGACACAACATGAGCCTGACACGACGCAACCTACTCGCCGGCGCCGGAGCCGGCGCGCTCGCCCTCTCCAGCGGCCGCGTGCTCGCACAGACCGCGGAGTTCAGCTACAAGTACGCGAACAACCTGCCGGTCAGCCACCCGATGAACCTGCGTGCGAAGGAGATGGCTGACGCGATCCGCGCCGAGACCAAGGGCCGGGTCGACATCCAGATCTTCCCCAACAACCAGCTCGGCGGCGACACCGACATGCTGAGCCAGGTGCGCTCGGGCGGCATCGAGTTCTTCACACTGTCGGGCCTGATCCTGGCGACGCTGGTGCCGTCGGCGTCGATCACCGGCATCGGCTTCGCGTTCCCCGATTACGACACCGTTTGGAAGGCGCTCGACGGCGACCTCGGCGCCTTCGTTCGCGCGCAGATCGCCAAGAGCAACCTGATCGCAATGGACAAGATCTGGGACAACGGCTTTCGCCAGATCACCTCGTCGACGCGCCCGATCCAGAGCGCCGACGACCTGAAGGGCATGAAGATCCGCGTCCCGCCGTCGCCGCTGTGGACTTCGATGTTCAAGGCCTTCGACGCCGCGCCGACCTCGATCAACTTCGCCGAGACCTACTCCGCGTTGCAGACCAAGGTCGTCGAAGGGCAGGAGAACCCGCTCGCCGTGATCGCCACCGCCAAGCTCTACGAAGTGCAGAAGTACTGCTCGCTGACCAACCACATGTGGGACGGCTTCTGGTTCCTCGCCAACAAGAAGGCCTGGGAGCGCCTGCCCGAAGACCTGCGCGTCATCGTCGCGCGCAACATCAACGCGGCCGGCTTGAAGGAGCGCGCCGACGTCGCCGCGCTCAACGCCGGCTTGCAGAAGGAACTCGCCGACAAGGGCCTGGTGTTCAACCAGCCCAAGACCGAGAGCTTTCGCGACCACCTGCGCAAGGCCGGCTTCTACGCCGAGTGGAAGGGCAAGTTCGGCGACGAGGCCTGGGCCTTGCTCGAGCGCAGCTCCGGCAAGCTGGGGTGAGTGCAGGCGCAGGCCCCGGCCACGGGGCACTGACGCCGCCTTTGGCCGAGCGTGGCGCGCTGGCCCGCATCGACGCCGGTCTCGGCTGGCTGGTCGAGGTGCCGGCCGCTTTGCTGGTGTTGGCCAACGTGGTCGTGCTGTTCTCGGGCGTCGTCGCGCGCTTCGTGCTGCACCGGCCGCTGGTCTGGTCCGACGAGCTGGCGTCGCTGCTCTTCCTGTGGCTCGCGATGCTGGGCGCGGTGGTCGCGCTGCGGCGCGGCGAGCACATGCGGATGACGGCGCTGGTCGCCTCGCTCGGCGAGCCTCGGCGCGCGCTGATGGAGGCCGTCGCGATCGCCGCCGGCCTCGCCTTCCTCACGCTGCTCGGCTGGCCGGCGTGGGAATACGCGGCCGACGAAGCGGCGATCACCACGCCGGCGCTCGAAATTTCAGGCGCCTGGCGCGCCGCCGCACTGCCGGTCGGCGTTGCGCTGATGGCGGCGTTCTCGGTGCTGCGCCTGCTGCGCGTTGCGAGCATCAAGCAGGCCGTGCAGGCCGTCGTGCTCGTGGCCGTCGTTGCGGCCGTGTTCTGGGCTGCCGGGCCGCGGCTGCACGACCTCGGGCGGCTGAACCTGCTGATCTTCTTCGTCGGCGTTGCCGGCGGCTGCGTGCTGGCCGGCATCCCGATCGCGTTCGCCTTCGGTCTGGCGACCTTTGGCTACCTCGCGCTGACCACCGGCACGCCGCTGCCGGTGATCGTCGGCCGCATGGACGAGGGCATGTCGCACCTCATCCTGCTCGCCGTGCCGCTGTTCGTCTTCCTCGGCCTGCTGATCGAGATGACCGGCATGGCGCGCGTGATGGTCGCCTTCCTCGCCGGTCTGCTCGGGCACGTGAAGGGCGGCCTGTCGTACGTGCTGATCGGCGCGATGTACCTCGTCTCCGGCATCTCGGGCTCGAAGGCGGCCGACATGGCAGCCATCGCACCGGCCCTCTTCCCCGAGATGAAGAAGCGCGGCGCGGACGAGGGCGACCTCGTCGCGCTGCTCGCCGCCACCGGCGCGCAGACCGAGACCGTGCCGCCCAGTTTGGTTCTCATCACGATCGGCTCGGTGACCGGCGTCTCGATCGCCGCGCTCTTCACCGGCGGCCTGCTGCCGGCGGTGGTGCTCGGCCTCGTGCTGTGCGTCGTCGTGGGGTTTCGCTGCCGCAATGAAGACCTGAGCCAGGTCCAGCGCACGCCGTGGACGGCCGTGGCGCGCCTGTTCGCAATCGCGCTGCCGTCGCTCGCGCTGCCGTTCGTGATCCGTGCCGCGGTCGTCGGCGGCGTCGCCACCGCGACCGAGGTCTCGACGCTGGGCATCGCCTACTCGGTGCTTGCCGGCCTCTTCGTCTATCGCCAGTTCGACTGGCGGCGGCTCGCGCCCATGCTTGTCAACACCGCGGCGCTGTCAGGCGCGATCTTGCTCATCATCGGCACCGCCACCGCGATGGCCTGGGGCCTCACGCAGTCGGGCTTCTCGCGCTGGCTGGCCGAGCTGATGGGCGCGCTGCCGGGCGGCAGGCCGATGTTCCTCGCCGTCTCGGTGCTCGCGTTCACGGTGCTCGGTTCGGTGCTCGAAGGCATCCCGGCGATCGTGCTCTTCGGCCCGCTGCTGTTCCCGATCGCGCGCCAGCTCGGCGTGCACGACGTGCACTACGCGATGGTCGTGGTTCTCTCGATGGGCCTGGGCCTCTTCGCACCGCCGCTCGGCGTGGGCTACTACGCGGCCTGCGCGATCGGGCGCGTCAACCCCGACAAGGGCATCCGGCCCATCGTCGGCTACCTGCTGGCGCTGCTCGTCGGCACGATCGTCGTCGCGGCGGTGCCGTGGATCTCGATCGGGTTCCTGTAGCGTCTCAAGTGGGCCCCTCGCGCCCCGCCAGCACGGCCGCGGCGACGATCAGTGCACCGCCGATCAGCAGCGGCGGCGTCAGCGTTCCGCCGCCGAGCAGCAGCGCCGAGCCGCTCGCGAACACGACCTCGACCAGCATCACGACCGCGGTCACGTTGGCCGGCAGGCGCGCGGCGCCGTACTGCAGCGCCAGATTGCTGAGCAGGAAGAGCGCGCTCAAGAACAGCGCGCCGAGCACCCACGGCGCCGCAGGCGCGGGTGGCCACGCGACCTCGCCTTGCAACGCCAGCACCACGGCGAGCGCGCCGGCAACGATCACGCCGCCGGCGAACATCGCCAGCGCGCGGCCTTCGTCGGGGCGCGCCGCCTCACGGCGCAGCATCACGTTGTTGAGGGCGAACGAGAAGCCGCCGACGAGGCCCAGCGCGTCGGCCAGCGTCGCCGGCAGCGGCCAGCCGCCGCCCGCGGGCCAGAGCACGACGACGGCGCCGGCCAGCGCCAGCACGACGCGCAGCGCGGCCCGCGCGGTGAGCGCCTCGCCAAGCAACACGCGCGCCAGCAGCACGGCCCACAGCGGCATCAGGTAGAACAACAGCACGACGCGCACCACGTCGCCGATCACCATCGCCCAGTTGAACGCGGCATTGGTCGTTCCCGAGGCGGCGAGCAGCACCCACAGCGCCGGTGTGCGAACGAGTTGGCGCAGTGCGCCGGGCCGTACGGCAAGGATCGCCGCCACGGCGACGAGGTAGACCAGCACCGTCGCCCACAGCGGGTGCAGGCCGAGCGCCTGCAGTTGCCGGAACGGCCACCACGAGAGGCCCCAGACGAGGGCGTTGAAGGCGAGGCAAAGCGCCGGCCAGAATCCGGCGGAGCGTGCGTTCGACGTTTGCATCTGCACCTTGGCTGCGGCTGGCGCCGCTCCGGCCGTTGGCCGTGGTCAGTGGCGGTCGCTGCGCGCCAGCGCGAGCAGGCGCTCGACCTCGTCGCGGTCGTTCACGCAGTTGCGCGCGTGCCAGCGCTGGATCAGCGCCATCATCCCGGCCACGACCAGTCCGAAGGTGATGATCGACGCGTGGATCGACATGCCGAAGCGCGTCATGCCGGTGTAGAGCGCGCCCAGGGCGAGGATGCAGGCCTGCTCGTTGAAGTTCTGCACCGCGATCGAGCGGCCCGCGCCCATCAGGTTGTGGCCGCGGTGCTGCAGCAGCGCGTTCATCGGCACGATCAGGAAGCCGCTGATGCCGCCGAGCAGGATCAGGAAGGGGATCGCGACCCAGAGCTTGTCGATGAAGACCATGCCGACCAGCGACAAGCCCATCACGATGCCGAGCGGGATGACCTTGGTCGCGTGGTCCAGCCGCATCCGCAGCGACGCGACGACCGCGCCCAAAGCGAGGCCGATGGCGACAACGCCCTGCAATGCTGTGGCCTGCGTGGTCGTGTAACCGAGCGCGACTGCGGCCCAAGTGAGCACGATGTATTTCAACGGCCCGCCCGCGCCCCAGATCAGCGACGTGGTGGCTAGCGAAATCTGGCCCAGCTTGTCGCTCCATAGGCGCGCGTTGCAGCTCGCGAAGTCGCGCACCAGCGCCCACGGGCCGTGGGCCAGCGGCTGCAGCGGCGCCTCGGTGCGCGGGATGTAGAGGTTGAACACCGCGGCGATGACGTAGACCAGGATCATCGACGCGACTGCCGCTTCGGGCGGTGTATCGATACCGGTGTCGAGCATCGGCATGTCGAATCCGAGAAGTTGCTGCGACATCGCCGGGCCGATCAACTGGCCGCCAAGCACGATGCCCAGGATGATCGAGGCGATCGTCAGGCCTTCGATCCAGCCGTTGGCCTTGACCAGTTGCGAGGGCGGCAGGAGCTCGGTCAGGATGCCGTACTTGGCGGGCGAATACGCCGCCGCGCCAAGGCCGACGATCGCGTAGGACAACAGCGGGTGGGCGCCGAATAGCATCATCAGGCAGCCGACGATCTTGATGAGGTTCGAGAAGAACATCACCTTGCCCTTGGGCACGGCGTCGGCGATCGCGCCGACGAAGGGCGCAAAGACGACGTAGAAGAGCGCGAACATCGGCACCAGCGCCGCTGCCTGCCACGTGGCGGCGCCCGAGGTCCTGATCAATTCCACCGCCGCGATGAACAGCGCGTTGTCCGCCAGCGAGCTGAAGAACTGCGCCGACATGATCGTGTAGAAGCCTTTTTTCATGCGGTCGCGTGCAAGCGGCTGAGTGTCCCCGGGGGTTGGGTGGGTGCGGGCGTGTTAACGCCGACCGAAGGGCTGGGCTGTGCGATCTTGTCTCCGTGCGCGGGGTTTATAGCACGCGGGTCACGGCAGCCTGCCCGGCATGGCCCACTGCGCGCGTGGGACGCACTGGCAGAATCGGCGCATGCCGCGCCCGATCCAGGCCACCGTCCACACGCAAGCGCTGGCGCACAACCTGCGCCGGGCGCGCGAGGCGGCGCCCGAAGCCCGGGTCTGGGCGGTCGTCAAGGCGGATGCGTATGGCCACGGCATCGCGAACGCCTACGCCGGGCTGCATGGCGCCGACGGCTTCGCGCTGCTCGACATCGCAGAGGCCGAGCGCGTTCGCGCCCTCGGCTGGCGCGGCCCGGTGCTGCTGCTCGAAGGCTGCTTCGAGGCGCGCGACCTCGAAGCCTGCTCGCGCCTGGATCTCTGGCATGTGATCCACCGCGACGAGCAGATCGACTGGCTGGCCGCACACCGGGCCGCGCATGCTCAGCGCGTGTTCCTCAAGCTCAACAGCGGCATGAACCGGCTCGGCTTCACGGCCGCGGCGTATCGCGGCGCGTGGCTGCGTCTGTCTGGCCTGACCCAGGTCGACGACATCGTGCTGATGACGCACTTCGCCGACGCCGACGGCGCGCCCGGCATCGCCGCGCAGCAGGCCGTGTTCGATGCGGCAACGCGCGAGCTGCCGGGCGAGCGGTCGCTGTGCAACAGCGCGGCGACGCTGCGCTTTGCGGCCGACATGCCCGAGGCGCGCGCCGACTGGATTCGCCCCGGCATCATGGTCTACGGCTCGGCGCCCGATTTCCCCGCGCACGACATCGCGCACTGGGATTTGCAGCCGACGATGACGCTGCGCTCGCGGCTGATTTCAACCCAGCAATTGCGACGCGGCGACAGCGTCGGCTACGGCAGTGCGTTTCGCGCCGACGCCGAGATGCGCATCGGCGTCGCCGCCTGTGGTTACGCCGACGGCTACCCGCGCCTGGCGCCGACCGGAACGCCGGTGCTGGTGGACGGCGTTCGCACGCGCCTCGTCGGCCGCGTCTCGATGGACATGGTGACGATCGATCTCACGCCCGTGCCTGCCGCCGACGTCGGCAGCGAGGTCACGCTGTGGGGCTGCGGGCCGGGCCGCAGCGTGCTCGCCATCGACGAGGTGGCGCACGCGGCGGGAACAGTCGGCTACGAGCTGATGTGCGCGCTGGCCAAGCGCGTGCCGATCAGCGTCGATTGATAGTTAGCGTTCACGCGCAAGCCATGCTCCGCCCAACAAAGCACTCTGCCCCCGCGCACAGCGAGCGCGCACTCGCTGCGCGCGGCCTCGTGCGGCGCCAGGCCTTGAAGGCGGCCGGTGTGTCGGCGCTGCCTCTGCTCGGCGTCGACATGTTCGTCAACTCGCACCTGCTCGTTGCGACCATCGACGAGATCAACCGCGCCTACGGCCTCTCGCCGGCGCAGATCGCCGCGCTGCCGGCGGCGCAGCGGACCAAGGTGGACGAACTCGCGCGCAAGGTGGGCAGCTACCTGATCGGCCGCGTCGTCACGCAGGCGGTGCTGATCTCGGCGCTGCGCTCCGTCGGCCTGCGCGTGAGCGCGCAGCAGGTCTCGAAGGCGGTGCCGGTGGTCGGGCTCGCGATCTCGGGCGCGCTGTCGGGCTGGCTGTTCATGCGTCTGTGCAACCGCCACATCGCGCACTGCGAGCAGGTCCGCGCCGCGGTGCCCGAGTTGCCTGCGCCGTGAAGTTCGAGGTTCCCGAGAGCGAGGTCGAGTGGAGCGCCATCCGCGCCCAGGGCGCGGGCGGGCAGAACGTCAACAAGGTGTCGAGCGCCGTTCACCTGCGCTTCGATATCCGCGCGTCGTCGCTGCCCGACGCGGTGAAGGAGCGTCTGCTCGCACTCGCCGATTCGCGCATCACGCAGGAAGGCGTTCTCGTCATCAAGGCGCAGACCAGCCGAAGCCAGGAGATGAACCGCGCCGAGGCGATGCAGCGCTTGAACGAACTCGTCGCCAGCGTCGCCACGCCGCCGCGCAAGCGCCGCCCGACCAAGCCGACCTACGCGTCCAAGCTGCGCCGGCTGGAGAGCAAGGTTCAGCGCGGGCAGGTGAAGGCGGCGCGCGGCAAGGTCAGCGTTGCGTGAACAGGCCATAGCCCGCAGCCGCCACAATTCCCACATGGTGCGTCACGAAGCAAAAGCTCGACTGAACCCGCAGGGGCGAGGGGGAGTTGCTGCATGCTGCGCATGTCCAACGGGTGAGAGTCCTGTGCCGGTAGGCGTCGGAGCGCCGGGTAGCAGGCCCCAGGTATTGGAGGG
>CAIKUF010000177.1 GCA_903830565.1 uncultured bacterium | reverse complement strand
TGCCCGCTGCGCGCGTCGCTGAGCAGGTAGCTCGAATTCACGGTCGGCAGCGCGCGCCCGCTGTTGCCGGGCATCACGGTCGCGATCTTCACGCCGAGTTGCTCGCCGCACTGCCAGGCCGGCATCAGAAGCAGCGTGCCCGTGGGTTCGCCCGGAACCGCGACCGCGTGGTGATGCCGCAGCGGCATCTCGCACCCGCTGCGAAACATCGCCCGCAGGGCTTCGATGAGCGCGGGCCATGGCAAGCATTCGCGGGTCTCTCGGGCGTCGAAGACTCTCATGGCGCGCTGGTCCGCCCGGTTCGCGCCGCGGCATTGCGGCACACGCAGTCTGCATCAACTCGACTTGCATGCGGGCTCGGGCCTTGCGCTTTCAAGCGGCGTCCCGATATAGTAGCGACGCCGCAGGTCTGCGGCGCGGTCCATCGCGGTCAGGAGTTGCAGCGTGAAGAAGATACTGTTGAGCGTGATCGTCGCCCTGCTGGGCGTGAGCTTCGTCGCTCTGGACGCGCAGGCCAAGCGCCTCGGTGGCGGCGGCACATCGGGGATGCAGCGCCAGATGCCGGCGCGTCCGGCACCCACGTCGCCGCCGGCGCAGCAGGCGCCCGCAGCCGCTCCGGCGACCCCGGGTGCGCCGCCAACAGCGGCGCCGTCGCGTTCGTGGATGGGCCCGATCGCCGGTATCGCGGCGGGCTTGGGCTTGGCCGCGTTGATGAGTCACTTCGGCATGGGCGCCGAGATGGGCAACCTGTTGACGATCGCGCTGCTGGGAGTGGTCGCGGTGGTCGCGATCCGTTTTCTGATGCGGCGCTTCGGCCCCGCTGCGAGCCCCGATGCCTCGCCCGGCCTGCAATACGCGGGCGCTGGTCCGGGCACCGCCTTTCCGGCGCCGCCGACTTCATTCGGCTCCGGTCAGGCAAGCACATCCGCTGCCGTGCCGAGCGCAGCATCGCTGCCGGCCGGATTCGACAATGCAGCGTTCGAGCGCGTCGCCAAGCTGATCTTCATCCGCATGCAGGCGGCCAACGACAAGGCCGACCTGGAGGACTTGCGCCAGTTCTCAACGCCCGAGATGTTCGCCGTCTTCAAGCTCGATCTGCAGGATCGCCGCGATGCGCCACAGCAGACCGATGTCGTGCAACTCGACGCGCAGGTGCTCGACTTCGCGCAAGAGGAATCGCGCCAGATCGTCAGCGTGCGCTTCCACGGCCTGATCCGCGAAGAGAAGGACGGTGCGGCAACGCCCTTCGACGAGGTCTGGCACCTCGTCAAGCCGACCGACGGCAGCCGCGAATGGGCGATTGCCGGGATCGCGCAGACGGCCTGATCCCTAACTCGCGGCTTGTCAGCTCGCGGTCTTCGCCTCGGCGTCGACCGTTTCCTTGGCGCGCACCAGCAACACCGGCATCGTCGCCAGACGCACGATCATCTCGGCGTCGCTGCCCATCATCAGGCGACTGAAGCCGCGCCGCCCATGCGTGCCGAGCACGATCAGGTCGGCCCGCCATGCCGTGGCCTGTTCGATGACGAGATCGCAGACCCGGCCCGCGAAGCTGTCGCAAAGCACGGCGTCGACACGCACGCCGGCCTTCTCGACGCGGGCCTGCGCCTTCTTGAGCAGTTGCTCGCCGCCTTCGCGCAGCAGTTGCAGCATCTCGCCGGTCATCATCGATGCGGCCTCCATGCCGGACGCGAACGAGATCTGATCGACCACGTGCAGCAGGCGCAGCTTGGCGCCGGTGAGCTTGGCGAGCTTGATCGCTTCCTGCAACCCGCGTGCAGAGGTGGGACTGCCGTCGACGGGGACGAGGATCTTCTGGTACATGGTGGGCTCTCGTGGAGTGGGTGTGGGGCCGCGGTGCGCCCGGCGCATCGTCTCGACCGATGGTGCAACCAGGGCAGCCCCCCGTCAAGCACTGGATCGAGCCCGAGCTGCGCGATACTTCGCGCTGTCGATCCAGAGGAGGGCTCATCATGGCCAAAGGTCAGCAGCGCAGCAACAAGGAAGCCAAGAAACCGAAGAAGGACAGCGGCCCGCCGAAGACGGTGGCACCGATCGGCCTCTCGGCGCCGATCACGACCGTCGTCCCCGACCGCAGCAAGAAAAAGAAGTAGGCGCGCGGCGCCAGCGTCAAGGCGGCAGTGCCGCCGCTGCTTCGCCAGCAGATGGAGCCACGACGCGCACGCGTGCACCGTGCACGCCGACCACCTGGTCCGCCCTGACCTTGCACGTCTTGCGCAACTCTTCGCGCCCGTCGATCTGCACCTTGCCGGCGGCCACCATCGCCTTCGCGCCGCCACCGCTGGCGGCCAGACCCGTCGCCTTGAGCAGAGCGTCGAGGGCGATGTACTCGCCGCGCAGTTCGAAATCGATGGTCTGCAAGGTTCAGGTCTCCTGAGTTGATTGTGCGCTTGCCGGCATCGCACATGGCGCACAGGCCCGTCCTGCGCATGGTTCGCAGAGGCGCCCGATCGCGCTCGCAGAGCGCAAGCAAGGCTAAGGCTAAGCAAGTATTTTCCAATCCAGGTATGAGCCTGAAGCGAGCGTGAAGTGAGGCTGTTCGGTGGTCGAGTTGATCTGGTCAAAAGAGACAGTCTATCGACCCGCCGGTGTGACTGCTTTTACTTGATCAGGCCCCTG
>CAIKUF010000176.1 GCA_903830565.1 uncultured bacterium | reverse complement strand
GGCATAGAGCCCCTTGCCGCCGATCCAGTTCTGCGAGGCGCGGAATTCGCCGGGCGACTTTTCGCCGCCGCGCACGTTGCGCATCAGCTCGCCGTGGATTTCGCGCACCAGGCGCAGGCTCAGCGGAAAGCCGCCGCCCAGCCGCCGCAGGCCGTGGTTCATGGCGCGCACATAGTTGGCGACTTCGGCCACGTCCTTGGGCGTGTCGCTCTGCGCGCCGTCGGCTTCATAGGCGAGCACGTCTTCCAGAGTGCTCTGCGTGCCTTCGATCTGCGACGACAGCACGGCCTCGTGACGCACGTACATGGCGACAAACAAGTCCGGGTTCGGCAGCAGCGCGGCAATGGCGTCCAGCCGCCCGATGTCACGGTCCGCATTCGAGAGCAGCGTGCGCAGCTCGCCATCGAAGGCAACGTCGGGTACCGGTGGCAAGGGCTCTGGAATGAAGGCCTTGTAGCCCGTGGCTTGCAAGACGTAGCGGCCGGCGCGGTAGGCGGTGGATGGCATCGCTTCTTTCACAAAGAGCAGGCAATTCTATCTTTGTAAAATTTATCGCGGCATTTCTTTCACAAAATACCGCAGAATGCGCCGTGCGGCCGCCAGGACTACAGAACGATCTTGACCATCGGGTGCGTAGACAGCGTGCGGTACAGCTCATCGAGCTGCTCGCGGCTGGTGGCGGTGACGGTCAGCGTGACGCCGAGGTACTTGCCGGCGGTGCTCGGGCGCGTCCGGGCGGTGGCGGCGTCGAAGCCCGGGTCGAACTGGCGGGCGATGCTGACCATCGCGTCGACGAAGCCGGGGGCGTGGAGCCCCATCACCTTGATCGGAAAGGCGCTCGGGTACTCGATCAGCGACTTGCCTTCGGCGCTCAAATCGACTGCGTCGCCTTGGCGCGCTGGTAGGCCTCGTGCAGGCGCGCGTAGACCGGGCCGGGCTTGCCGCGCATCGCGCCGTGGCCGACCGGCTCGTGGTCGAGCAGCGTGACGGAAAGCACTTCCTTGGTCGCCGAGCTGAGCAGCAGTTCGTCCGCGGCCAGCACCTCGGCCTCGGAGATCGGGCGCAGGTTGTAGGCGATGCCCACTTCCTCGCACAGCTCGCGCAGCAGTTCGTAGCGTATGCCTTCGAGCACGTGCTCGCCCTTGGGCGGGCCGAGCAGCGCGCCTTCGTGCACCACCCAGACATTGCTCGCCGAGGCTTCGGTGAGGAAGCCGTCGCGCAGCATGATGGTCTCGACCGCGCCGTGGTCGGCCGAGATCTGGCGCGCGAGCACGTTGCCGAGCAGCGAGATGCACTTGATGTCGCCGCGCTCCCAGCGGAAGTCGCGCGCGGTCACGCAGGCCACGCCGTGATGGCGCTGCTCGGGCGTGGCCGGCTTCATCGCGCCCACCATGATGAAGACCGTGGGTGCAATGCCCTCGGGCATCACGTGGTCGCGCAGGGCCACGCCGCGCGTGACCTCGATGTAGACGAGCTGGTCTGCGCTCGCATGGGCGGCGATCAGCTTGCGGCAGGTCGCCAGCCAGTGCGCAGTGGCATGCGGGTTGGCGATGCGCAGCTTGGCCAGGCTGCGCGAGAGGCGCGCCATGTGTTCGTCGAAGCGGAACATGCGCCGGCCGTAGACCGGGATCACTTCATAGACGCCGTCGCCGAAGATGAAGCCGCGGTCGAGCACGCTGACCTTGGCGTCGCACAGCGGACCGAAGAAGCCGTTGAGGTAGCACAGGCTGTCGGGAAGGGTTGCACTCATCAGGCGATTATTGGCCCGCGCGCGGAGGGACTCAAGCCACTTCCGGCGAAGAGTGTCATTTGATCCACAGGCGCAGTGCGTCCCAGGTTCGCCCAAGAATGCCGGCCTGCTCGACCCCGTCGAGCACGACCAGAGGCACCTCGGTCACCGGCGCACCCGAGGGCAGGCTGACCTTGAGCGTACCCACGCGCTGGTCTTTGGCGAGCGGCGCGATGAGCGGGTCCGTGCGTTCGACCTTGGTCTGAAGCTTGGCCGCCGTCCCGGCGGGAACGCTAACAAACACCGCGGCGGATGCGCCCAAGCGCGCTTCGCGCACGGTGCCCTTCCACACCGGTGGGCTGACGATCGCCTGGCCGGCCTCGAACAGGCGCAAGGTGTCGAACGCGGTGTAGCCCCAGTTGAGCAGCTTCTGGCTTTCGTCGGCGCGCGCGTTCATCGACGTCGTGTTGAGCAGAACGCTCAGAAGGCGTCGCTTGCCGCCACCGACGCCGCTCGCCGCCAGGTTGGGGTAGTCGCGCGCCGCCGAGGCGATCAGGCAATAACCCGCGGCCTCCGTGTACCCGGTCTTCATGCCGTCCACCGTCGGGTCGCGCACGAGCAGCACGTTGCGGTTGTTCTCGTTCGACGCCGGCGAGCCCTCGTAGCGGTACTTGCGCAACGAGTACAGCGTGTAGTACTCGGGGAAGTCGCTGATGATGCGCGAGGCGATCACCGACAGGTCGCGCGCGCTGCTGTGGTGGCCGGCCTCGGTGAGGCCGGTGACGTTCTTGAAGACCGTGTTCTTCAGGCCCCAGGCCTGGGCCTGGCGGTTCATGAGGTCGACGAAGTTCTCGACCGTTGCGCCCACGCCCTCGGCCAGCGCCACCGAGGCGTCGTTGCCCGAGTTGACGATCATCCCGCGCAGCAGTTCGCTGACCCGGGGCGTGTTGCGCGGCTCGATGAACATCAGCGAGCCGCCGCCCTTGCGCTCGGCCCACGCGCGCTGCGAGACGGGCAGCGTCTGCTCGAGGCTGATCTTCTTGTCGCGCAGCGCCGAGAAGACGATGTAGGCCGTCATCAGCTTGGTCAGCGAGGCCGGGTCGGCGAGCGCGTCGGCATCGCGCTCGGCGAGAACCTGATGGCTGGTGAGGTCGAGCAAGAGGTAGCTCTTGGCGCCGACCTCGGGCGGCTGCGGAGCCTGCGCGAGCGCGGCACCGGCGAGCGAGAGGGAGAACGCGAAGGCAAGGAGTCGTTTCATGGGGATTTGAATGCGCGCAGCACGATGCTCTTGAGCAGCGAGAGCTGGCCGTGAAAGAAATGCCCGCCGCCAGGGATGACGACGACGGGCAACGATTGCGGGCGGGCCCAGACGAGCGTGGCCGCGAGCGGCACGACGTCGTCTTGTTCGCCATGGATGACCAGCGTGTCGGCGGGAACGACAGGCAGTTGCTGCACCTGCGTCGACGGCCCGACCAGCACCAGCCGCGTGGCCGCCACGCCCTCCGGCAGCACGGACGCCGCCTGCGCGGCGACGTAGCCGCCGAACGAGAAACCGGCCAGCACCAGCGGCAGGTCCGGCTTGCGCAGCTCGGCGACGACGGCGAGCGCGTCGTCCACTTCGCCGCGGCCCTCGTCCCACACGCCCTGCGACGCACCGACGCCGCGGAAGTTGAAGCGCACCGTGCGGTAGCCGATCTGCAGGAAGCTGCGCGCCAGCGTCTGCACGACCTTGTTGTCCATCGTGCCGCCGTGCTGCGGGTGCGGGTGGCAGATCACGGCGACGCCGCGCAGTGCGCCGGCCGGCGAATCGACGACGCATTCGAGCGCGCCGGCAGGCCCCGGCACGCTGAGCCGCCGCGAGTGCGAACTCATCGTCAGTGGCCCACTTCGGGCGCGAGCAACAGACGATCGACGACCTTGCCGCTTTTCAAGTGCGATTCGACGATTTCGTCGATGTCGTCGTTGTCGAGGTAGGTGTACCAGACCGCTTCGGGGTACACCACTGCCACCGGCCCGCCTGCGCAGCGGTCCAGGCAGCCCGCCTTGTTGACGCGCACGCCGCCGGGCCCGGCCAGGCCTTCGGCCTTGACGCGCGACTTGCAGTGCTCGAAGCCGGCCTGTGCGTTGTGCTGCGCGCAGGCGTTCTCGCCCTTGTCGCGCTGGTTCAGGCAAAAGAAGATGTGTCGCTCGTAATAGCTCATCGAGGCATTTTACGGAGCGCGGACCATGCCCCCGCCGCGAGACCGGTCAGAGGCGACCTTCGACGCGCGCACCGGCCCGGCTCAGCAGGTGCACGAGCAGCGCGAAGGGCCACAGCCAGCCCACCCATTGCGCCAGGCCGTGAAAGCGGATGAAGCGGCCCTGCTCCCAGGCCTGCAGGCTTTCGGCGAAGTACGGATCGGCAGGGGCCTGCGCCGACAGCGCGAGCAGCGCAGTGACCACCACCAGGCCCAGCGCCGCCGCGGTGCGCCGCGACACGCCAGCCACTGCCGAGGCGACGAGGATCGCGACGCCGAAGGCGGGTAGCGTGCTCGGCGTCAGCCAGGCCAGCGCGTGCTGCGGGCCGAAATTGAGCGCCGTCGACAGCGTCGTCGCCGTCAGGCCGAGCGTCGCCGCGCCCAGCACCAGCGCCACCCGCCGCCAGCCCGGCCGCGTGACCGTGAAGACGAGCATGCATGGCGCGAGCAGGCCGAACGCCGTTAGCGTTGCCTCGGCCAGCAGCGACAGCGGCGACGGTGCCAGGTCCACCTGCGCCAGCGCCGCGGCCCATGACGCGGCCCAGGGCACGCCCTCGGCCCATGCGCCCAGCGCCGCCGCGGCGTCGGCCACGTGCGGCCAGACCTGGCCCAGCGCCAGCGGCACCGGCATCGGAAACAGGAGGCCCACCGGCCACAGCACGAGCAGCGCGGTGGCGCTCGCGCTGCCGGCGACGAGCCAGCGCTCGCGAATCGAGCGCCAGCGATGCGGCAGGCCTGTGGCATCGATCAGCGCCGCAAGCAAGGCTCCGAGCCCCGCCCCGGCGCTGTTGAGCGCCCAGTCGAGCGCCGAGGGCGCGCGCGTCGGCAAATCGTTCTGCGTCAGCTCCATCGCCAGCGACAGCAGCGAGGACAGCACCACGGCCACCGCCACCGCGGCCCAGCGGTTGCGGCCGGGGTGCATCGCGGCGGCAAAGACCAGCGCCCCGAGCGGCATATAGCCGAGCAGGTTGGCGACGACATCGAACCCGCCCCACCACCGCGGCCAGGGCAGGTTCAGCAAGGCGAGAGACCACAGGCCTTGCGGATGGTGCCAGTCGAACGGGTACAGGCTCGCGTAGACGATGAGCGCCGCGTACGCGACCGCCAGCAGCGCGGATGAATGGATAGGGCGCGTCATGCGCAAGCGCGACGGGCGTCGATGAACGGGTCGGGTGTGAAGACGATGGACATGGCTTCGATGCGGAGCACACAGGACGATCGTCGGCCAAATAAGAGAGGCCCTGACATTCCGGCCAGGGCCCGCAATGCCTTGCCGATGGTATCGCGGCAGGGCACCTGCTCAGGGAGGATAAGCAGGGAACAACGGCCTTGCGGCTATCATTCGAGGGCCACTTTAGCAGATGAGAACGGCGAGCAACCGCGCCGTCATCAGGGGATATCGAGCACGTTCGTGTCCGGTGCGTTGGCCGGCAAGCGTGTGACCCCGCACCGCCAGAAGGACCCTCTTCCGTGATCACGCCACCTCCCTATCCCGCGAGCCGGCCGCGCCGCCTGCGCAAGGACGAATTCAGCCGCGCCCTGGTGCGCGAAAGCCGCCTCCACGTGAGCGACCTGATCCTGCCCGTGTTCATCCTGGACGGCCAGGGCCTGACGCAGGACGTGGCGTCGATGCCCGGCGTGCAGCGCGTCAGCCTGGACCGCCTGCTGCCGGTGGCCGAGGAGTGCGTCAAGCTCGGCATTCCGGTGCTGGCGCTGTTCCCGGTGATCGACGCGAGCCTGAAGACCGAAGACGGCCGCGAGGCGCTCAACCCCGAAGGCCTGGTGCCGCGCGTCGTGCGTGAACTCAAGCGCCGCTTTCCCGAACTCGGCGTGCTGACCGACGTCGCACTCGACCCTTTCACGTCGCACGGCCAGGACGGCTTGCTCGACCCCACCGGCTACGTGCTCAATGACGAGACGGTCGCGGTGCTGACCGGGCAGGCGCTGGTGCAGGCCGAGGCCGGCGTCGACATCGTCGCGCCGAGCGACATGATGGACGGCAGGATCGGAGCGATTCGAGCGGCGCTCGAATCGCGCGGCTTCATTCACACGAAGATCATGGCCTACAGCGCCAAGTACGCGAGCGCCTTCTACGGGCCGTTCCGCGACGCGGTGGGCTCGGCGAGCAACCTCGGCAAGGGCAACAAGAAGGTCTACCAGATGGACCCGGCGAACAGCGACGAGGCGCTGCGCGAAGTGGCGCTCGACATCGCCGAGGGCGCCGACATGGTGATGGTCAAGCCCGGCATGCCCTACCTCGACATCGTCCGCCGCGTGAAGGACGAGTTCCGCGTGCCGACCTTCGCCTACCAGGTGAGCGGCGAATACGCGATGCTCAAGGCCGCTGCCGCCAACGGCTGGCTGGACCACGACGCGGTGATGATGGAAGCGCTGCTCGCCTTCAAGCGCGCCGGCGCCGACGGCGTGCTGACCTACTTCGCGCTCGAAGCCGCGCGGCTACTTCGCAAAGCCTGATCGGCGACGCCCGATGCGCGTCTTTCACATCACCGCGGAGCAGTTCGCCGAACTCGAAGCACTACCCGAGCAGATCCCTGACAGCGGCTACCTCTGGGTCGGCAGCGCTCGGCGCGAGTTCGAGGTCCACGCCGATGCGCTGCAGTCGGCGCTCCTGCGCTGGACCGGCGGTCAGCTCGTCGACCTGCATGTGTCGGACCTGCTGAACAACCAGTTGCCGTCGCACTTCGACTACACGTCGTGGTACGACATGCTGGTCTTTCGCCGCCTCGCTGCCGGCGCCGACAGCAAGGCGCTGTTCGTCGACGACGAGCACGGCACGCTGGCGACGGCCAAGCTGGCGCTCGAATCGATCGACACGAACCCGGTCGGCTTCGTGGTCTTCGACCGCGTGCTGCTGACCGTTCACCCGACCGACTGCCAGGTGCGCGAGTTCTTCGCCTCGCGGCTGGCGCAGATGGTGCAGGGCGCCGAGGTGCGCGGCGAGCGCCGCAACGACGGTCGCATGGAGCGCCGCAGCGCACCGCTGCGGCTGCCGACCAGCCCGGCCGACCTGATGCTGCGCATGGTCAACCACATGGTCGACGGTTACCTCGAACTGCGCCGCCTGCTGACGCGCCAACTCGGCTATCTGCAGGAGGCCTTGTTCGGCGCCAGCGGCAGCTTCAACCACTGGAACCTGCTGCTCGAATCGCGCATCGCGCTGCATTCGCTGGAAGACACTTGTGAAGACCAGCGCAGCGCGATCCAGGAATGGCTGGACGCACTGGCCGAATGGCCGGCCGAGACCGACCCTGCCGTTCAGCGCGAGCGCGAACTTTTGCGCCTGCGCTCGCGCGACGTGCAGGAGCACATCGAGCGCGTGCTGACGCACGTGCGCCGGCTCGAATCGTCGGCCGAGACGGCGGTGCAGATGCACTTCTCGGCCCAGGGCAACCGCACCAACGACATCATGCGCACGCTGACCGTGCTGACGGCGATCTTCCTGCCGCTGAACCTGGTGACCGGCTTCTTCGGCATGAACTTCGAAGGCCTGCCGCTGATCCACAGCGCGCGCGGCTTCTGGATCGTCTTCGTGCTGATGCTGATCCTCGGCGTGGGCCTGAGCACCTACTTCTGGCGCAAGCGCTACCTGCGCACCAACCGCTGAGCGCGGGGTGACTGCTCAGCGCGCGTAGGGGTCGGGCAGACCGAGCGCGAGCAGCACTGCACTCTCGCGCGCCTCCATGCGTTTCGCGTCCCGCGCCGTCTGGTGGTCGTGGCCCTGGGCGTGCAGCGCGCCGTGCACGAGCAGATGCGCGTAATGCGCAGCGAGTGCCTTGCCCTGTTCGCGCGCCTCGCGCTCGACGACCGGCGCACACAGCACGAGGTCAGCGGCGACGACGGGCTCGCGGCTGTAGTCGAAGGTCAGCACATTCGTCGCGTGGTCCTGCCCGCGGTAGTCGCGGTTGAGCGCGCGGCCTTCGCCTTCGCCGACGATGCGCACCGTGATCTGCGCCGGCGCCTCCAGACCAGCGCGCAGCCAGCGCGCGACGCGATGGCGCCGCAAGTGCTCGCGGTGCGATGTGTCGGCGAACTGCAGCGACAGTTCGAGTTCCTCGCGACGTACGCTCACCGGAGTACCTTCGCGCTGCGCACTCCGGCATTCGCCCTTGGGGCGGCCCGGCGGGCTCACGCGCGGTCCCCGCTGCGGTCGGCCGCATCGTAGGCCTCGACGATGCGCGCGACGAGCGGGTGGCGCACCACGTCGGCGGCGCTGAAGTGGGTAACCGCGATGCCGCGCACGCGGCGCAGCACGCGCTCGGCGTCGATGAGACCGCTCTGGCTGCCGCGCGGCAGGTCGACCTGGCTCACGTCGCCGGTCACGACCGCGCGCGACGCGAAGCCGATGCGCGTCAGGAACATCTTCATCTGCTCGGGCGTCGTGTTCTGCGCTTCGTCGAGAATCACGAACGCGTGGTTGAGTGTGCGCCCGCGCATGAAGGCGAGCGGCGCGATCTCGATGCTCGCCTTCTCGAACGCCTTGGCGACGCGCTCGAAGCCCATCAGGTCGTACAGCGCGTCGTAGAGCGGGCGCAGGTAGGGATCGACCTTCTGCGCCAGGTCGCCAGGCAGGAAACCGAGGCGCTCGCCGGCCTCGACGACCGGGCGCGTGAGCACGATGCGCTGCACCGCGCTGCGCTCGAGCGCATCGACCGCGCAGGCGACGGCGAGAAAGGTCTTGCCCGTTCCCGCCGGGCCGATGCCGAAGCTGATGTCGTGCGCGAGGATGTTGCGGATGTAGCGGATCTGGTTCGGCGTGCGCCCTTGCAGATCGGCATGCCGCGTGCGCAGCGCTATCGGCGCATCGGCTTCGGGCGGGTCGGCAGCCGCGCCGCGGCGGCGCACGACGAGGCTCGGTCCGCCCGATGCGGCAGCGGCGAGCGCGAGTTGGAACGCCTCGGCCGAGATCGGCTTGCGCGCGCGGTCGTACAGCGTCTGCAGCAGCAGCACGGCGCGCTCGGATGCGCCCCTGGCACCCTCAACGCGGAACGATTCGTTGCGGCGCGTGATGACGACGTCCAGCGCCTGCTCGATCGCGCGCAAGTGGCCGTCCAGGCTGCCGCACAGGTGGGCGAGGCGGGCGTTGTCGAGCGGGATGAAGGCGTGGCGAAGAATCACGGCGGCGCGGGCGGGATGCAGCCAGAACATTGTCGCCGCATCCACCGAGGCATTGGCCACAGACTGCCTTGGACGTGGCGACGATCGAGGCGCAAGATGCGGCATCGGTTGCGCAGCATCAATTGCAGCGGCGCTGCACGAGACCAGACTGAATGCGGAGGTGTGCGATGAAGATTCTGTTGCCCGTCGACGGGTCCGAAGCGGCGTTGGACGCCGTTCGCTACGTGGTTCGCCTGTCGCGCGAGGGCCTGCCGCTGCAATGCGTGCTCGCCAATGTGCAGGAGCCGGCGACGCTGTACGAGATGGTCGTCGCCCACGATGCCGATGTGTTGCAGCGCGTCGCCCGCGACGCCGGCGCGCACGCGCTGAAGCCGGCCGAGGCCCTGCTGCGTGAGGCAGGCGTCGCGTTCGAATCCGAGGTCGCCGTCGGCGACCCCGGGCACAGCTTGGTCGACATGGCCGAGAGCGACGGCTGCGAGATGATCGTCATGAGCGCGCGCGGCCTGGGCGCAATTCGCTTGGCATTGTTGGGCTCGGTCTCGCAAGCCGTCGTACACGCAAGCCCTGTGCCGGTGCTGATCGTCAAGCCTGCGCCTGAGCCCGAGGCGGAGCCCGACGAGTTGGCCGAGTCGGCCGAACCGGCGCCGCCCGCCTGAGCAGGCCGCGCAGCGGCGGCGCTTCGCGAGGACGGCCATGGCACTGCCCGATTTCCAGGTGCCAGTGTTCGACGCCCTGCGCCTGACCGCGGTCGGCCTGGACGTGGCCGCAGTGCAGCGCCTGGGCGCGGGGGGCATCGCGGCGCGCCAGGCGGGCCGGTTGCGCGCGTTGCTGCGCGTGGCGCGCGAGCGATCGGCGCTGTACCGCGAACTTCTGCCGACATCGGCGCCCGAAGCCGGCGGGCAGGTCGAGCTTGCCGCGCTAGCGGTGACGCACAAGCCCGCGTTGATGGAGCGCTTCGACGACTGGGTCGCCGACCCCGCGATCCGCCTGGAGGAGGTGCGCACTTTCCTCGCCGACCCCGATCGCGTCGGCAGCGCCTTCCTCGGCCGCTACATCGTCTGGGAAAGTTCTGGCACCAGCGGCGAGCCGGGTGTGTTCGTGAAGGACGCGCAGGCGATGGCGGTCTACGACGCCCTCGAAGCGCTGCGCCGGCACACGCCGCGTCCGCTGCAACGCATGGTCGACCCGCTGTACCTGAGCGAGCGGCTGGCCTTCGTCGGCGCGACCGGCGGCCACTTCGCGAGCGTCGTCTCGCTCGAGCGCCTGCGCCGGCTCAACCCGTGGCTGGGCGCGGCATTCCACACGCTGTCGATCATGCGTCCGACGGCCGAACTGGTCGCCGAACTGAACGCGTTCGCGCCGACCATCCTCGCCAGCTACCCGACCGCCGTCGCCCTACTCGCAGAGCAGGCGCGGCTGGGCGCGCTCGCCATTCGCCCGGCCGAGATCTGGACCGGCGGCGAGACCTTGACCGCCGCAGTGCGCGAGCACGCCGAGCAGGTCTTCGGTTGCAGCGTGCGCAACAGCTATGGCGCGTCCGAGTTCCTGGCCATCGGCGGGGAGTGCGCGCACGGGCGCCTGCACGCCAACGCCGACTGGGTGATCCTGGAGCCGGTGGACGAGCGCGGCCGCCCGCTGCCGCCGGGCAAGGCATCACACTCGGTGCTGCTGACCAATCTGGCCAACCACGTGCAGCCGCTGATCCGCTACGACCTCGGCGACAGCGTGCGCTTTGCTGCCGAGCCCTGCGCCTGCGGCTCGCCGCTGCCGGTGATCGAGGTCCGCGGGCGCGAAGACGACCCGCTCGTGATGCAGGACGACGCGGGGCGCCACGTCACCTGGTTGCCGCTCGCCTTGTCGACGCTGCTCGAAGAAGACGTCGGCGTGTTCGACTTCCAGCTCGTGCAGCGCGGCCCGCGAACGTTGGCCCTGCGCGTCGGCGCGAGCAGCGAAGACGCCGCGCTCGCGCTAGCGCGATGCAGCAAGGCGCTGCACGCGCTCGCCCGCCGCGACGGCCTGCACGGCCTGCGCTGCATCGAGGAACCGGGCCAGCCGCTGCTTCGCGGCAGCAGCGGCAAGGTGCAGCGCGTGGTTGCGCTCGAGTCTGACCCGCGGCCCGGCCGGTCCACCTAACCCCAAACCTCATTCGCTATTTCGACGACCAGCTGCAGCTTCGCGCGCTGCGCCTCGACGGCGATGTCGTTGCCGTGCACGGTGCTGCTGAAGCCGCACTGCGGGCTCAGCGCGAGTTGCTCCAGCGGCACGTACTTCGCGGCCTCGTCGATGCGGCGCTTGACGGCGTCCTTGTCTTCGAGCTGGCCGAGCTTGGTCGTCACCAGGCCGAGCACCACCGTCTTGCCCTTGGGCAGGAAGCGCAACGGGCGAAAGTCGCCGCTGCGCGCGTCGTCGTATTCGAGGAAGTAGGCGTCGACGTTCATCTCCGACAGCAGCGCCTCGGCCACCGGCTCGTAGCCGCCCTGCGCGGCCCAGGTGCTCTTGAAGTTGCCGCGGCACAGGTGCACGGCGAGCGTCATCCCGGCCGGCTTTTGCGCGACCACGCGGTTGATGAAGCCGGCGTAGCGGTGCGGCAGTTCGTTCGGGTCGTCGCCGCGCGCACGCGCCGCCTCGCGCATCTTGTCGTCGCACAGGTAGGCGATGTTGGTGTCGTCCATCTGCACGTAGGTCGCGCCGGCGGCGGCGAGCGAGCGCAGTTCGTCGCCGTAGGCATCGGCGACATCCTGGAAGAAGGGCTCCAGATCGGGGTAGGCCTCCTTGCTGATCCCGGCCCGGCCGCCGCGAAAGTGCAGCATCGTCGGCGACGGAATCGTCACCTTGGGCGTGCGCGTGGTCTGGCGCTTCAGGTACTCGAAGTCGGCGCGCTGGATGTCCCGCGCGTGACGAACCTTGCCGACGACGCGCATCACCGGCGGCGCGAGTTCCTGCGTACCGTCTGGCTTGACGATGGTGACCGGCACGTCGGTCTTCACGCCGCCGAGCTGGTCCAGAAAGTCGATGTGAAAGTAGGTGCGGCGGAACTCGCCGTCGGTGATGCTTTGCAGGCCGATGTCTTCCTGGAACTTCACGATCTCGGTGATCGCACGGTCCTCGACCGCGCGCAGTTGCGCCGCCGTGATCGCGCCCTGCTTGAACTGCTCGCGCGCATCGAGCAGGAACTTGGGCCGCAGGAAGCTGCCGACGTGGTCGGCGCGAAACGGCGGGGTGGTGCGTAGCGTCATGGCAGGCCTCCAGGTTCGCGGGGTTCGCGGCCATCATAGCGACACGGGTTTCGCGGCCCGCCTGCGCGTCGCGCGATGCACCGGTTTTCCCGGGTGACCCGATCGCGCGGGCTTGGCTACATTACATAAGCGCACACGCCGGTTCCCCCTACCCAGATCGGAGACACCATGACAACGAAACGCCAACTCCTCAAGCTCACCTTGGGCCTGGTCGCCGCGGCCTGCGCCGCGGCCGCGTCGGCCGCGGACGCGGGGCCGATCACGATCGGCCTCATCCTTCCGATGACCGGTCAGTCGGCCTCGACCGGCAGCCAGATCGACGCTGCGGTGAAGCTGTGGATGGCGCAGAACGGCGACAAGAT
>CAIKUF010000175.1 GCA_903830565.1 uncultured bacterium | reverse complement strand
CCGGGAAGGCAATATCCGTGCGCTGGTGCCCGCCTAGGCGCCTGCGCCAGTGTCGATGAACGGCCGCACGCGGTCGAGCAGCCTCGCCACGTAGGCATCCTTCTCGCCCACCGGCGCGGCGAGATGCAGCGCCCGCGCCGCGGCGGCCAGCCCGGCGTGGCGCGCCATCAGCCAGGCCGCGAGGTACTGCGAAGCGAGGCAGCCGCCTGCCGTGGCAATCGGGCCGCGGGCATGGAAGGGCTCGTCGATCACGCGCACGCCGGCCTCGATGAGCCAGGGCTTGGTCGTGAGATCGGTGCAGGCCGGCATGCCGCCGACCAAGCCCAGGCGCGCCAGAAGCAAGGTGCCCGAGCATTGCGCGGCGATGGACTGACGCACCGGGTCGAGCTGCAGGCGATCGAGCAGCGCGCTGTTCTCGGCGATTGCGCGGGTGTAGATGCCGCTACCGAAGATCACCGCGTCGGCGTCGTTGGCGTACTCCAGCGGGCGCTGCGCCTGCACGCGCACGCCGCTCATCGACGTGACGTAAGCGGTGGGGCTCGCGATCTCGGCCGACCAGCCGTGCGCCGAGAGCCGGTTCAGGAGGCCGAGCGCGATGAAGGTGCCCGGCTCGTTGAAGCCGTCGAAGGTGAGGATTGCAACCCGCATTGCCGCCTCGCGCGTCAGGCCAGCGTGGCCAGCGGGTTGGGCGTCGGCTCGCCGACTTTGGTCAGCGTGTTGCGGTCGGTGTGGTGAAAGGGATCATCCTTGCCGCGGATCATGAGCACCGTGTCTTCTTCATACGACCAGGTGCCGTCGGCATTGAGCGTGACCTTGATGCGGAACTCGACGGTCTTGAACGCGTATTCGAGAAACGGCACCGAGCAGATGCCAAAGGTCTCGAGGCCGCGCGTGGCCACGAGCTCGAACGAGGTCGCGTCGGCGCTCGCCTGGCCAACGGCCATCGCCGTCTGCCCGCGCGGAATCGTCAGCGTGTGGACGACGGCGCCGGTGGCCGGCCCCCACAGCCAGTAGCCGACCTGGTCGTGGTAGGTCTTCTTCTCGTCGGGCTTGGTGACGTGGCTGTGGTAGCGCAGGCCGTAGAACAACTGCGGCCCGTTGGTCTGTGGGTCGATGGGCTGCAACTCGATGCGCTCGATGTAGGCCTGCTTGCGCGGGCCGTCGGCCTTGGGCTTGGTGTCCAGCCCGCGCGGGCCTTGCCAGATGCCGGCCATGCGCGCCAGCGGCCCGAGCTTGGCCAGCGTGTGGACATCGATGTCCGATGGTTCGGTGTAGATGTCTTCGGGGTACGCGCTCATGGGCTTGTCGCGAAGTGGTGCGAGGCCTCGATGGTAGCCAACTCCACACCGCGCGCCGTGGAATGACGACCGACATTGACGTTTTGCCGTTCGCGCACGTCGCCGAGTCCGTGACGGATCTTCGCGGCGAGCACCCCGCCAACGAAAAGACCGCGTGACGCTCTCGCGGCACGCGGTCGATGCTCGGCTCCGCGGCGGCAGATCGGGCCGCCGCGGGGTAGTGCCGGGTTAGCGGGCCTTGCCTGCCTTCCAGGCGTTGAGCAGCGTCTCGTAGGCGATGGTCTCGCCCTTGGGCTTCTCGTTGGCGAGCTTCGCCCACGGCGCACCCTTGTCGCTCAGCCACTTGCTGGGGTCGCTCTTCGGGTTGAGCTTGGGCGCGCAGTGAACCATGCCGGCGCGCTCAAGACGGCCCATCACCTGGTCCATCTCCTCGGCCAGGTTGTCCATCGCCTGCTGCGGGGTCTTCTCGGCGGTCACGGCCACCGCGACGTTCTTCCAGAACAACTGCGCGAGCTTCGGATAGTCGGGGACGTTGGTGCCGGTTGGCGTCCACGCCACCCGCGCCGGGCTGCGGTAGAACTCGATCAGGCCGCCGTACTTGGCTGCGTTTTGCGTGAAGTAGTCGGCCCGGATGTCGCTGTCGCGGATGAAGGTCGTGCCGACGATGCTCTTTTTCAGCGACGTCGTCTTGGCGGTGACGAACTGCGCATACAGCCAGGCTGCGGCCACCTTGTTCGGGTCATGGTCCTTGAAGAATGTCCACGAGCCCACGTCCTGGTAGCCGTTTTGCATGCCCTGCTTCCAGTACGGGCCATTCGGGCCGGGCGCCATGCGCCACTTCGGCGTACCGTCCGCGTTCACGACCGGCAGCCCGGGCTTGACCATGTCGGCGGTGAATGCGGTATACCAAAAGATCTGCTGTGCGATCTGGCCTTGCGCGGGCACCGGGCCGGCTTCTCCGAAGGTCATGCCGGTGGCTTCCTTAGGCGCGTACTTCTTCATCCAGTCGACGTACTTGGTCAACGCGTAGACGGCCGCCGGCGAGTTGGCGGCACCGCCACGCGAAACCGATGCACCGACCGGCGTGCAGCCGTCGGCGGCGACGCGGATGCCCCACTCGTCGACGGGCATGCCGTTCGGGATGCCCTTGTCGGCCGCGCCGGCCATCGACAACCAGGCGTCGGTGAAGCGCCAGCCCAGCGACGGGTCTTTCTTACCGTAGTCCATGTGGCCGTAGATCGGCTTGCCGTCGACGGTCTTCACGTCCTCGCTAAAGAACGCGGCGATGTCCTCATACGCGCTCCAGTTCAGCGGCACGCCCAGGTCGTATCCGTACTTGGCCTTGAACTTGTCCTGCAAGTCCTTGCGCGCGAACAGGTCGGCGCGGAACCAGTACAGGTTGGCGAACTGCTGGTCCGGCAACTGATAGAGCTTCTTGTCCGGGGCGGTGGTGAAGCTGGTGCCGATGAAGTCCTTCAGGTCCAGCCCCGGGTTGGTGTACTCCTTGCCCTTGCCGGCCATGTAGTCGGTCAGCGAGAGGATTTTGCCGTAGCGGTAGTGCGTGCCGATCAGGTCGGAGTCGGAGATCCAGCCGTCATAGATCGACTTGCCCGACTGCATCGAGGTCTGCAGCTTCTCGACGACATCGCCTTCCTGGATGATGTCGTGCTTGACCTTGATGCCGGTGATTTCCTCGAAAGCCTTGGCCAGCGTCTTGCTTTCGTACTCGTGCGTGGTCAGGGTCTCAGAGACGACCGATATTTCCTTCACCCCCGCAGCCTGCAGCTTCTTCGCAGCCTCGATGAACCACTTCATCTCGGCCATCTGCTGATCTTTGTTCAGCGTGGACGGTTGGAATTCGGCGTCGATCCACTTTTTGGCCTCGGCCTCGCCGGCCCATGCGCCCTGGCCGAGGGCCAAGGCGGCGGCCGCAAAGGCCACGGCATTCAAGCGCATTTTCATTTCTGTCTCCTGGATAAGGCTTCCCGTTAGATTCAAGGACCGCCGGCTGGGAAGCGTTGGCCGGCGCCCTTCTGCTTCATCAGGCCATCAACCTTCCTTCATGACCAGCGCGAGCAGCGCCATGGAGGCCACAAAGCTGAACCAGATCGACGGCTCTTGTTCGAGGCCGAACCAGCCCATCATCTTCTCGCTCACGGCGACGAACGCCAGGTTCAGATAAGCCGCCGCGAGCAGGCCGATGAACAAGCGGTCGCCGCGCGTGGTCGCGATCGGCAGGAAGCCCTTGCGCAGCACGGTCGGCGAGCGCAGTTCCCAGACCGTCATGCCGACCAGCATCAGCGCGATGCAGGTGAAGAAGACCGCCACCGGCAAGGTCCAGGCCATCCATTCGAACATCACACCCTCCCCATCGCGAACCCCTTCGCGATGTAGTTGCGAACGAAATAAATCACGATCGCGCCCGGCACGATGGTCAGCACGCCGGCCGCGGCGAGCACGCCCCAGTCCATGCCCGATGCCGAAACGGTGCGCGTCATCACGGCGACGATGGGCTTGGCGTTGACGCTGGTCAGCGTGCGCGCCATCAACAGTTCGACCCAACTGAACATGAAGCAGAAGAAAGCGGCAACGCCCACGCCGGCCTTGATCAGCGGGATGAAGATGGTCAGGAAGAAGCGTGGGAACGAATAACCGTCGATGTACGCCGTCTCGTCGATCTCGCGTGGCACGCCGCTCATGAAGCCTTCGAGGATCCACACCGCCAGCGGCACGTTGAACAGCAGGTGGGCCAGGGCGACGGCGATGTGCGTGTCCATCATGCCCAGCGTCGTGTAGAGCTGAAAGAACGGCAGCAGGAACACGGCCGGCGGGGTCATGCGGTTGGTCAGCAGCCAGAAGAAGACGTGCTTGTCGCCGAGGAAAGAGTAGCGCGAGAACGCATACGCCGCCGGCAGCGCCACCACCAGCGAGAACACGGTGTTGATGGCAACGTAGATCATCGAGTTGATGTAACCCGAGTACCACGACACGTCGGTGAAGATGACGCGGTAGTTGTCCCAGGTCAACGCCTTCGGCCAGAGCGAGAAGACGCTGAGGATCTCCTCGTTCGTCTTGAACGACATGTTGACCATCCAGTACACCGGCAGGATGGCGAACACGAGGTAGAGGACGAGAAAGACCGTCCGCTTCTTGAAGCGCCCGTCATCCATGGCCGCCCTCCACCTTATCGGTCGTGCCCACGCGCTGCATCCAGTTGTAGAGGATGAAGCACAGCAGCAGGATGATGAGGAAGTAGATCAGCGAGAACGCTGCTGCCGGCCCGAGGTCGAACTGGCCGACGGCCTTTTGCGTCAGGTACTGGCTGAGGAAGGTCGTCGCGTTGCCGGGGCCGCCGCCGGTCAGCACGAACGGCTCGGTATAGATCATGAAGCTGTCCATGAAGCGAAGCAGCACCGCGATCATCAGTACACCGCGCAGCTTGGGCAACTGGATGTAGCGGAACACGGCGGCCTTGGACGCACCGTCGATGCTCGCCGCCTGGTAGTAGGCGTCGGGTATCGCGCGCAGCCCGGCGTAGCACAGTAGGGCGACCAGCGGCGTCCAGTGCCAAACGTCCATCGCCAGCACGGTCAGCCAGGCGTGGGTGGCGTTGCCGGTGTAGCTGTACTCGATGCCCAGCGCGGCGAGCGTCGCGCCCAAGAGGCCGATGTCGGTGCGACCGTAGATCTGCCAGATCGTCCCGACCACATTCCACGGGATCAAGAGCGAGATCGCCACCAGCACCAGCACGACCGAGGAACGCCAGCCCTTGGCCGGCATCGCCAGCGCGAGCGCGATGCCCAGCGGAATCTCAACCACGAGCACTGAGAGCGAGAAGCCCATCTGGCGTAGCAATGCGCCCTGGAGGTCGTCGTCGCGCATCACCGCCTTGAACCATTCGGTGCCGACGAACACGCGCCGCTCGGGCGAGATGATGTCCTGCACCGAATAGTTCACCACCGTCATCAGCGGCAGGATCGCCGAGAAGGCGACGCAGAGCACCACGGGCAGGATCAGCAGCCACGCCTTCTGATTGACAGGCTTCATGCGATCAGCCTCTCATCGACGTAGTAGCAAGTGTGATCGCCGACGATGGACAGCCACACCGTCTCGCCGATGCGCGGGATCGCCTGCTCCGGGCTCAAGCGCGCGCGCAGCATCGTCTGGCCCACGCCATCTCCGACACGCGCGCCGACGAGCCAGTAGGTGCCGATGTCCTGTACCTGGGTAACGACGCCGGGCACGGCGCCAGCTTCGTTCGCGGGCGCGATCTGCACGTACTCCGGCCGCACGCCGAGCGTGAAGGAGCCCAGGCTGGACAGCACCGCGTTCGGCGCGGCGAGCACGCGACCCGCGACTTCGATGCCCGCCGCGGCCCCGCGGGCGGGAAGGAAGTTCATCCCCGGCGAGCCGATGAAGTTGCCGACGAAGGTGTGGCTCGGTCGCTCGAACAACTCGCTCGCGGTGCCCACCTGCACCGCGCGCCCGCGCGTCATCACGACCACTTGCTGGGCGAAGGTCAGCGCCTCGACCTGATCGTGCGTCACGTAGATCAAGGTCAGCTTGAGTTCGTGGTGAATCTGCTTGAGCTTGCGCCGAAGCTGCCACTTCAGGTGCGGGTCGATCACCGTCAACGGCTCGTCGAACAGCACCGCGCTCACGTCCTCGCGCACCAAGCCGCGGCCGAGCGAGATCTTCTGCTTGGCGTCGGCCGCCAGGCCGGCCGCGCGCATGCCGAGTTGGCCGCTGAGCTCGAGCATTTCGGCGACTTTGCCGACGCGCTGGCGGATGCGATCGGCGGCAACCCCGCGGTTGCGCAACGGGAACGCGAGGTTCTCGGCCACCGTCATCGTGTCGTAGATGACGGGGAACTGGAACACCTGCGCGATGTTGCGCTGCTGCGGGCTCAGACCGGTGACGTCGCGGCCGTCGAAGTACACGGCGCCCTGCGACGGCCTGACCAGGCCGGAGACGATGTTCAAAAGCGTCGTCTTGCCGCAGCCCGATGGGCCCAGCAACGCGTAGGCACCGCCGTCCTCGAAGCTCATTTTCAGCGGCAGCAGCGCGTAGTCCGCCTCTAGCTGCGGATTGCGCAGGTAGGCGTGGGCGAGGTCAAGCTCGATGCGCGCCATGTCAGTGCGTACCGCGCGTGCCCGCTTCGGCCGGAGCGGCCACCAGGTTGCCGCGCGCGTCGAAGACGTAGACCTGAGCCGGGCCGAGGAACAGCGTGATCGGCGCGCCGAGCGTGAACACATGCACGCCAGGCAGTTGCGCGACGACTTCGCCGATCGGCGTCTCGACGTGCACGAAAGTGTCGGATCCCGAAATCTCGGCCAGCTCCACGGTACCAGGCAGGCTCAGGTCGCCTTCGCGCCGCTGCACGCGAAGCGCACTGGCGCGGATGCCGACCGTCAGCGCCTGGAGGGGTTCGCCGCCGCCAACGGTTTGCCGCTCCAGCGCGAGTTCCAGCCCCGAGGGCAGGCGCACGCCACTGGCCGTGGCCTGGCCCTGCACGAGGTTCATCGGCGGGTCGCTGAAGGCCCGCGCGACGCGCATCGAGATCGGTCGATGAAACACCTCGGCCGTCGGACCGTACTGGAGCAACTCACCGGCATCCATCACCGCGGTGTAGCCGCCCAAAAGCAAGGCCTCGGTGGGTTCGGTGGTCGCGTAGACCACGGTCGACTCGCCACCGGCAAAAAGGGCAGACAACTCCTCGCGCAGTTCCTCGCGCAGCTTGTAGTCCAGGTTCACGAGCGGTTCGTCGAGCAGCATCAGCGGCGCGTTCTTGGCCAGCGCGCGTGCCAGCGCCACGCGTTGCTGTTGCCCGCCCGACAACTCCGCCGGCAGGCGCTGAAGGAACGGCTCGATGTGCAGCTTGGCCGCCAGTTCGCCAACCCGTGCATCGATCGCGGCCGCGCCGTGCGCGCCGCGCAAGCGAAGCGGCGAGGCGATGTTGTTCGCCACCGTCATCGACGGGTAGTTGATGAACTGCTGGTAGACCATCGCCACGTTGCGCTCGCGCACGGGCACGCCGGTGACGTCTTTCCCATCGGCCAGCACGCGGCCCGCGCTAGGCCTGTCCAACCCGGCCATCACGCGCATCAGCGTCGTCTTGCCCGCCTGGGTGGCGCCTAGCAGCACCGTCACCGCACGCGGCACCAGCGTCAGCGCGAGCGGGTACAGGTGCGTTTGTGCGCCCACCCGCTGCTCGACGCCCTCCAGCATCAACTCCACGCGGCCACCTCGCTCGGCGGCGCAACCGGCGCCCAGCGCGCCGCGCACCAGTCAGCCACAGCGGCACGTTCGGCGGCGCTCAAATGCAGACCGAGCTTGCTGCGACGCCACAGCACGTCGTCGGCCGTACGCGCCCATTCGTGATCGTGCAGGTAGTTCAGCTCCGCTTCGAAGAGGCCAGGCGCCACCTGCGCGCCGAGTTCGCCAGCCAGCAGGGCCTCCA
This sequence comes from uncultured bacterium, assembly GCA_903830565.1. Taxonomy (GTDB): domain Bacteria; phylum Pseudomonadota; class Gammaproteobacteria; order Burkholderiales; family Burkholderiaceae_C; genus CAIKUF01. The sequence goes on along the minus strand of CAIKUF010000175.1, from coordinate 10,459 downwards.
CCCGCGAACCGTAGCTGTGCCCCAGGCGTTGGAGCAGCGGTGCGGGCAAGTGCGGATAGCGGCTCGCCAGTACCTGCATGAAGCGGGCGAAGTCGTCGTCGGGCCGCTGCGCCGGGCCGATCCACGCACTGAGGTCGCCGCCTGGGAAGGGCTGATCGCGCGTCCACGCGCCGCGCGGGGTCGCGAGCGGCGCGGCGAGCAGGTCGGCCACCTCCTCGCCGAGCTTGCGAAAGGTCGTCAGCTTGCCACCCCACACCGTCAGCAGCACGGCGCTCGTGGCGTCGTCGCCGGTGTCGAGTTCGAGTTCGTAGTCGCGCGTCACCGCCGCCGGGTTGCCGGCTTCGTCTTCGATCAGCGGTCTCACGCCGGAGAAGCTCCAGACCACGTCGGAAGTCAGCACCGGCTTCTCGAAATAGCGGCTCGCCTGCTCGCACAAGTAGGCGATCTCGCTCTCGTCGATGCGAGCCCCGCCGATGGCGCCGTGGTGCTCGACGTCGGTGGTGCCGATGAGGGTGAACTCGCCTTCGTAGGGGATCGCGAAGATGATGCGCCCGTCCGGGTTCTGGAACAGGTAGGCATGGTCGTGCTCGAAGATCTTGGGCACCACGATGTGGCTGCCCTTGACGAGGCGCAGCGACTTGTGACGCGCCACATGCGCGTGCTCGCCGAGGAACTGCGCCGCGAACGGCCCGGCCGCGTTGACGAGCGCGCGCGCCGTGACCTCGCGCGTCTCGCCGAGGGCGCTTTGCAGGCGCACCTGCCACAGCGCCTTGTCGCGCCGCGCGTCGACGCAGGCCCAGCGCGTGAGCACCGTGGCCCCGTGCTCGGCGGCGTCCATCGCGGTCAGCACGACCAGCCGCGCGTCGTCGACCCAGCCATCCGAATAGGCGAAGGCCTTGCTGAAGCCGCGTTTGAGCGGCGCCCCGGCCGGGTGCTGCGCGAGCTCGATGGTGCTCGAGTCCGGCAGCACTTCGCGGCGGGCCAGGTGGTCGTAGAGGAAGAGGCCCGCGCGCACCATCCACACCGGGCGCATGCTCGGGTCATGCGGCAGCACGAAGCGCAGCGGCCGGATCAGGTGTGGCGCTGCGCGCAGCAGCACTTCGCGCTCGATCAGCGCCTTTCTGACCATCGCGAACTCGTAGTACTCGAGGTAGCGCAAGCCGCCGTGGATCAGCTTGGTCGATGCGCCCGAGGTGTGCGAGGCGAGGTCTTCGCGCTCGCACAGCAACACGGAAAGGCCACGCCCGGCGAGGTCGCGCGCGATGCCGGCGCCGTTGATGCCGCCGCCGACGACGAGCACGTCGAAATTCGACGACGTCTTCGGCGTCGTCACGGAAGAAGCAGGCTGTGCCGCGCGGCTCGCGGGAGAGGTTGGCATGGATGGCTTGCCGTGTGGAATCGGCTTTTCGTATGCCAGCGAGTATGTTCGCTTCATTTTCGCTCAAGGCCATTGTTTACCCTAGTGGTCGTTCGGTTTGGTTCGTCTAAATTCGCGGGGACATGCAGCTCCACCCACGCCAGGCGCGATTGATCGACGAAGTGCGTGAGCTTGGAAGCGTCACGGTCGAGGCGCTGGCCGAGCGTTTCGGCGTCACGCTGCAGACTGTGCGGCGCGATATCCGGCTGCTTGCCGAAGCCGGCTTGCTGGCGCGCTTTCACGGCGGCGTGCGCGTACCTGGCTCGACGACCGAGAACATCGCCTACCGCCAGCGCCAACTGCTCAACAGCGAGGCCAAGCAGCGTATCGCGAAGGCGGTGGCCCGCGACGTGCCGAGCGGCTGTTCGCTGATCGTCAACATCGGCACCACGACCGAGGCCATCGCGCGCGAGCTGATGCGTCATCGCGGCTTGCGCGTGATCACCAACAACCTGAACGTCGCCGCGATCCTGAGCGACCACGCGGACTGCGAGTTGATCGTCGCCGGTGGCGCGGTGCGCGCCCGCGACCGCGGCATCGTCGGCGAAGCGACGGTGGACTTCATCCGCCAGTTCAAGGTCGACATCGCGCTCATTGGCATCTCGGGCATCGAGGCCGACGGCACGCTGCGCGACTTCGACTACCGCGAGGTGTCGGTGGCGCGCGCGATACTCGACCATTCGCGCGAAGTCTGGCTGGCCGCCGACCACAGCAAGTTCAACCGCCCGGCGATGGTCGAGCTCGCCCGGCTGAGCCACCTCGACCGCCTCTACACCGACGCCGCGCCGCCCGAACCCTTCGCGCGCCTGCTCGCCGAGGCCGGCGTGCAGTGCGTCGTTGCCGGAGAAGCCTGATGAGCCATCTGCTCGCCCTCGACCAGGGCACCTCGAGTTCGCGCAGCATCGTCTTCGACGCCGCCGGCCGCATCGTCGCCATGGCGCAGCGCGAGTTCCGCCAGATCTACCCGCAGCCGGGCTGGGTCGAGCACGACGCGAACGAGATCTGGGCGACCCAGCTCGCGACCGCGCAGGAGGCGCTCGCGAAAGCGAAGCTGAAGGCGGCCGACATCGCCGCGATCGGCATCACCAACCAGCGCGAGACGACCGTCGTCTGGAACCGGCGCACCGGCGAGCCGCTGTGCAACGCCATCGTCTGGCAGGACCGCCGCGCCGAGCCCACCTGCGCCGCGCTGCGCGCCGACGGGCACGAGGCGCTCATCCGCGAGAAGACCGGCCTGATCGTCGACGCCTACTTCTCGGGCAGCAAGCTCAAATGGATCCTCGATGCGATCCCCGGCGCGCGCGCCGCGGCGGCGCGCGGCGAGATCGCCTTCGGCACCATCGACGCGTGGCTGATCTGGCGGCTCACGGGTGGGCAGGTGCACGCCACCGACGTCAGCAACGCGTCGCGAACGATGCTCTTCAACATCCGCCGCAACGCGTGGGACGACGAGTTGCTCGCCCTGCTCGACATCCCGCGCGAGTTGCTGCCCGAGGTCCACCCGTCGAGCCACGTCTTCGGCCATACACGCGCCGACCTGCTCGGCGCGAGCCTGCCCATCGGCGGCGTCGCGGGCGACCAGCAGGCCGCGCTCTTCGGCCAGGCGTGCTTCAGCGCGGGCCTGGCGAAGAACACCTACGGCACCGGCTGCTTCATGCTGATGCACACCGCAGGCCGCTTCGAAACCAGCGGCAACGGGCTGATCACGACCAGCGCGGCGCAGGTCGGCCCGGCGCCCGAGTTCGCGCTCGAAGGCAGCGTCTTCATTGGCGGCGCGGTGGTGCAATGGCTGCGCGACGGGCTGCGTGCGATCCAGGGCAGCGGCGAGGTGCAGGCGCTGGCCGAGAGCGTCCCCGACGCCGGTGGCGTGATGTTCGTTCCGGCCTTCACCGGCCTTGGCGCGCCGTACTGGAACGCCCAGGCGCGCGGCGCCATCGTCGGCCTGACGCGCGGCAGCACCGTTGCCCACATCGCCCGCGCGGCGCTGGAGAGCATTGCCTTCCAGAGCGCCGCACTGCTGGCCGCGATGAGCCGCGACGCCGTGGCCGCCGGCGGCGCGCCGGTGAGTGAATTGCGCGTCGACGGCGGCGCCTGCGTGAACGACCTCTTGATGCAATTCCAGGCCGACCTGCTCGGCATCCCGGTTGTGCGCCCGCGCGTCATCGAGACCACCGCACTCGGCGCGGCCTACCTCGCCGGCCTGGCCTGCGGCGTCTACCGCAGCACCGACGAGCTGGCCGCGCAGTGGCAGGTCGAGCGGCGCTTTCACCCGACCCTGCCGCGCGAGCGCGCCGCCGAACTGATGCAGCGCTGGGAGCGCGCGGTGCGGCAGGCGGTGGCGGGGTGATCGGCTATGCGGACCGCGTCTGCGATACCACTCCCGGGCGCCGCTCTCGACGTAGTCGGCCAATAGAAGCGGTGTCCTCGCTTTGAACCCCTTTGCCGGTAGAGAGATTCACGTTCCAGACCTGAACGCGAATCCCTCGAATCCATTCACGTGGCCGCGCTCGCGTGTTGGAGCCTGAACACTGACACCGTTTCTACGAGCATCTGCACCTGGCCTTTCAGACTCTCCGCTGCGGCGGCACTTTCTTCGACCAGCACCGCATTCTGCTGCGTGGCCTGGTCCATTTGAGTGACGGCTTCGCCGACTTGCGCCACGCCCGCGCTCTGCTCGTTGGAAGCCGCGCTGATCTCGCCCATGATGTCGGTGACGCGCTTGATGGAGGCGACCACATCCGTCATCGTCATGCCGGCCTGGTCGACCAGCGCGGTGCCCTGTTCGACCCGTTCGACGCTGGCGCTGATGAGGCTCTTGATCTCCTTGGCGGCGTCGGCGCTTCGCCCGGCGAGGCTGCGCACCTCACTGGCCACCACCGCAAAGCCGCGACCCTGCTCACCGGCCCGAGCGGCTTCAACGGCGGCATTCAAGGCCAGGATGTTGGTCTGAAAGGCGATGCCATCGATCACGCCGATGATGTCGGCGATCTTCTTGGAGGAGGTGTTGATGCCCTTCATCGTCTCGACGACCCGGGCGACGACCTCCCCACCCTTGATCGCGACCGCGCTCGCTTTGAGCGAGAGTTGATTGGCCTGACTCGCGTTGGCGGCGTTTTGCTTGACCGTCGAGCCGAGTTGCTCCATCGACGCGGCGGTCTCTTCCAGAGCGCTGGCCTGTTCTTCGGTGCGCATGGACAGGTCGCTGTTGCCCTGCGCGATCTGAGCCGCCGCCGTGGTCACGCTGTCGGAGTTCTGACGCACGGCACCCACCACCTTGCGCAGCGACTCTTGCATCGCCTGCATGTTGGTGAGGATTCGACCCATCTCATCGCCTTGTCTTGTCGTCACGTCCTGCGTCAGATTGCCCTCGGAAATTCGCGTCGCGACGGCAACCGCCTCGGCGGCCGGGCCGGTCAGGCTGCGGGTGATGAAGAATGCGATCGCGGCACCCAGGACAACCGACAGTGCGATGCAGGCCAATGCGATATTCCTGAGCCACTTGTACTCCTGCTGCGTCGAGGTCGATGCGGTGTCGTTCAAGCGTTGCTCGATGGACACGAGTTCGTCGATTTCGGTTCGCCAATTTCGCAGCGCCGGCTTGACATCGGCCTGCACTATTTTTAGCGCGGCCTCGGCTTCGTCGTCGCCAACCAGTTTCATGGCCTTGACCACGAGCGGCGCCGCCGACTCCTCGTGGCGCCGGATGGAGGCGACGGCCTTGTCCTCGCCTTCAGTCGGTTTGGCCAAGCCGAGGATTTCAACAAGGCCCTTCTTGGCGTCGTCGTATTGACCCAGCTGGTAGGTGATCCCCTTCAAGATGTCGTCTCTATCCTTGGCGCTGCTGGCCAGCATCAAACTGAGCAGGCCCTTCTCCTGACCGTCCAGAGCGCGGCCCATCGACTGGGCGAGTCCCAGTTTGGCGTCGTTGAAGACGACGATGTCGTTCACCCGGCCCTCGAGCCGACTCATGCCCCCGACACCGGCGGCCCCGACCACCAAGACAAACAAAAGCATGACAGCGAAGCCCGCCGTCAGGCGCGTGCCGATGCGCAGACTCGAGGCCCAGCGGCCGAGGAAAGAGGATGTTTTCACGCCGACTCCCTTGTTCAAAGTGACGATGGGCCGTGTGCGGCCGTCTCGGCCTACTTGCAGTCGGGCTTGTTCGCGTGCGGATAGTCCGGATGATCGCCGCAGAAGTCCTTGCCGCTTTCGATGGTTGTGCCGTCGTAGGTCGCAGTGACCTTCTTGTACTTGGTGATCTCGTAGCGCTTGTTCGCGCAGCCCGACTTTGCCTTGATCGCGCATTGCGATGCGCTGGCCGCGGGCACGCTCTCGTTGCAACTGGCCTTGCCGTCGCACTTGGAGAAGCTTTCCTTCTCATTGCCTGGACAGGCGGTGCGCGTGATCTGGAGGACGCATTCGCCTGCAAGAGCGCTGCCCATGGCAAGCGAGAGCAGAAGCAATGCGAAGAAATGTTGTCTTGTCGACATGAGAGTCTCCTGGCTAGGAACGGTTGACGGCTGGGTAAACGAGGGGCACAGGCAACTTGACGCCAACGGACTGGCGACTCGCCTTCGAGGCGGTGCCCCGAGACTTCTGCCGGTCGTTGGGCCCAGTGGCGCCGCTGAACTCCCTACAGGCTGGTATTCGGCAGCTTCTCCAAGAACTTGACGCAATTCCGGCTGGCGGGGTCTGAGAAGGGCAAACCCTTCTTCACGATCGAAGCATGTGCCTGCCGATCGGGTTGTGCTGCCCCGACCGGGAACGGCGGCTATGCCGCGGCCGTATTCGTGATCGGAGCGTCAGCCGTGGGTCGACGCCATAACCCTGACCCGGCGCGCGCCAGGCAGCTTCAGTTCCCAGCGGTGCCGGAGCTGCTCGGCATGCCCGGCTTCACCGCGTTGCGAAACTGATCGGCATCGCGGCGGTCACGCTCGACTTGTTCCTTGGTCAGACAGCGGACCACCGGAAACTTCGTTCCCACCGGGGTCTCGCGGCTACAGATCATGTCCTCGCCACTCTCAGGCGCTTCGGCGGTTTGCGTGGCGCAACCGACGAGCGCCAGCATGACCACGAGAACCGGCGCGTAAAGCGGAGATGAGAGTGTCGTCTTCCGGTGCATTTGAAATCCTGGGAGGTGCGAGGTCAGCAGGGTCCCCAAGGGACAACACTCTGCCAGATCGCTACCCCGGCCGCGTCATGCGAAACAACTGCCCGGCGCCGATCTCGAAGTAGTCGGCCGGGCCGCCGCCGCGAACGACGGGGTGGGCGGCGGCGGTGTCGTAGACGCCGTCCTTGAGCAAGGCCTTGTCGATGTGCACGGCGACCACTTCGCCCAGCGTCAGCCAGGTGCCGAGCTTGGCGCCAGCCGCGGACTGCAACTGCACGATCTGCGTCAGCCGGCACTCGAAGGAGACCGGGCTTTCGCCCACCCGTGGCACACCGATCAGGCGCGAGGGCACCGCCGTCAATCCGGCGAGGGCGAACTCGTCGACCTCCGGCGGCACGCTGGCGCAGGTCGCGTTCATCGCCTCGGCGAGCGGCCGCGTCACGAGGTTCCACGCGAACTCGCCGGTGGCTTCGATGTTGCGCAGCGTGTCCTTGTGGCCGAGGCTCGCGAAGCCGATGATCGGCGGCGTGTAGTTGAAGGCGTTGAAGAAGCTGTAGGGGGCGAGGTTGAGCACGCCGCCTGCGTCGCGCGTCGAGACCCAGCCGATCGGCCGCGGGCCGACGATGGCGTTGAACGGGTCGTGCGCCAGGCCGTGGCCGTTGCGAGGTTCGTAGAAGTAGGCGTCGGTGGGCACGTTGCGGTTCGTCCTGGGAGCCTGTCGGGCTTTGGGTTGAGTCCGCGCACTTTACGCCGCCTTCACCCCGCAGAAGGCAGGCCACCCCCTGCCTCTACAATGATTCACGACCTTCTGCCAGGCCCCGCCCGCGACCGCTCCCGGCCCCGCGGCGCCCGCAACGGCCGGCCATCCCCCACACCGCGCAAAGCGACTGCTTATGAAAACCCTCACCACCCTCGCCGCCCTCACCCTCGCCGTCGCTTTCGCGGCCCACGCCGCGACGCCGCCCGCCCCGCCCGCGCCGACGCAGGGCCTGACCGGCGAGGTGCTGGAGACCAAGGACGTCGACAGCTACACCTACCTGCGCCTGAAGACCAAGGACGGCGAGACCTGGGCCGCGGTGCCGACCACGAGCGTGAAGAAGGGCGCCAAGGTCACGATCGCCAACCCGATGACGATGAACAACTTCGAGAGCAAGACGCTGAAGAAGACGTTCGACAAGATCGTCTTCGGCCAGATCAATGACCCTAACGCCAAATCTGCACCGACGGCGGCCGCGCCCGCCCCCGCCCCCGCGGCCGCGGCCAACGGGCCTTCGATCAAGATCGCCAAGGCGACCGGCGCCGACGCCAAGACGGTGGCCGAGATCGTCACCGGCAAGGCCGGCCTGAAGGACAAGCCGGTATCGCTGCACGCGCAGGTCGTCAAGTTCAACGGCGGCATCCTCGGCAAGAACTGGGTCCACGTGCGCGACGGCTCGGGCTCGGCCGCTGACGGCTCGAACGACATCCTGGTCACGACGCAGGACGTGGTGGCCGTCGGCGACGTCGTCAACGTCAAGGGCACGGTGCGCCTGAACATCGACCTCGGCTCGGGCTACGCCTACCCGGTGCTGATCGAGAACGCCTCGGTCAAGAAGTAGCCCTCGCGGCGGCGCGCGCCGCCGGCCGCCTCACTCGGGCGGCAGCACCGCGCCCTTGCGCTCGACGATCATCCGGTAGTGCTCGGGCTCGCGGTGGCGGGCGAAGTTGAACGTCGTCGTCTTGAACGAATTGCACAGGTCGAGCTCGCAGCGCGCGATGGCCAGCTCGTCGGCCGTCGTCGTGCAGGCAGCGACGATCTCGCCCGAGGGCGCGGCGACGATCGAGTTGCCGATCTGATCGACGCCTTCCTCACAGCCCGCCTTGGCGACGCCGACGACCCAGGTGCCGTTCTGGTACGCGGCAGACTGCATCACCAGCATGTTGTGGAAGTGCGAGAGCGCATCGTGCTCGGGCGCGGGCGGGTTGTGCACCGGCGTGTTGTAGCCGATCAGCACCAGCTCCACGCCCTGCAGGCCCATCACGCGGTAGGTCTCGGGCCAGCGGCGGTCGTTGCAGATCGCCATGCCGACGAGGCCGCCGAACGCGCGCACCACCGGCCAGCCGAGGTTGCCGACTTCGAAGTAGCGCTTCTCCAGGTGCTGGAAGCGCCGCCACGGCTCGTTCTCGGTGTGCCCGGGCAGGTGGATCTTGCGGTACTTCGAGACGATTTTCCCGCTCTGATCGACCAGGATCGCGGTGTTGAAGTGCCGCGGGCGCCCGTCCTCGACAGCAAGCTCCGCGTAGCCGAGGTAGAAGCCCACGCCCAGCTCGCGCGAAGCGTCGAACAGCGGCTGCGTCTCGGGCCCGGGCATGTCGCGCTCGAAGAAGGCGTCGACCTCCTCCTGGCGCTCGAAGTACCAGCGCGGAAAGAAGGTCGTCAGCGCGAGCTCGGGGAACACGACGAGGTCGCAGCCGTGCGCCTTCGCCTGGCGCAGCAGCGCCACGAGCCGTGCCACCACAGAGGTGCGCGATTCGGCGAGCGCGATGGGGCCCAGTTGCGCTGCGCCTACGGTCACCATGCGTGTCATGCGGCCAACTCCAGTAGTGTGTGCAGCAGCACGTCGGCACCGGCGGCGAGATGCTCGGGCGCGGTGTGCTCCGCGGGGTTGTGACTGATGCCCGCGACCGACGGCACGAAGACCATCGCGGCCTTGCAGATGCGGGCCATCATCTGCGCGTCGTGACCGGCGCCGGACGTCATCGCCCGGCACGAGTGGCCGAGCCGGGCGGCAACCCGGGAAATACGCGTCGCGATGCCGGCGTCGAACACGACCGGCTCGAAGCGCGCCAGGCGCCTGGTCTCGATGGCCACGCCCTCGGCCTCGGCCAACTCGGCCAGGAACGCGGCGAGGCGCCGCTCGGCCTGCTGCAGGACGGCCTCTTCGGTGTTGCGCAGATCGACCGTTAGCGTCACGCGCCCGGGGATCACGTTGACGAGGTTCGGGTGCTGCGTCAGTGCGCCCACCGTGCAGACTTGGTTGCCGCCCAGCTCGCGCGCCAGCGTGCGCAGGAAGACACCGATCGCCGCCGCCGCATAACCGGCGTCGTGGCGCAGCCGCATCGGCGTCGTGCCGGCGTGGTTGGCCTGGCCGGCGATGCTCACCTCCTGCCACGAGATGCCCTGCACGTTCTCGACTGCGCCGATAGTGATGCCCTCGGCGTCGAGCACCGGGCCCTGCTCGATGTGCAGCTCGACGTGCGCGTGCGGGCGATACAGCGGCAACGGCGCGTCGCCGCGGTAGCCGATGCGGGCGAGCTCGTCGCCCAGGCGCAGGCCATCAATGCCGATGCGCGCGTAGGCGTCGTCCAGCGCGAGGCCGCCGACGTAGACCAGCGAGCCCAGCATGTCGGGCGCGAAGCGCGCGCCTTCCTCGTTCGTGAACACGCCGACGACCAGCGGACGGCGCGTTCGCACGCCGGCATCCTGCAGCGTGCGCACGACCTCGATCCCGGCCAGCACGCCCAGGCACCCGTCGTAGCGGCCGCCGGTGCGCACGGTGTCGATGTGCGAGCCCGTCATCACCGGCGCCGTGTCTTCAACGCCGGCGCGAAAGCCGAAGATGTTGCCGATGGCGTCGATGCGCACGTCCATCCCAGCCTCGCGCATCCAGCGGCAGACGAGGTCGCGCCCTGCGCGGTCGTCGTCGCTGAGCGCGAGGCGGCAGCACGCGCCGTCGTCGGTGACGCCCACCGTGGCGAGCTCGGCCAGGTTGGCAAGCAGACGATCGGCGACCGTGCGCAGGTGTTCGGCTTTCATTGGTAGATGTTGGCCCGTTTCAGGCCCGAAGGTCGATAACAGAGCCAACACCCCCGTTCAAACCGTGCATGCGGATTTCCCGCACACGGCTTACCAGTGGTCGGTCGGCACGCAGCATTACGCAGTCCTCCCTTTG
>CAIKUF010000174.1 GCA_903830565.1 uncultured bacterium | reverse complement strand
GTCGATCGCCGCGCTCTCCGGCGGCAGCAACCGCGCCACCGCTCTGTCTTTGAATGTCTGTCCGTATCGAGCCACGTCCGTCCTTCATCGCCGCCCCCGGGGTTGATCTATGGAGGCGACAACTATTCTGACGCGGGGGGTGCCTACGCCCGACTGATCGAGCGCTACAAGGACGGTGTCTTCGCGTTCTTATGGCGGATGGGTTTGCGGCGCGCGGTAGTCGAAGAACTGGCGCAGGAAACCTTTGTCCGCGCATGGACCCACCTGGGCGACTTTCAACCGGCGCGGTCGGCGTTCTCCACCTGGCTATTTGCGATCAGCCGCAACCTCGCGTTGAACGAGATCGGCCGCGCCAGCTATCGCCGGGAAGTTGCCACCGCCGACGACGATGCCGAGCCTGTGTCCGGCGATGACACCCCACTCACCGCACTTGAGCGCAAGCGCAGCCGGGCGCGGCTTCACGCTGGGCTGGGTCGGCTCGCTGCGGCACAGCGCAGCGTACTGGCGCTGTGCTACCTCAACGAACTAAGTCTGGCTGAAGTCGCGGCCATCGAAGGCATCAGTATCGGCGCCGCCAAGGTACGGCTGCACCGGGCGCGCCAAGCACTGCGCGATGTGTTGGAGAACCTGCCATGAACGAAGAACTCGACGATCTCTTGCACGCGGTCGACGGCGCCGCGCCGCCTGACTTTGAAGCGCAGGTGATGCGGCGCATCGCATCCTTGCCGCTGCCGCAGCGGCCTGCGCGCTGGAGCACCTTGGCCCAACGGCTTGCCTTCGCCGCAGCCGTGGCCTTGGGGGCGAGCCAAGTCGTGACATTCATATTTGGCCTCTGGGCCGTTACTGCGGCAGCGGACGCTTGAAGGATTCGCCATGAACCAAGAACTGCACTCGCGCAAACCCTGGGTCGCCGCCGTCATGTCACTCGCTCTGCCCGGCTGGGGCCAACTCTACAACGGTCAAGCGAACCGGGCAATCTGGTGCTTCCTGAGCTTCTCGCTGCTGGTGCTGCCAGGCACCGCCTTGTTCGCCCTCGTCGTACCGCCAACGTTGATGCTGCCGGCGCTGCTTCTCGGCTTGGCCGGAACCCTCGGGCTTTGGGTGTACTGCGCGGTTGATGCCTTTCGCGCGGCCCGCCGCCCGTTGGCCTATGTCGCTAAACCGTGGCAAACCACAGGCCTGTACGCATTGGTCTTCATCGCCTGCGCGCTACTGATTTTGCCGTCGTTGACAATCTACATGCGCGCCCATCTGGTTCAGCCATTTCGGATCCCATCGGCGAGCATGGCGCCCAGCCTGCTGCCAGGCGACTATGTATTCGCCAACATGCACTACAACTGCCCTGGCTGCAGGGCAGTGCAGCGTGGTGACGTAGCGATCTTCACTTACCCTAACGACCGCACGATGTATTACATCAAGCGCATCGTGGCTTTGCCAGGCGACCGTGTCCACATCCTGAATCACCAGTTCTTTGTGAACGGCAAAGCGCTTGCTGCCAACGGCAACGGCGCGACCGAGTTCGAGCACTGGGGCACCACGACCTGGCGGGTTCAAGGCGAGCTGAGCATGACCAATATGGACGCTGAGCAAACGGTGCCACCGGGCCATGTGTTTCTTCTCGGCGACAACCGTTCGGCAAGCACCGACTCGCGCCAGTTCGGTGCAGTGCCGCTCGCTGACGTTGTGGGACGCGCGAGGCAGATTTGGTTTTCACGTGGCGACGGCTCAATCCGGTGGAGTCGGATTGGCAAGTCGGTGAATTAGCGCCGAATGCTTGTCAGACTGAGCCGCATTTTCCAATTCAGGAATGAGCCTGAAGCACGCGCGAAGTGAGACTGTTCGGTGATCGTGATCGAAGCGAGCGTGAGCGAGCGTGGGGTCTTGAATCTAAAGCCGCTTCCATGAAACCGCTACCCGACCAACGGCAAATACCTCACCGACAACACCCCCTCGATCCGCGCAATATCCGCCAGCGCCGTCGCATCCACCGGGCTGTCGACGTCGACCAGCGTGTAGGCCATGTCGCCACGCGACTTGTTGACCATGTTGTGGATGTTCAGCCCCGCGCGCGCCATCGCGGTCGAGATCTGGCCCAGCATGTTGGGCACGTTGGCGTTGGCGATCGCGACCCGGTGCGCCGATTCGCGGGCCATGGCCACGGTCGGGAAGTTGACCGCGTTGGCGACGTTGCCGTGCTCCAGAAAATCGCGCACCTGATCGACGACCATCAGCGCGCAGTTCTCTTCCGCCTCGCGCGTCGAGGCGCCCAGGTGCGGCAGTGCGATCACGCCCGGGTGGCCGCTCAAGGCCGGGCTCGGGAAGTCGCACACGTACCAGGCGAGGTGCTTGCGGTCGAGCGCGGCAAGCACCGCGGCGTCGTTCACCACGCCCTCGCGCGAGAAGTTCAGCAGCACGCTGCCGGCGCGCATCTGGCCGACGTTGCCAACGCTCACGAGATCGCGCGTCGCCGCCAGCAGCGGAACGTGCAGCGTCGTGAACTGCGCGCGCTGCAGCACCTCGGTCACACTGGCGGCCTTCTTCACCTGCGCCGGCAGGCTCCATGCGGCGTCGATGGTGATGTCGGGGTCGTAGCCGAGCACGTTCATGCCGAGCTTGATCGCGGCGTCGGCGACCAGGCAGCCGATCTTGCCGAGGCCGACGATGCCCAGCGTCTGCCCGCCCAGCTCGTAGCCGGCATAGGCCTTCTTGCCGTCCTCGACCGCCTTGTCCATGTCCGGCATCTGCGCGCCCAGCGCGGCGACGAAGCGCAGCGCCGGCGGCAGGTTGCGCGCCGCCAGCAGCATGCCGGCGAGCACCAGTTCCTTCACCGCGTTGGCGTTGGCGCCCGGCGTGTTGAAGACCGGCACGCCGCGCTCGCTCATCGCCTTGACGGGGATGTTGTTGGTGCCCGCACCGGCACGGCCGATCGCGACCACGCTGGGCGCGATCGTCGCCGAGTGCAGGTCGGCCGAGCGCAGCAGCAGCGCGTCGGGCGCGGCGACGTCCTTGCCGACGTCGTAGCGCTCGGCGGGAAAGCGCGCGAGGCCGCCGGCCGAGATCTGGTTCAGCACCAGGACGCGAAAGCGCTCAGCCATGGCTGGCCTCGAACTCTTTCATGTACGCGACCAGCGCCTTCACGCCTTCGACGGGCATCGCGTTGTAGATCGACGCGCGCATGCCGCCGACCGAGCGGTGGCCCTTGAGCTGCACCATGCCGCGCGCCTGCGCGCCCTTGAGGAACGCGTCGTCGAGCGCCTCGTCCTTGAGCTTGAACGGCACGTTCATCAGCGAGCGGTCTTCGCGCGCCACCGGGTTGGAGTAGAAGGTCGTCGTGTCCAGGTAGTCGTAGATCAGCGCCGCCTTCATGCGGTTGTGCACTTCCATCGCAGAGAGGCCGCCCTGCGCCTTGATCCAGCGGAACACGAGGCCGGCGATGTAGATCGAGTAGGTGGCCGGCGTGTTGAACATCGAGTCGTTGTCGGCCTGCTGCTTGTAGTCGAAGGCCGACGGCGTGATCGGCAGCGCCTTGCCGAGCAGGTCGTCGCGGACGATCACGATCGTCGCCCCGGCCGGGCCGATGTTCTTCTGTGCGCCGCCGTAGATGAGGCCGTAGCGGCTCACGTCGACCGGGCGCGACATGATGTTGGACGACATGTCGGCCACCAGCGGCACGTCGCCGGTGCCCGGCGTCCAGTGGTATTCGACGCCGCCGATGGTCTCGTTCGAGCAGATGTGCACATAGGCCGCGTTCGGGTCGAGCTTCCATTCGGACTGTTTCGGAACGCAGGTGAAATTGCTCGCCTCGGCGCTCGCGGCGACGTTGACGGCGCAGTACTTCTTCGCTTCCTTGATCGACTTCTTCGACCACTCGCCGGTGTTCACGTAGTCGGCGCCGGTGTGGCCGCGCAGCAGGTTCATCGGCACGATGGCGTTCTCGCCGATCGCGCCGCCCTGCAGGAACAGCACCTTGTAGTTCACCGGCACGCCCAGCAGCTCGCGCAGCAGGCTTTCGGCCTCGGCGTGGATGGCGATGAACTCCTTGCCGCGGTGGCTCATCTCCATCACCGACATGCCCGAGCCGTGCCAGTCGAGCATCTCCTCGGCCGCCTGGCGCAGCACGGGTTCGGGCAGGGCGGCGGGGCCGGCGCTGAAGTTGAATACGCGGGTCATGAGGGGTCTCCGTGGGGTGGGTAAGGGGCTGCAAACCGTGCGGCGAATCCGCGCCAAGCAACATTCCGGTCGAGTGTAGCCTCGGCGTTGAAGGTGAAACTGATTCGGAAATTGTCTCCTGACACTGATTCAAGACTCAAGACCGTTGCCTACACGCCCTGATTGCAGGCGGTCCTGATGGCGGCAATCAATCGGGGTACATCCCGCACGCATGACTCTGCAGGCCACGGGGATCCCTCGTTGTCTCTAAAGGCGGCGAAGCCTTCAGCGCTAAGCGCATTCCTGAGGGCAGAAACTACCTTCTTCGGTGCTAAGTCGAAGGGAGGCGTAGGTATCGCCTTGTCCTTTCTCTGAAGGGCTAACCTCGTATATAACTCGTCATCTTTCACCGCACCAGAAATCGTCTCATGGTGCGTCACGAAGCAAAAGCTCGACTGAACCCGCAGGGGCGAGTGGGAGTTGCTGCATGCTGCGCATGTCCAACGGGTGAGAGTCCCGTCCCGGTAGGCGTCGGAGCGCCGGGTAGCAGGCCCCAGGTATTGGAGG
>CAIKUF010000173.1 GCA_903830565.1 uncultured bacterium | reverse complement strand
GTTCGTCGCAAGCGACGCCCGCCCGCCGCCGTGGACAACTCTTCACCGAGGCCAAACCCGCAGGGATCCACTTATCGAAGCCGGTTCGGTGTTCAGACAAGCGGAGCCACCTCTGTCGCGAACACCTTCGGGTAGGTGCCGTCCTTGGCGCCGGCCCATGGCAGTTGGGCGACCAGGATCGTCCACACCAGCCACGCGCTCAGGATCGCGATCACGACGCCGGCATTGACGAAGTACTCGGCCCACTTGCCGAGCACCTGGCCGAGGATCAGCGCCGTAGACGGCGGCGCCATCGCGGAAAGTTCGCCTTGCGAGAAGACGCCGAAGGGCAGCACCGACACCAGCACGTAGAGCGCGGTCGCGGCGACGAAGCCGAGCAGCGTCGCGCGGCTCACCGTCTGCGCGTCGGCCTTGTCGGACATGACGACGGCGCCCTCGATGCCGATGTAGACCCACAGCGTCACCAGCATCGTGCTCTTGACCTGGTCGAGCACGCTGCCCAGCGGCTTGTCCTCGAGCGCATGGCTCGCCAGGTTGCCCCAGAAGTCGGAGCCGAACAGGCCAGCCTTGAACGAGAACGCCACCACGATGAGAAAGAACACGATGGGCACGAACTTGGCGATCGTCCCGATGGTGTTGAGGAAGGCGGCGCCCTTGACGCCACGCAGCACCACCCAGTTCATCAGCCAGATCGTGAGCGATGCCAGCAGCACCGCCTGCCAGGTATTGCCGCCCTTGAAGTAGGGCGGAAAGAAGTAGTTCAGCGCGTCCATCAGCAGCACGCCGAAGCCGACGTTGCCGAACACGGACGAGAGCCAGTAGCCCCAGGCGATCATGAAGCCCGCGAGCCGGCCGAAGCCTTCGCGCGAGTACATGTAGATGCCTGAGGTCATGCCCGGCTTGACGTCGGCGAGAACCTGAAACGTCCGCGCCAGGCAGTAGATGCCGAGGCCCGAGACCACCCAGGCAATGAGCACCGGCCCGAGCGCTGCCGACTGCGCCATGTTCTGCGGCAGGTTGAATGCCCCGCCGCCGACCATTGCGCTGATCACCAGCATGGTCATCGCGAGCACGCCGAGCTGCTTGCCGCCCGCGCTTGCCCCCGCGTTCGCCGCGCCTGCCGCGACGGGCTTGGCCGGCGCCGCGGCGACCGATCCGGTGCTTTGTGCCATGGTCACTCGCCCCTTGACGCGATGCGCCTGCGCGCGGCGGCTGCCCCGCCGTATGCTTCAGACGCGGAAAAGCGCAACTCGCCCTCGCACGGCCGGTACCGACGGCCACCCGCGAAGGCAGGCTCCGACTAGCGGCCGATGGCCGTCGCGATGACGCTGCCCATGGGCGTGGGCTTAGCATCGTGCTGATGCTTCGCGGCTTTCACGGCCCACTCCTCAAGGCGCACGCGGTCCTTCTGGAAGACGAGAATGTGCGTCGACCCACCGAATTCGAAGTGCCCGATCTCCGCACCGCGAGCGATCTTCACCGGCGCGCTCTGCACGACGCCGTCGACGAGGTACTCCGGCTCGATGACGCAGGTCGAAACCTCGACCATCCCCATGCAGATCAGCGCGACATAGCCGCAGGTCTCGTGCTTGAAGAGGAAGATCGCGCGTGCCGCGACGTGCCCGAGATAGGGCTGCGACTCTGTGCCCTCCCAGGTGCCCACGCCTTCGCGTTGCGCCGGCCGCTCGGCGAAGTAAGTCCCCGGCTGCACCCACGAGCGCTCGACGCTGCCGTCGAGCGGCGCTTGCCAGCGGTGATAGTGGGTGGCGGAAAGAAAGCCCTGGTAGATCTGGCCGCCCTCGAACAGCTTGGCGATGTCCTCGCGCCCGCCGAAGAGGTCGACCAGTGAATAGTTGACGTCCTTGACCCAGAAGTCGGTCTTGAGTGCGACGTTCTTTTCGTAGGCCCAGGGCGTGGTCTCGCAGCCGATGTTCACCTGCCGCCGCGGGTCGCCGTGGAACGGGCGCGCGCCCGCAACGAACTTGCGCAGGAAGAACGCGTTCCAGGAGTCGAACCCATACCCCGGCTTGGCCGGGTCGTGCTCCATCTGGTCCCACACGCCAGCCGCACACGCCGCCTCGGAGATCCACGAGCCCGGCTTTTCGGGATTCGCAATGTCGAGCTTGTCGAGCGACGCGCGGCTCTTGAGAAAGGCGTTGAGCGCGTCGAGCACCTTCTTGATCTGAAGGTTAAAGAGGCCGTCGTGGAACAGCGCGACGCCGGAGCGCGTGGCCATCGAGACCGCCAGCAGGCCGTTCATCGGCGTGCCGACCTGGGCCGTGTGGTTGAACGAGGGCGAGGTGGCGACGATCTCGCTCAGGATCTCGAACAGGCTGTCGTAGTCCTTGATCCAGACCGCGTCGCCGTCGCTGTCCTTGATGCTCTTCTTGGTGCGGGCGTCGAGCGTGCGCACGAAGTCGTTGGCCTCGTCGATCATCGACTCGACCCACATGCGGTAGACACCGCGCGAGCTCACCCACTGCTTGAACTCGGCCACCGCGGGCTCAAGCGCTGCGAGTGCGCCGCTCTTCTTCTTGGCGGCGACGTGGTTGCGCAGCGGCACCAGGTACTTCGAGGTTGCCCAGACGCGGTTCGGAACCCAAAAGCCCATCTGGATCGGGCCTGCGTTGCCGAGCGTGAGCAGGCTCTTGCCCGTGCTTTCGATGCGTGGCTTCCTGCGCGATGCAGCGGCGCTGCGCTTGGCGGTCGTGGACTTCTTCATTCTGGAGTCTCCCCTCGGTTGTTGACAGGTCAATGGGCGATGCGCCCGGCTATGTGAGATAGCCTTGTCTTGTCTTCGGTCGCATCAAACTCCTCCGCGCGGAATCTGCTGGGTGATGCAGTGGATGTTCCCGCCGCCGAGGAGGATCTCGCGCGCCGGGACGCCGACGACGTTGTGCTTGGGGAAGATCGCCTGCATCTGCCGCTGCGCCGCGCCATCCGTGTTCGCGTCCAGCATGGGCATGACCACCCGCCCGTTGGTGATGAGAAAGTTGACGTACGAACCGGCGAGCCGATGCCCCGCGGCGCGGTCCATCCCCGGGCTCGCCTGGATCGTCGCCGCCTCTTCGGCGGTGATCGTCAGCGGCCCCGGCTGCTGGATGCGGTTGACCTTGAATGAGCGGCCCTTGGCGTCGGTCTCCTTCTGCAGAACCTCAAGCGCCGCCTTCGACCGCGCATGCTGCGGGTCCTTCTCGTCGTCGGTCCAGGTCAGGATGACTTCGCCCGGGCGCGCGAAGCAGCACATGTTGTCGATATGCCCGGAAGTCTCGTCCCGATAGACGCCGAGCGGCAGCCAGACGATCTTGTCGACGTTGAGATAGTCGCGCAGAAGATCCGCGATCTGCTCCTTGGTCAACGCGGGATTTCGATCCGGGTTGAGCATCACCTCCTCGGTCACCAGCAGCGTCCCGTCGCCGTCGGTGTGGATCGCCCCGCCCTCGAGCACGAAAGCCGCCTGGTAGCGCTTGAAGCCATGATGCGCGCAGACCTGCAGCGCGATCTGCTCGTCCCTGTCCCACGGGTAGTAGAGCCCGCCTTTGAGGCCGCCCCAGGAGTTGAAGATCCAGTCGACTCCGCGTCGCTCGCCGCGGTCGTTGATGACGATGGTCGGGCCGACGTCGCGCATCCACGCGTCGTCGCTCTCCATGGCAACCACCCTTACCGTCGAGGGAAGAACGCGCGCCGCCTGCGCCGCGAAGCCTTCCGGCACGCCCATGAAGACAGGCGTCGCGCCGCCGATCGCGTCGGCAACGGCGGCGTAGGTCTGCTGCGCCGGTCGCGCCGACTCGCGCCAGTTGTCGCTCCGGTAAGGCCAGAGCATCCATACCGCTTCGTGCGGCGCCCATTCGCCGGGCATCCAGAATCCATCGGCGCTCGGCCGGCTGGCGAGGGTGGTCGGTTCCATGTCAACTCCTGATGTTCCACCGGTTCTTGCCATCGGAGGTCAGCAGCGTGCCGTACATCTCCGGGCGGCGGTCGCGGAAGATGCCCCACCAGTCGCGTTGCTGCGCGATCGCATCGAGATCGAACGTGTGCAGCAGATAGGTCTCGCTGGCGCGGTCGCCCTGGGCCACCAGCGCGCCGGTCTGGTCGGCGATGAACGCCGAGCCGTAGAACGTCATCGCGAGATCCTTGACATAACGGCTGGTCTCAGTACCGATGCGGTTGGACGCGATGACCGGCGTGAGATTGGCGCCGGCTGCGCCCTGCTGCACGCGCGTCCAGTGCGGCTGGCTGTCGTAGCCCTCGACGCCCGGCTCGGAGCCGATGGCCGTCGGGTGGAAGATGAGCTCGGCGCCCATCAGTGCGAGCGAGCGCTGCGTCTCCGGGAACCATTGATCCCAGCAGATGCCGACGCCGATCCGCGCGTAGCGCGTGTCCCAGACCTTGAAGCCGGTGTCGCCCGGCTTGAAGAACTGCTTCTCCTGGTAGCCGATGTCGTTCGGAATATGCGTCTTGCGGTACACGCCCTGCGCCGTTCCGTCAGCGTCGATGACGACCAGCGAGTTGAAGTAGGCGTGGTTCGCCTTCTCGAAGAACGACAGCGGAAGGACGACGCCGAGTTCCTTCGCGACGCCCTGGAAGTGCTTGATCAGCGGGCTGTCGTCGGCCGGCGCAGCGATCTCGAGGTGGCGCATGTCCTCGTCGATGCAGAAGTAGGGCGTCAGGAACAGCTCCTGCAGAAGAATGATCTGCGCGCCCTTGGCGTGCGCGTCGCGAACCAGCCGCTCGGCGCGCACGATGTTGTCGTCGATGTCCCACGTGCACTTCATCTGCGTGGCGGCGACCGTGACGTTGCGTGGCATAAAAAAACCCTCCGTGAGATTGATGAGCAGATCGCTCAGGACATGAACGGGGCGCCCAGCGACAGTACCGACACGGTGTTCTTGGTCGGGTTGAGCGCCGGGTCGAAGATCACCTGCACCGACGGCGTCGGCAGCAGGCCACCGAAGAACGTCCAGTTCCAGTACGCCTCGATGGCCTTTTCGTCGCGGGCACCGGCCGGATAGGTTGGCGCGCCGGCGACGTCGCTCCGGCCGACGGCGATCGCGATCTGGCCGGTCGACGCGCGGTGCAGGGGGTTGTTCATCGCCACCCCGAGCGCGTAGGCGTTCTTGATCGGCGTGACATACCCGTTCGCGCCGTTGGCACGCGCGAACACGGCCCAGGTTGCGTTGAGGTTCTGCACGGCGTTCACCGACCAGCCGCGCGTGGCGGGCCGGGCCGGGATGCTCGGCGTGTCGAAATACGAGAACGAATACTGCGCGCTGCCCAAGCCCGGAAAGCGGGGCGCCCATTGGACGTAGCCGAACCAAGCGCAGCAGTCGTCGTTGAAGCCTTTTCCGGAGAAGGTCTGCCCGAGCGGGTTGTTGGCGCCCTGAAAGCCCGCCGCAAACTGCACGCTGGGGGTCGCGTTGAACTGCACGTAAGCGCCCAATCCGGTCGACAGGTAGGACTGCGACGCATTCTGCAAAAAAAGTAGTTGTTGAAGTTCTGTTGCTGGTTGCCGAGATAGGCATTGCCGTCGAAGTTGTAGAGCGGATACTGCCCGGCCTTCAGCGACCACTTGTTGTCGGGCGCCGCCTGCGTGTACGTGAGTTGCGCGAAGTTCATGGTCCGGCTGGGCCAGTCGTTGATCGGCGTGACCAGGCCGAGCTTGGACTGGATGTCGGCCGCGTCTTGCGCCGTCGGGTAGTTCGGTATCGCGTTGTAGGCCACCTGCACCGACCCCGTGCCCCATTGCTTGCTCGTGAACACGGTCCAGTCGATCGAAGGGCTGGCGCAGAACTGGAAGGCCGGGCTTCCGCCGTTCGAGAAGCACCACTGCTGCAGGACGCTCACGTCCATCGAGTGCGAGACCTTGGTCTGCGCCGCCAGGCGCGCCTTGGCCTTGGTGTAGTCGGCGTAGACATCCGAGACTTCCTGGTACAGCGACTCGCGGGCCTGGGCGCGGCGGATGTTGTCATGCAGCTTGGCGATCTTGCCGACGCCGCTCACGTCGCCGGAACCGAGCGGCGCATCGTCGCTGGCAGCGCTTTGGCTCCAGGCCAGTGGCGCAGCCGCCCACAGCGCCGCAACCGCCAAACTGGCGTGAACCCGCAGACGATATCGAGTGCTCATGACTGCCGCTTGTGCGCACGCCGGGCCGGGCCGCCCCGGCTCGCGTTGACTTTGCCGCCACCCGAAGGTACAGACCACTTCAACCCTCGCAGGCGGTCACCTGCGCAGCCCTTTACCGTCCACGCCGCGATACCGTCGCGAGCCGGGCGTTAAGCGGAATGTTCGAGCTGCTGAGCCCCGGCGTCTGCCCGTGAAGATCGAACTCGAGCTGCACTTGCGGCTGGAAGAACAGGCAGTGCGTCGAGCCGCCGAAATGGAACATCCCGATCTCGTCGCCCTTGTTCAGGTGCTGGCCTTCGTAAACGCGAATGTCGCAGGTCGAAACCTCGGCCATGCCGATGGCCATAAAGCACATCAGCCCGATGTCGGGGTTGTCCGCTTCGATGAAGATCAGGCAGCGGGTAGCGATCTCGGCGATATACCCTTGCGAGTCGTTCGGCCCAGCGGTATCGGCGCCTTCGGCCAGCGTCTCGGAATAGTAGGTTCCCTCGATCAGCCGGGTCTTGATGACACGGCCGCAGACTGGCGAATGCCAGCGGTGATAACTCTCGGCGCTGAGAAACGCCTGATAGACGGTACCGCCGATAAAGTGCTCGGTGAAAGGGTCGCCGTCCATCATGAACTGCAGCGCATACGGCTGCGCCTTGATCCAGAACTTGTCGCGCAGTTGCACGCCGCGGGTCAGGCGATAGGGCGCCGATTCGCACGCGTTCACGATCACCGCGTCGTTGTTCGGCTCCGCGACCGGCCGTATCCCGTCCCGGAACTGGCGGGTGAAGAAATCGTCCCATGGTGCGTCACGAAGCAAAAGCTCGACTGAACCCGCAGGGGCGAGTGGGAGTTGCTGCATGCTGCGCATGTCCAACGGGTGAGAGTCCCGTCCCGGTAGGCGTCGGAGCGCCGGGTAGCAGGCCCCAGGTATTGGAGGG
>CAIKUF010000172.1 GCA_903830565.1 uncultured bacterium | reverse complement strand
CCGGCCAGGCCGGCGATGCCGGCGCCGAGCGCGAACGCGAGCATCTTGTGCGACATGACGCCGATGCCCATCAGCGACGCGGCGACCGCATCCTCCTTGATCGCTTCGAACGCGCGCCCGATGCGCGAGCGCCTCATGCGCCACAGGATCAAGAGCGTGCCCACCAGCGCCAGCGCCACGTGCCACCAGCGCGTGAGCTGCGGAATGCCGTTCAGGCCGAGCGCGCCGCCGGTCAGCGACTCGGCATTCAGGATCAGCACGCGCACCACTTCGCCGAAACCGAGCGTGGCCATCGCGAGGTAGACGCCCGAGAGGCGCAGCGTCGGGCCGCCGATGGCGAGGGCGACGACGACCGGCGCCGCGATGCCGCCGGCCAGCGCGAGCGGGAACGGTGCGCCCAGGCTCATCGTCATGATCGACGCCGTGTACGCGCCTATGCCCATGAACGCGGCATTGGCCATCGCCAGCAGGCCGCAAGAGAGCGTGAGCCAGATCGACAAGACGAGCAGCGCGTTGATGCCGATCGTCAGCACCAGGTTGCTGTAGACCTGCCAGAAGTTATCGAACCATTCCACAGGCTCAGGCCTTGCGTTCGAGCACTTTTCCGAACATGCCTTGCGGCCTGAGCAGCAGGACGATGAACAGCAGGCCGAAGGCCACCGCGTCGCGCATCGTCGAACCGATGTAGGCCACCGACATCACTTCGGCGAAGCCGAGGAACAGGCCGCCGATGAGCGCGCCACGGATGTCGCCCATGCCGCCGAGGATGATGACCGCGATGCCCTTGTGCAGCATCGGCTGGCCCATCAGCGGAAACACGGCGTTAGAGTAGAGCGCGATCAGCACGCCGCTCAACCCGCCGAGCGCCGCGGCGATTGTCGACGTCAGGTGGAACAAGCCTTCGACATTGATGCCCAGCAGCGCTGCTGCCTTCGGCGATTCGGCGATCGCGCGCAACGCACGCCCGTGGCGCGTCTTGCGCAGCACGAGCAGCAGGCCGGCCATGAGCGCGAACGACAGGCCGATGATCGCGACCTCGAGCACGCTGACCTGAACGTTGGCGAAGTGCAGTTGCTCGTCGGGCAGCAGATCGCTCGGGAAGCGAAGGTTCTCGGCCCCGAACACGCCTTGCGACGCGCTGTTGAAGAAGATCGCAATGCCGATGGTGGCGATCATCGGGATCAGGTGCGGCGCATTGCGCCGCCGCAGCGGCTTGAGCACCAGCAGGTCGATCGCGAGGCCCACCGCGCCGCTGACGACGAAGGCCGTGAGCAGCGCCGCCCAGAGCGGAAAGGCGAGCTTGGTCACCGACTGCAGCGCCATGTAGGCGCCGATCATGAAGACGGCGCCGTGCGAGAGGTTGATCACCCCGAGGACGCCGAACACCAGCGTGAAGCCAAGCGCGAACAACGCATAGACGCTGCCCAGCGAAAGGGCGTTGACGAGCTGTTGTTCGAGCATCGTGCCCAACCGACGATTACTGTTCGATCGAGTACTTGCCGCCCTTGGTCACGCTGACGATCGCTGCCTGTTGCGCGTCGTAGCCCGCGGGCTTGCCATCCTTGTTCGTCGTCTGGCGGAACTTGAACGGGCCCGTGGCGCCGGTGTGCGTCACCGCCGGCAGCGCATCGCGCAGCGCCTGGCGGTCGGTGTCGAGGTTGCCGGTGAGCTTGATCTTGCCCAGCGCCGCGGCGACGATGGCCACTGCGTCGTAGGCCTGCGCGCCGAACTGGTCAGGCGCCGACTTGTACTTCTGCGTGTAGGCGACGACGAAGTGCTGGTTCTCCTTCGTCTGGCTACCGAGAGCCCACGGGCTGCCGACCCACAGGTTGTCGGACTTCTCTTTCGCCAGGTCGAAGATCTTGACCGAGTTCATGCCGTTGCCGCCGATGAAGGGCACGTCCAGCCCGAGTTGACGGGCCTGGACCATGATCGGCGCGCCCTCGGCGATCAACGCCGAGAGGACGATGGCGTCGGCGCCGCTGGCCTTGATCTTGGTGAGCTGGGCCTTGAAGTCGACGTCGCCCTTGGCGAAGGTCTCGGTCGTCGTGACGGGAACCTTCAGCGTCTCGAGCGCCTTCTTGAAGGCGTCGTAGCCGCTCTTGGTGAAGACGTCGTCGTTGCCGTACAGCACCGCGACCTTCTTGGCGCCGGTGTGCTTGAGGGCAACGCGCAAGGTCTCGGGCAGCACGTCGGCCTCGGTGACCGAGTTGCGGAACACATAGTCACCGATCGACGTGATGCCGTCAGCGGTGTTCGAGGTGCCGAAGACCACGACCTTGGCGCCCTGCGCGATCGGGTCGGCGGCCTGGGCCGAGTTCGACAGCGTCGGCCCGAACAGCATCAGCACCTTGTCTTGGAAGATCAGCTTCTTGAAGACGTCGATGGCCTGCTCTTTCTTGCCTTGCTCGTCCTCGACCTGGAGCACAAGCTTGTTGCCCTTCACGCCGCCGGCGGCGTTGATCTCGTCGACCGCCAACTGCAGGCCGTTGCGGATGGACTGCCCGTACTGGCCAGCCGGGCCCGACAGCGCCTCGGCGGCGCCGATCTTGATGTCGGCGGCGGCCGCCGACCCGATCGCACCGGCGGCGACGAGGGCGGTGAACAGGGCGCGAGTGGCGAAGGTGAGAGGACGCGTCATGGTGTCTCCAAGAAAGGTTGAGCACAAAGTGGGCGTAGCCTGTGGCCGCGCCGCCTAGCTCGCTAGTCTATCCCGGCGCGCCTACGAGCCGGCGACCTTCATGCGCCCGACGAGCATCGTGCCGAGCGTGCGGCTGCCCATCGTGTAGGCGTCGGCGCCGACGGCGACGATGTCCTTGAACATGTCCTTCAGGTTGCCGGCGATCGTGATCTCGTGCACCGGGTAGGCGATGCGCCCGCCCTCGACCCAGAAGCCCGCCGCGCCGCGCGAATAGTCGCCGGTCACGTGGTTGATGCCCTGGCCCATCAGCTCGATCACAAAGAGGCCGCGGCCGAGCTTGCGCAGCATCGCATCGAGGTCATCGCCGGGCCGTGTCAGCCGGCTCGTCAGCGTGAGGTTGTGCGATCCGCCGGCGTGCCCGGTCGTTCGCATGCCGAGCTTGCGCGCCGAGTAGGTCGAGAGGAAGTAGCCTTGCACGACGCCGGCGTCGACGACCTTGCGCGGCCGCGTGAGCACGCCTTCGTCGTCGAACGGCGCGCTGCCCTTGGCGCGCGGGATGTGCGGGTCTTCGGCGATGTCGATGTGCTTCGCGAGCACGCGCTGGCCCAGGCTGTCCGTCAGGAAGCTCGACTTGCGATACAGCGCCCCGCCGCTCGTCGCCTGCACGTAGGCGCCGAGCAGGCCGGAGGCGAGCGTCGACTCGAACAGCACCGGCACTTCGCAGGTCGCTATCTTGCGCGACGCCAGGCGCGACAGCGCACGCTCGGCCGCGTAGCGCCCGACGGCCTCGGGTGCGGCGAGTTCGCCCGGCGCGCGCTCGGAGCTGTACCACGCATCACGCTGCATGTCGACGCCGCCGCGCTTGGGCAGCGACGCAATGGGCGCGACCGACAGCGAGTGGCGCGAACTCGCGTAGCCGCCGCGAAAACCGCAGCTGTTGCCGGCGAAGAAGTGCGACTGCTGGGCCGACACGCCAGCGCCCTCAGAATTCGTGATGCGGCGGTCGGTCGCGAACGCCGCGGCCTCGCAGCGGCGAGCGATCTCGGCCGCCTCGGCGGCGTCGATCGGCCACGGGTGGCAGAGGTCGAGGTCGCGCTCTGCCGCTTCGCCCAGCGCCATGTCGGCCTCGTCGGGCAGGCCGGCGGCCGGGTCTTCGGCGGTGAAGCGGGCGATGTCGAACGCGGCGCGCACCGTCTGCTCCATCGCCGCGCGCGAGAAGTCCGACGTGCTCGCGTTGCCGCGCCGCTGGCCGACGTAGACCGTGACGCCCATCGCCTTGTCGCGGTTGCGCTCGACGTGTTCGATCTCGCCCTTGCGCACCGAGACCGACAGCCCCGCGCCTTCGGAGACTTCGACTCCGGCGTCGCTCGCGCCCAGGCCGCGTGCGAAAGCGAGCGCGTCTTCGACCAGCCGCTGGAAAGTCGACCGGTCGTAGGCAAAGCCGTGCGGCGACGAGGGTTGAACGATAGCTTTGGGGCTGGGCATGAAGGCGCCTTGGAAAGGCCGCGCGGGAGGATCCCGCAGGGCGACGGCTATGATACCGGCGCACCTCGCGCAGCACCGCCTTCATGACCCCGTCCGAGATCACCCACACGCCGGACACGGCCGATGACGCCGCGAGCGCGCAGCGCCCCAGCAAGACGCAGCTGAAGAAGGAAATGCACGAGCTGCAGGACCTGGGCGAAGCGCTGGTCGCGCTGCCGGACGAGCGCGTCGCCGCGCTCGCGCTGCCCGAATCGCTGCTATCGGCGTTGCAGGAATTCAAGCGCACGCGCTCGCACGAAGGCCGGCGGCGGCAGATGCAGTTCATCGGCAAGCTGATGCGCCGCACCGACCCCGAGCCGATCCGCCAAGCCGTGGCCGCGATGCGCCTGGGCCAGGCCAAGGACGCGCTGACGCTGCACCAGGCCGAGCAGTGGCGAAGCCGCATGATCGAAGGCGACGATGCGCTCACGAGCTGGACGGCCGAGTTCCCGGCCAGCGACGTGCAGCGCCTGCGCAGCCTGATCCGCGCCGCGCGCAAGGACGCCGCGGCCGCCCCCGAGCAACGCAGCGGCCGCGCCTACCGCGAGCTGTTCCAGTTCATCAAGCAGGCCCAACTGGGCGAGGACACCCGACATGGCTAGCCCCTTCGACCCCGTTCGCGTCGGCATCGTCTCGATCAGCGACCGCGCCTCCAGCGGCGTCTACGAAGACAAGGGCCTGCCGGCCTTGAAGGACTGGCTCGCGCGCGCGCTGCGCAACCCGATCACATGGGAAGCCAGGCTGATCGCGGACGATGAGGCGACCATCACCGCGACGCTGCGCGAACTCGTCGACGCCGCCCGCTGCGACCTCGTGCTGACCACCGGCGGCACCGGCCCCGCGCCGCGCGACGTGACGCCCGAAGCGACGCTCGCGGTCGCGACCAAGGTGATGCCCGGCTTTGGCGAACAGATGCGCCAGATCAGCCTGCGCTTCGTGCCGACGGCCATCCTCTCGCGTCAGATTGCCGTGGTGCGAAACAAGGCGCTGATCGTCAACCTGCCCGGCCAGCCCAAGGCCATCGCCGAGACCCTGGCCGGCCTGCCCGCCGCAGACCCGCCCATGCCCGGCATCTTCACCGCCGTGCCCTATTGCATCGACCTCATCGGCGGGCCGTACATCGAGACCGACGAGGCCGTGTGCAAGGCGTTCCGGCCGAAGTTCGCACAGCGGGCCGTTGCGGCTGGGTGAATCGGGCGAAGCACGGGCGGTCCAAAGCGGCGGGGGTCGGTGCGACTCCTCGCGGGCACACCTGGAGGTCGCCGTTCGGCCATCAGCAGACGGTGACGACAGGGAGCTTCCTGGCTTCTCGTCTCGTCGAGGTCGTGCCGGAGGCAACCGCCAACCGATCGCTAGAACGACGCGCCACAGAGGCAGGCACCCGCCGGTAGGCGGCACTCGGCGCGATTGAGACGCGGCGCAAGCCTTGAGACCGTGCGGGCTCGCCACTTCGGGAGCCCTGCGTGCAAGCCATCGGCCGGCAGCCCGGGCGGGCGTCGGATGGCGCACCTGTTCACTGTGAGCGCCGCCGCCTGGAGCAGCCCACGCTGTACCGATTGGTGCAGCAGCATGCCGCGACCTTCTTCGCGCAGGCTGAGGCCGAGGCCTGCGCGGACCAGTCAGTGTGAGTGACTATGGCAACGGTTTCAAATCCAGTTCTCTCAGAAAAGCGTTGTGCTTGTCCTTCGCCGCCGCAATCGCCTTTTCAATCGCCACCAGCTTTTGGTGCGTCTCATCCAGATCAATCTCCGCCTCACCCACCGCCGTACTGATATAGCGCGAGATGTTCAGGTTGAAATCGTTCTTCTCGATCTCGGCCATGTCCACGCGGCGTGAATAGCGCGCCGTTTCCTCGCGGAACTGGTAGGTCTTGATGATCTTGGCGATGTGCTCGTCGGTAAGGTGGTTCTGGCGCTTGCCTTTAACGAAGTGCTCCGCCGCGGTGATGAACAGCACATCGTCCGGCTTCTTGCGGTCCCTCGTCGTTTGGTGTGGAACCCAACAGTCAGAATCGTGGTTCGTGGTCGAGCCCGGTGGGCATGTGGGCAGGCTGCATTTGAGCCTGTCCACATGTCCACGGGGCGGTCTTG
>CAIKUF010000171.1 GCA_903830565.1 uncultured bacterium | reverse complement strand
GGTCTTCTACCACCGCGTGCTGAAGTGCCATGTGCTGGTCGAGTTGAAGAACGATGCCTTCCGCCACGAGCACCTGGGCCAGCTCAACGCGTATGTGGGCTACTACCAGCAGCACGAAATGACCAAGGGCGACCAGCCGCCGGTCGGCATCTTGCTGTGTACGCAGAAGAACCACGAGATGGTGCAGTACGCGCTGGCCGGCATGACGAACAAGCTGTTCGTGTCGCGGTATCAGCTGGCTTTGCCGGCGGCCAGCGAGATGGAGGCGTTCTTGCGGCGGGCGTTGGGGGAGTTGGGGGTGGATGACGGTGGGGGTGGGTTATGAGTTCTGAGTGGGTCGATGCGCGACTCGAAGATCTCATCACTGTGAAGCACGGCTTCGCTTTCAAGGGCGAGCATTTCACCGATCAGTCAACGGCTCCCCAACTTGTGACTCCGGGGAACTTCGCCATCGGTGGTGGCTTTCAACTTGGAAAGCCGAAGTTCTACTCCGGGCCGGTTCCGCCCGACTACGTTCTCAATGGCGGGGACCTCGTCATTACGATGACTGACCTCAGCAGAGGCGCAGACACACTTGGATTCGCCGGCCTCGTGCCCGAGACACCAGGCACGCTATGGCTGCACAACCAACGTATTGGGCTGGTGCAATTGAAGCCAGGCGCGCCTGTTCGCACAGGGTACTTGCATTACTTAATGCGCAGCGCTGACTATCGACACTGGGTGGTCTCAACGGCCACCGGGTCAACCGTCAAGCACACATCGCCAGGTCGCATCTGCTCATATGCCTTCAAGCTGCCGCCTACTGCCGAGCAGATTGATATCGAAGCAGCATTGAGTACGCTCGATGATCGCATCGCCCTCCTGCGCGAAACCAACGCCACCCTCGAAGCCATCGCACAGGCGTTGTTCAAGTCGTGGTTCGTCGATTTCGATCCCGTTCGCGCCAAGAGCCAAGGCCTCGCGCCGGCCGGCATGGACGAAGCCACGGCGGCCTTGCTTCCGGATGGGTTCGAGGAGTCAGCGATGGGGCTGGTCCCGAATGGGTGGCGGATCGCAACGATCGGAACCCTCGCTGAGGTTATCGACTGTCTGCACAGCAAGAAGCCTGAGTTCGTCGCCGAGGGGCGTCCGTTCCTGCAACTCAGCAACATTCGCGATGACGGCTTGCTGGACACGTCCAGGGTCAGTGTGGTTTCCGAGGCGGACTACGCGAAATGGATTTCGAGAGCGGAGGCCACTGAAGGCGACTGCGTGATTACGAACGTTGGCAGAGTCGGCGCTGTGGCGCAGATTCCAGCGGGCTTCCGCGCCGCCATGGGACGGAACATGACGGCAATTCGCTTGCGGAATGGGTGGCCCTACCCGACCTATCTGATCGAGTTGCTGCAGTCCGAGTCGATGCGTGCAGAGATTCAGCTTCGTACTGACGTCGGAACCATCTTGGACGCGCTCAACGTCCGGAACATACCGCTGCTCCGGTGTGTCACGGCGCCTCGGGATGTGATGGGAGCGTTCGAGTCAGTCTGTCGGCCGATGCGGGCGGCGATGGAAGTGAACATGGAGCGAATCCATGTTCTCGGTAACCTCCGCGACACTCTGCTCCCCCGCCTGATCTCCGGCCAACTGCGCCTGCCAGAAGCCGAGGCGATCGCATGACACGCCTGTTCGCCGACACCATGGTGTTCGTCGACGAGAGCGGCTCGCCCGGCATGGGCAACATCGACCCGCACTATCCGCTGTTCGTGCTGGCCTTCTTCATCGTCAAGAAGAGCGACTACATCACGCAGATCGCGCCGGCCCTGCAGCAGTTCAAGTTCCAGCACTTCGGCCATGACCAGGTCATCCTGCACGAGCGCGACATCCGCAAGGACTTGGGGGATTTCGCGTTCCTGAAGACACCTGCGCTGAAGGACGCATTCCTCGGCGAGTTGACCACGCTGATCGAGGCAGCGCCTTTCGACCTGGTATGTGTGGTGATCGACAAGGCGCGTCACAAGGCGCAATACAAGACGCCGGTCGACCCCTACCACCTGTCCTTGGGCTTCGGCCTGGAGCGCGTGTGCGGTTTGCTGGCCCAGCGGGGCGTATGGCGCAGCGGGCCTGCCAAGCCGGGGAGCGGTACAGGCAATCCGGCCGTGCACGTAGTGGTGGAAAAGCGCGGCAAGAGCGAAGACGACGACCTTGAACTGGAGTTCAGGCGCATCTGCGACGGGGCCAACTACAACGCCGAGCAGTGGAACTTCGAGGTCATCTTCGCCGACAAAAAGTCCAACTCGGCGGGGCTTCAACTGGCCGACCTGGTGGCGCGGCCCATCGGCATGTCGGTGTTGAAGCCGGGTCAGCCCAACCGCGCGTTCGAAGCAGTGAAACCGAAATTCCTGCAGAAGAACGGCCGCTTCATGGGCTGGGGGCTGAAGTGCTTCCCCTGACATTGCCGTGCCGGGTTCGGCACATCGGCGCGAAATCATGGCGCCAGGAAACAAAAGGCCCCGGCATTCGCCGGAGCCAGTTGTCGACCGAGAATCCCCAGTCCTTTGCCGGTAGTTTAGTTGGCTTCGCAGCCGAACGCGAGGGAAATTCTTGGCGAGTCTGTTGCCGTCGCCGCCTGAAGACGTGGTGCCAGCCTGATGGGTTTCTGGACCGGCAGCGTGTCGGCAGCACCCATGTCTACACCCTGCGGCCGAAGGCATAGCATGGGCTTAGCAATCGCCGGAACAGGACGGACGTTGGACAAATGTCCATAAAAATCAATGACTTGCGGCTTATCTTGTTAAGCACCTGCTAAGCGCCGGAGGCCCCAGCAGCATGACCGAAGACCAGCTCGAACAGGAGGCCTTGGGCTGGTTGGCCGACGTGGGCTACCAGCACCGCTACGGCCCTGATCTGGCGCCCGACGCCAGCACGCCCGAGCGCAGCGACTACCGCCAGGTGCTGCTGACGGCGCGCCTGCGCCAGGCCGTCGCCCTGCTGAACCCGGGCGTGCCCCAGGCGGCGCGCGACGATGCGGTGAAGCAGGTGCTGGACCTGGGCACGCCGGTGCTGCTGGCGGCGAACCGCCAGTTCCATCGCCTGCTCGTGACCGGCGTGCCGGTGCAGTACGCGCTCGAAGGCGAGACGCGCGGCGACTTCGTCAAGCTCGTCGACTGGGCCGCGCCGATGCGCAACGAATGGCTGGCCGTGAACCAGTTCAGCATCACCGGCCCGCACCACACGCGCCGGCCAGACATCATCCTGTTCGTCAACGGCCTGCCGCTGGTGCTGATCGAGCTGAAGAACCCGGCCGACCTGAACGCCGACGTGTGGAAGGCGTTCCACCAGATCCAGACCTACAAGGAACAGATTGCCGACGCCTTCCAGTACAACGAGTTGCTGGTGATCTCGGACGGAACCGAGGCGCTGCTCGGCTCGCTCTCGGCCGACAGCGAGCGCTTCATGGCCTGGCGCACGATCGACGGCGTGACGCTGGACCCGTTGGGCCCGTTCAATGATCTGCAGACGCTGGTGCGCGGCGTGCTGGCCCCGGCAGCGCTTCTCGACTACCTGCGATTCTTTGTGCTCTTCGAGGACGACGGCGGCATTGTCAAGAAGATCGCCGGCTACCACCAGTTCCACGCCGTGCGCGCGGCGATTACGCAGGTGATCGCGGCATCGCGCCCCGACGGCCTGCCCGGCGTGCGCGGCAAGGGCGGCGTGGTCTGGCATACGCAAGGCAGCGGCAAGAGCATCACCATGACGTGCTTCGCCGCGCGCGCGATGCAAGAGCCGCTGATGGAGAACCCGACCATCGTCGTCATCACCGACCGCAACGATCTGGACGGTCAGTTGTTCGGCGTGTTCTCGCTGGCGCAAGACCTGCTGCGCGAGCAGCCGGTGCAGGCCGGCTCGCGGCAGGAGCTGCGGGCGCTGCTTGCCAAGCGCCCCAGCGGCGGCATCGTGTTCGCGACGATCCAGAAGTTCATGCCGGGCGAGGACGAGGATGCGTTTCCGCTGCTCTCGGACCGCAGCAACATCGTCGTCATCGCCGACGAGGCGCACCGCACGCAGTACGGTTTCGAGGCGAGGCTGAGGACGCTCAAGCAGCGTCCCTCTCTTGGCAATCTCGCGACAGTGCTGACGACCGGCGCCGGTGAAGCTCCTGCGCACAAGGTCGAATACGCGCCCACCGTCGATCGCTACCAGGTCGGCTACGCGCAGCACCTGCGCGATGCGTTGCCGAACGCGACGTTCGTTGCCTTCACCGGCACACCGGTGTCGGGCGAAGACCGCGACACGCGCGCCGTGTTCGGCGACTACATCAGCATCTACGACATGCAGCAGGCAAAGGAAGATGGCGCCACGGTGGCCATCTACTACGAGAGCCGGCTGGCCAAGCTGGGCCTCAAGGAGGGCGAACTGGCGACCCTCGACGCCGAGGTAGACGAGCTGGCGGAGGACGAAGAAGAGAGCCAGCAGGCCAAGCTCAAGAGCCGCTGGGCGGCGCTGGAGAAGGTGGTCGGCGCCGAGCCGCGCATCGAACGCGTGGCGGCCGACCTGGTGGCGCATTTCGAGGAACGCAACAAGGCGCAGACCGGCAAGGCCATGCTCGTGGGCATGAGCCGCGACATCTGCGTCCACCTCTACAACGGGATCGTCAAGCTGCGGCCGGAGTGGCACAGCGCCGACCCTTCGCTGGGCGCCGTCAAGATCGTGATGACCGGATCGAGCAGCGACAAGACGCTGCTGCGTCCGCACCTCTACAGCGCCAACGTGAAGAAACGGCTGGAGAAGCGCTTCAAGAACCCGAGCGACCCGCTGCGCCTCGTGATCGTGCGCGACATGTGGCTGACGGGCTTCGACGCGCCGTGCGTGCACACGCTGTACATCGACAAGCCGATGAAGGGCCACAACCTGATGCAGGCCATCGCCCGCGTCAACCGTGTCTTCAAGGACAAGCCGGGTGGCCTGGTGGTCGACTACATCGGCATCGCCAACGAACTGAAGTCGGCGCTCAAGGAATACACCGCGAGCAAGGGGGTCCCTCGTCGTTTGGTGTGGAACCCAACAGTCAGAATCGTGGTTCGTGGTCGAGCCCGGTGGGCATGTGGGCAGGCTGCATTTGAGCCTGTCCACATGTCCACGGGGCGGTCTTGGAGGGTGATGTTATGAGCGTG
>CAIKUF010000170.1 GCA_903830565.1 uncultured bacterium | reverse complement strand
GCATCGCCGGTCGTGAGCACTCGGCTCGGCAGGAAGAGCGCCAGCCGGCGCCGGCCGTCGTCAGGCAAGGCGTCGCCGCGCGCGAGGCGAAAGTAATCGAACGCCAGCGCACCGTATAGGCCCAGCTCGGGCGGCTTGGCCGAGAAGGCGGCGAGAAAGCGGCGCAGCAGCGATATCGCCGGGTGCGGCGCGACGTCGGCAGGCGCGAAGCGGAGTTCGAGCCGCCCCTGCACGTGGTCGAACGCGGCCAGCGCCGCCAGGCGCTCGGCCAGCGCGCGCCCGACGTCGCCGTGCGGGACGACGCGCAGCAGGCAGCCGTCGAGATAGAAGGCGAGCAAAGGGTCCAGCGCCACCTTCGCTTCGCGCTGGAACAGCCCAGGCGCGACGACGTCGCAGCCGAGCCAGGCGCCGGGCGCGGCGTCGAGGGCGGCGAGCGCCGCATCGGCATCGGCCGCGCTGGCCGGCCTTTCGGTGCAGACAACTTCGATCATCGCTGCCTCCACGCCTGCCGCTCGGCGTCGGTGCCGGCGGCGATCAGTTCGCGGTAGACGCGTTCGACGATGTCGGCATCGGCACCCTCGGCCTCGGCGATGCAGCGCGCGTTGGCGACGACCTGCTCGATGCGATCCGGCGCCGTCACTTCAGCCTCGCTGCGCTTGAACTGCGCGGCGGCCAGCACATAGGACTGGCGCGCTGCGAGCAGGCGCACGATGTCGCGGTCGAGGCGGTCGATCTCGGCGCGGATGTCGGCCAGCGACGTGCAGGCTTCGGGG
Source organism: uncultured bacterium (assembly GCA_903830565.1). GTDB lineage: Bacteria > Pseudomonadota > Gammaproteobacteria > Burkholderiales > Burkholderiaceae_C > CAIKUF01. The sequence continues at coordinate 1,961 of CAIKUF010000170.1, read as the reverse complement.
GTCTTGGTCGGATTCATCACGCCTAACGATGGAGCTAATCGGCGCGTAGCTGCACGCCGTTGCGTGGCCGGCTCAGAGGGGTTAGGCCACGCTTCAGGCCAGCGCCTCGAGTACGACTTCAGGATGCATTCTCGCGATGCGAATGAGCGCCTGAGCCGCGCCGGACGGCGACCTACGGCCCTGTTCCCACTCTTGTAGCGTGCGCTTGGAGATGCTCAGAGCCGACGCGAACTCGGACTGCGACAGCCCCGTGCTTTGGCGAGCCTGAACAACTTCGTTGACGACGATCTGGGTTGCACGCCCAAACTTCCTGGCTTTCATTTCGCGAACGGACTGCAAGAGTTTCAGGCCTAGCTCTTGGCCCGATTGCGCCCCCGTAACTGTCTTACGAGAAGTCATTTTCGATCTCCTGGCGGATTGCCTTCAGTATGCGACCGGGGATGGAGTCCTGCTCGGCCTTCGGATAGACGAGGAGCATGCAGAGATCACCTGCTTCAAGGCGGACGAAGTAGATGACACGCGCGCCGCCTCGCTTGCCCATGCCGGGGCGTGACCACCTGACCTTTCGGCAACCTCCGCTGCCCCTGATAACGGAGCCAGCTTCAGGCTCAGTGGCGATCCATGCGAAGAACTCCAAACGTTCGTCGGTGGACCAGATCCTGTCGGCCTCAGCGAGGAACGTTGGGGTCTCGTAGATTGTGAGCACGACACAGTGTACGGCAAAGACGTAGCGCTCGCAACGGCGGGGTGACACGGCGGGGTGACCGACAGTGGGTCTGCGGGGTCTAACTTCATACCTCAAGCGACATCGCGCCCGAGGTAGGCGCCGCCGCTCTCGAGCGCGGATTGCAGCGCCGCGATATCGATGTCTCCAGGGTCGGTCGCGCCGGAAAGCGCAAGCGCCGCGCCCCAGCCCGCCGCCTCGCCCATCACGAAGCAGGCGCCGCTGACGCGCGCCGCCGACTGCGCCGCCGAAGTCATCGACGCGCAGCGCCCGGCGACGAGCAGGTTGCGCACGCGTTGCGGCACCAGCATGCGATACGGCAACTGGTTGAAGCCGCGCGACTCGGGAATCGGCGGCCAGCTCCACAGCACGTCGCCGGCGACATGCCGCTCCAGCGGCCAGCCGTTGACGCCGATGGTGTCGGCAAAGCTCGCGCAGCCAAGCACGTCTTCAGCCGTCAGCATGGCTCGCCCGACGATGCGCCGCGTCTCGCGGATGCCGACCTGGGGCGCGATGTCGAGCAGGTACGCGCCTTCGAAGCCCGGCATCTCGGCGCGCAGGAAGCGCAGGAACTCGATCACCTGGCGCCGCCCCTGCACTTCGCCGGCCGAGAGTTCTTCGGCGTTCGTGCCGTCCATGGCATGCCCTGGGCGGCCTTCAATCTGCGTCACGTTGACGCGCCATTCGCCGGCGTGCTTCATCGGCCGCAGGATCGCGCCCTGGCGCGGGAAACGCCAGCCTCGCTGCACGGCGTCGGCCATGCGTTCGCCGACCTCGTGCCAGGCCTCGCCCGCGCGCGCGTCGTCGACGTTGGCGACGCGAAACATCAGCGTCGGGTAGAGCAGTTCGCCGCCCTCGTCGCCCTTCTCCCACGGCGCGCCGGCCCAGGCCGCGAGGTCGGCGTCGCCCGAGGCGTCGATGAACACCTGCGCGCGGATCGCCCCGCGGCCCGACTTGGTCTCGACGAGCAAGGCGTCTATCGTTTCGGCGCCCCGCATCGCGACACCCGCGCCGATCGCGTGGAACAGCAGACGCACGCCGCGCGCCGCCAGCAGCTCGTCGGCGGCGCACTTGTAGGCGGCGACGTCGTAGGCCTGCGCCGCCGTCTTGCCGAAGATCGAATGCGGCTCGTTCAAGCCGCCAAGCGCAGCGATGCGCTGCAGCAGTTCGTCGGCCACACCGTGCACGACGCGGCGCACCTCGCCGCGCACGTTCGCGTGCAGGCCGCAGAAGTTGG
>CAIKUF010000169.1 GCA_903830565.1 uncultured bacterium | reverse complement strand
GGCGGGCTCGACCGCCGGCGGCGGCGTGGCGGCCGCTTCGGCAAGCTCGGTCGCTGCGGGTTCGGCCTTCGGCTCGGCCTCGGCCACCGCCGGGGCTGAGGCCGCGCGCGCTGCAGCCGGCGCGGCGCCAGCACTGGGGCGAGGCCGGCGCGGCGCGGGGGCAACGACCACCGGAGCCGCGGCTGGAGGCGGCGCCAGCTCGAGTTCGCGCACGTAGACGACTTCAATGCGCGGCGGCATCGGCGTCGCGGTGGCCCAGTCGGCCATGGTTTGCGTCACATACCGCGTCACCCACAGGTGCAGCGCGATGACCATCAGCACCAGCGCTGCCGCGGCGAGGCGGCGGCGCGGGCGAAGCGCCTTCAGGCCGCGAGCCATGCCCGGCGCAGCGCCCGCGCGGCGCGGCCCGCGCTGTCGTCGACCGCCAGTTGCACCGTGCCCTGCCCGGCTTCGCTGGCGCTGCGCGCGGCAGCATCCAGCTTCAGCGACAAGACGCGCTGGTCGCGCGAGACCAGCAACTGCGCGGGCGTTCCCTCGCTCACGAGCGCAGCGGCATCGTCCAGCCTGCGCACGCGCCAGCCCTCGACGGCGAGCAACTCGTCGCCCGCGGCCAGCCCGGCCTGTTCGCCAGCGCTGCCGCGCAGGACGTGGCTGATCTTGACGCCGGCGAGTGCGCTCTCGCTGACGCGCAGGCCCCAGCGCTGCGCGAGCGTCGGCGCTTGCGCCTGCCAGCGCACACCCGCTCGTGCCAGCAGGTCGGGCAGCGGCAGATCGTCGGTGCCGTGGACCCAGGCCTGCAATTCGTCGGCCAGCGCGGCGCCGTGAGCACCGGCCACATCCGCGACCGCAGCGAGGATGTCCGCTTCGCTGATCGGCCCGCCGCCGCTGCGCGCCCACAGGCTGCGCATCACGCGATCGAGCGACGCCCCGCGGCGGCCGGCGCTGCGCAGGCGCAGGTCCAGCGCCAGCGCAACCAGGGCGCCCTTGGCGTAATAGCTGATCGTCGCGTTGGGGGTGTTCTCGTCGCTGCGGTAATACTTGACCCAGGCGTCGAAGCTCGCCTCGGCGAGGCTTTGCAGCTTGCGGCCGGGCGTAGCCAACACGGCGCTCGCTGTCTTGGCGACGAGCTTGAGGTAGCGCGTTTCGTCGATCAGCCCGGCGCGCACGAGCAGCAGATCGTCGTAGTAGCTCGTGAAGCCTTCGAAGAACCACAGCAGCTCGGTGTAGTTCTCCTGGGTGTAGTCCAGCCGGTCGAAGCCGGCCGGGCGCAGCCGCTTGACGTTCCAGGTGTGGAAGTATTCGTGGCTGATCAGCCCGAGCAGGTTGACGTAGCCGTCGCTGCGCTCGGTCGCGCCCTGGCGCGGCAGGTCGCGCCGAGCAGCGATCAGCGCCGTGCTGGCGCGATGCTCCAGGCCGCCATGGCCGTCTTCGACGAGGTTGAGCATGAACACATAACGCTCGAAAGGCACATCTCGCGCACACGCGTCGCCGCCGTGCCAGAACGCAATCTCGGTTTCGCAGATGCGCTTGGCGTCTGCGAGCAATTGCTGGCCGTCGAAGCCCGGGGGTGCGCCGGCAACGACGAACTCGTGCGCCACCCCGGCGGCATCGAAGCGGCCGCGCCAAAAAGTCCCCATCTCGACCGGATGATCGACCAGCGCGTCATAGTCGGCAGCAACGAAGCAATGCTTGTGCGGACCGGGCGGCATCGCCGTCGCGACCTCCCAGCCGGAAGGCAAGGTGCCGATATGCATCGCGTGCGCATCGCCCTCGCGCCCGTGGACGCGAAGGAAGACGCCGGTGCCGTTGAAGAAGCCGCGCCGCGCGTCGAGATACGCCGTGCGAACCGAGGTGTCGAAGGCGTAGACGAGGTAGCTCAGCACTAGCACTCCGCGGCCGTTGCAGCGCGCAAGCCAGGTCGCCTTGTCGAGTTGCTGCAATGCCAGATCGCGGTCGCCTTGGCTTGCCTTCAACCCGGACAGATGGCGCGCGAATTCGCGCACCAGGTAGCTGCCTGGGATCCACACCGGCAGGCTCAGGCGCTGCTCGGCCGCGGGCCGCGGAATGCGGATCGTGACGCGAAACAGGTGCGCGTGGACATCGGCGACGTCGATGCGGTAGGAGATCATGCGAGCGGGCCGCGCGAACGGCCGGTCAGGCGCTGGGAAGCTGTCAGTCTCTCAGCTCTTGGTGCGGCTGGCCACGAGATGCTTCTCGAGCTGCTCGGCGCTGAGTGCGCCCGGGATGCGCGTGCCGTCCTCGAACACGATGGCCGGCGTGCCGTTGACTTTGTGCTTGCGGCTCAGCGCCAGGTTGCGCGCCATCGGCGTCTCGCAGTTGCCCAGGCTCTTCAGCGGCGCCTTGCCGTCGAGCATCCAGTCGCGCCAGGCGCGCGTGTTGTCCTTGGAGCACCAGATGTTGGTCACCTTCTCGGGCGAATCGCCGCCAAGGATGGGGATCAGGAAGGTGTAGACCGTCACGTCCTTAGCCTGCTGCAGGTCGCGCTCGAAGCGCTTGCAATAGCCGCAGTTCGGGTCGGCGAAGACGGCGATGCGGCGCGCGCCGGTGCCCTGCTTCCAGACGACGGCGTCCTTGAGCGGCAGGCTGGCGAAGTCGATCGCGGTCAGCTTGGCGATGCGCGCTTCGGTCAGATTGGCACGCGTGCGCGTGTCGACCAGGGTGCCTTCGATCAGGTGGTTGCCCTGCTCGTCGCTGTAGACGATGTCGGTGCCGATGCGCAGCTCGTAGATGCCTGGGATGGGCGTCTTCGTGACTTCATCGATTTTCGGGAAGTCAGGCAGGCGTTCGGCGATGTTCTTGCGAATCACGGCCTCTTGCGCGACCGCGACTTGCAGGCACACCAGCATGGCGGCCACGCCTGCGGCACGGGCAAGAAGGGGCAGGGACTTTCGCATGGTGTTCTTTCTTCAGGAGCCGAGGGCGCGTTGTGCGAGCCAACGCTTGAGCGGCGTGAGCTGATTGACCAGAGTCAGTCCGCGGTTGCGAAGTTCCTGCACGCCGGGCTGCGCGCTGGAAAAAAGCTGCAATAGGCCGTCGGTGACGCGGCCCATGGCCCAGGTCGGCGCCGCGCGTTCGCGCGCGTAGCGGCGCAACAGCTTCTCGTCGCCAAGCGCGCGCCACGGCTCGCGCTCTTCGACCACGCGCGCGAGGCTCACCACGTCGGCGAGGCCGAGGTTCAGGCCCTGCCCCGACAGCGGATGGACGACGTGCGCCGCATCGCCGAGCAGCACCCAGCCGGGGCCGCACCAGGCCTCGGCGTTGGCGATCATCAGCGGCCACGCTGCGCGCTGCGAACTGAGGCGCAGCGCGCCGCAGGCTCCGCCGGTGGCGTCGAAGAGTGCGTGCTCGAAGTCGGAATCGTCCAGCGCCAGCATCGCCTCGGCCCGCTCGTCGGGCAGCGACCAGACAACGGCGTACGAGCGTCCGGGCTCGGGTGCATCCAGCGGCAACAGCGCCAGGATGTCGGGCGCGCGGAACCACTGCCGCGCGCAGTTCTGGTGCGGCTGTTCGGCGACGACGCGCGTCGCGATGCCGCGATGGCCGTAGTCGTGGCGCTGCATGCGCACGCCGAGCGCGCCGCGCGTCGCCGAGGCCTTGCCTTCGCACAGCGCCGTCAGCGCCGCGGCCGGCATGCCGGCGTCCGTCTGCGATGCCAGCACGGTGAGGTGCGGCGCAAAGCGCACCGCCTCGTCGAGCTGGCGCTCCAATGCGGGCACGTCGCCGATCCACGCAAGCTCGCCCACGCACTGCTGCCATGCCGAGAAGTCGAGCGCAGACCCCGCAGCGTCGCCTTCGATGTGCATGTCGTGCACCGCCGTGACCGAGCGCTGGGGCATGGCATCCCAGACCTTCAGGCGCTTGAGAAGATCGACCGAGGCTGCGTTGAGGGCATAGGCGCGCACATCCGCAGCCGCAGCGGCCCGCGCGGGGCCGGCATCGGGCACCAACGCCACCTGCAGACCCTGACGGGCCAGCGAGAGCGCCAAGCACTTGCCGACGATTCCCGCACCGCGCACGCAGACGTCGAGTCCATTCATGGGAGCCGATTGTAGAGAGCCGCCCCCCGCGGCGTGCGCCGTTCGGCTCGCGGGGCAGGCCGTTCGGCGGGCCGCCGCGCCTGGCCGCATAAAATTGCCGGTTCCCCCCGCTTCCTGAAAGCCCCTCCCATGAGTCTCAAGTGCGGCATCGTGGGCTTGCCCAACGTCGGCAAGTCCACCCTCTTCAACGCGCTCACGAAAGCCGGCATCGCCGCCGAGAACTACCCTTTCTGCACGATCGAACCCAATGTCGGCATCGTCGAGTTGCCGGACCCGCGCCTGGCCGCACTGGTCGCAATCGTCAAGCCCGAGCGCGTGCTGCCAGCGGTGGTCGAGTTCGTCGACATCGCGGGGCTGGTGGCCGGCGCGTCCAAGGGCGAGGGCCTCGGGAACCAGTTCCTGGCCCACATCCGCGAGACCGACGCCATCGTCAACGTGGTGCGCTGCTTCGACGACGACAACGTGATCCACGTCGCCGGCAAGATCGACCCCATCTCGGACGTTGAGGTCATCCAGACCGAGCTTTGCCTGGCCGACCTCGCGACGGTCGAGAAGAGCCTTCTGCGCTACTCGAAGGCGGCCAAGGCGGGCCACGACAAGGAAGCGCAGCGGCTGGTCGACGTGCTCGTCAAGTGTCAGGCAGCGCTAGACCAAGCGCAGCCGGTGCGCTCGGTGGCGTTCAGCAAGGAAGAGCTGGTGGTGCTCAAGCCCCTTTGCCTGATCACCGCCAAGCCGGCAATGTTCGTCGGCAACGTCGACGAGCACGGCTTCGAGAACAACCCCTACCTCGACAAGCTGCGCGCCTACGCCGAGGGCCAGCAGGCGCCGGTGGTGGCGATCTGCGCCAAGACCGAGGCCGAGCTCGCCGACATGTCCGACGAAGACAAGCTGCTCTTCCTGCACGAGATGGGGCAGGACGAACCGGGCCTCGCCCGGCTGATCCGCGCCGCGTTCAAGCTGCTCGGCCTGCAGACCTACTTCACCGCCGGCGTGAAGGAGGTGCGCGCCTGGACCATCCACGTCGGCGATACCGGGCCGCAGGCGGCGGGCGTGATCCACGGCGACTTCGAGCGCGGCTACATCCGCGCGCAGACCATCGCCTACGACGACTTCATCGCCTTCAAGGGCGAGCACGGCGCCAAGGAGGCCGGCAAGATGCGCTCGGAAGGCAAGGAGTACGTCGTCAAGGACGGCGACGTGCTGCACTTCCTGTTCAACGTCTGAGCGGAACTTCGTTGCCCATGCCCAAGGGGGCTGCCGCCTTGGCCACCTATGGCGAGACGCAGTTCTGGCGTTAGGGCAACGCGCCTAAGCGCGCCGGCAGGCCGTTCAGCGCGGCATCGGTCAGCGCGCCCAGTTCATCCTCCAGCGCGCGCTGCACCAACTGGCGTGCGGCGTGCGGCTGCGGCATCACGGGGCCGAAGAAGCGCGCCTGCTCGCCACGCGCGATGAGCAGGGTCGGAAAGTCGACCACGTCCACCGTGCCGAGCGCATCTTCCTCGTCTTCGATATCGACCCAGACGAAACGCGTGCGGTTGCCGAACTCGCGCGCCAGCGCCTCGAAGGTCGCGCGGTAGTCGTCGCAGGTGCGGCACCAGGCCGCGCAAAGGCAGGCCACGAGCAGCGGTGCGTCGGCTTCGGGAAGATTGCTCATCGGCAGGAGTTTGCCTCACCTGCCGCGCGCGGCGAAGGTCAGCGCGCTAGAAATAGGCGGCCAGCCCGATCCAGGCGCGAAACGTATGCATGCTGCCATCGCTGTCCTTGCCGGTCGTCGGGTTGGCCAGCGGATTGCTGCCCACGCGCCGCGCCAGCAAGGCGACCACGGCAAAACGCCCCGGTTGCGTCCAGTTCAGCCCCACGCCCACGCCCTGGAGCATGACGTGGTTGAGCGTCGGCGCGCCGACGAAGCCCTGGTCGCGATTGACGCGCACCTGGCCGATGTCGTAGTACGCGCTCCACTGCAGCCCGGGCTGCGAGTAAAGGCGCCACTCCGCATTGACCAGCCAGCCGGTATCGCCCGTGCCCTCCAGGCTCGGATAGGCGCGCACGCCATTGAAGCCGCCGAGGCTGAATTTCTCGGCCGAGTCGAGGTTCTTGCTGGCGAACTGACCGCTGCCAGAGAACCACAGCGCGCTGCGCTCGCTCACCGGCTGCAGGCGCGCCAAGCTCCATGCGAGACGCGTGTAGCGGCCCGCGGTGCGTGGGCCGGCGGCGTCGGCAGCCTCGTAGGCCGGACTGGCCGAGAGCTTGACATCACCGCTGCTCAGGTTCGCTCCCCACGACGTGAACCCGCCGCCGCCCCAGAAGTCTCCCTCGTTGCCGCCGAGCGCGGCGCCGACGCCGGTCAGGCGCTTGTCCGAAACGACCTGCCCGCTGGCCTTGTTCAGGAAGTCGCGCTTGCCCAGGGCCAGGGTCAGCGTGAGGCTGTGCAGGCGTGTACGAAGAAGCGGATAGCTCGCGTAAAGGCCAAAGGTCTGCGCACTGCCGTAGGCGCCGAGAGCGGCGAATTCGCCCTCCAGCCGATACTGCAGCGCCGAGGCATTGGCGCCGACGCGCCAACCGTCGTTGCCCAGCGGCAGGCTGTACGAGAGCCAGCCGTATTCGTTGCCCGCGCCGCTGGTGTTGCCGCTGAGGAGCAGCTGGTCGCCGATGCCGCTGGGGCTGTTGAGCGCGACGTTGCCGCTGAGCCGCACGGCACCCGTCGAACGCACGCCCTCGTTGTCGAGCTGGGCGCTTCCATTCCACAAGGGCTGGTCGACCGGAAGGAGAACGATGTCGGTCTCGCCCGGCGACTGGCCCGCGGCCAGCACGGCCCCCGCGCGCAGGCCAGGCGTCTCGTTGAGCAGGCTGATCGCGCGCTCGATATCTTCCGGTCGCAGTGGCTGGCCCGGCTGCTGGCGCGCCGTCGCGGCTTGCGTGAGCCGCTCGCGGTCAAAGCCGAGCATCAGTCCGCCGTCATCGATGCGCACTTGGCCGAGGCGGGATTCGGTGACGTTGATCGTGACCACTCCGTCGCTCAGTTCCTGCACCGGCAACTGCGGCCGCGCCAACCAGCCCTGTTCGCCGTAGACGCCGGCCACCGCTTCAACGGCCTGCTCGAGCTCCGCGAACGTGATTGGGCGGTTGAGCCAGGGCGCCAGCGCGGCCTGCAACTGGGCTTCGGGTACCAGCGTCGCGCCGTGGATGCGAAATGCCGTGACCGTGAACACGATTTCCGAGCTGGGCGCGCTCGCAGCCGGTGCGGGCGCCAACGGCGGCGCGGGTGTGGGGGCGGCGCCGGGGCGTTGCGCCTGTTCTCGCGCAACAAGCTGCCAGCGTCAGGTATTGCCTGTGCTTGAGCGACGATGGGCATGCCGCCGACCAGGGCGGCCTGCATCACGACGCCCCATGCCTAGGCGGCGCCTGCCGGCGCTGGTGAGCGGGCCGGGGTCGAGGACGGGCGGGCCGATGCGCGGCGAAGCCAACCCATGGCGATGAGCGGGGTCGTTGCCGGCATCAGTGCGCGGCACCATGGCAGGTTCGCGAGAACGCGCCTTGGTAAGCGGCATGTCAGCGTGTTGTTGAGTTGCATCTCGGGGAGCCTCTTCCGCAGGGGGACCGCCGGCCGAGCATGCGCGTGCGTGCGGCAAGACGACCATCTCTCCTGAGCAGTATCGGCGGGCGGTCACCGTCCCTTGAGTCAAGAGTGAAGTCGAATCCGTCTGCCGTGCGAGCGATTGCGCGTGCTGGGCCTGGCGACGAGTCGGTTTGTCGTGCCACCGTCGATTCCTGGTGCTAGGCTCGCGCCTCCTGCTGCCGGGCCCGCACACCGTGGTGCGGCCGGAGATGGAACGCTCACTTCGAGCGTGCCCACCGACGCTGGCCGACCCACGCTCTGCTTGGGCTCCCTCATGCCTGCCCTGGGCACGGCCCTGGCTTACGCAGTCGCTGGCGGGCTGGCGCTGCTCTGGGTCTCGCACCCAGCCCAGGCGTCGCCCTTGTTTCCGGCAGCCGGCATCGCGCTTGCGTGCGCGCTGCGCTACCGCGCGCTGGCCCTGGGCGCGGCAATGGTGCTGCGCTACCTATCGGGACGGCTGACACGCTGAACCATCGCTCGCTCGGCGCCGTGCGCGAGGCTATCGATCGCGCGCGCCAGAGCGACGAAGTGGCTGCGAACGCCGGCTTTCGGCTCACCCATCCGACGACGGACGAGACCGGCGTCGGACTCGTCTACCCGCTCTATCGCGGCGAGCCGGCAACGCCTCAGGGCCGCCTCTCCGACGCCGCCGGCCTGGTGTTCTTCACGCTGCGGCCCGAAGCTGTACTCGGCGAGATCGGCAAGTCATTGCCGACCTTCCTGCGCCGGTGCGTCGTCGACGCCGACGCGGCCGCGGAACGCCGGGTGTTGGCCGGCAATGAGCGGTGCACGAAGGCCCAGCCGAACGCGTTGGTTCAGATGCACAGCCTGCACTACGCCGGCCGCCAGCGGGACATCCGGGCGCGCGCCGATCCACGTGGCCTGCGCGTGGCCAGGCGCGCCGACTTGATCCCGAACTCGCTGATCGAATTGCTGGCGGCCGCGATGCTGGGCACGCTGCTGCCGACGGTCACCGGGCGAACCCGCCTGATCGAAACCGCGGTGCACGAGCGCACGGCCGAGCTCGAGCGCGATATTCGCGAGCGCACGCAGACGGAGAGCGCGCTGCGCGGGAGCGAGCAGCGCCTTCGAAACATCCTGAACCCCATGCCGATCAGCATCATCTACAGCGGACTCAACGGCCGCGTGATGCAGGCCAACCCGGCTCTTTGCAAGATGCAGGGCTAAAGCGGAGAGAGCATGCTCGGCATGGCGGTGCGCGACTTCGCGCACCCGCAAGACTGGCCCAAGGACATCGAGATCCAGGATCGCCTGATCGCCGGCGAGTTCCCGCTGTACCGTCGCCATAAGCGCCTGCTGGCCTCCGACGCACGAGCGGTGTGGATGCAGATCTCGGTCTCGTTGCTGCGCCACCCGACAGGCGAACCGCATCGCATCGTTGAGTCAGCACTCTCACACGGAGAGTGCTAATATTGGGGAACAAAAACGGTTTCGGCCTGTCTGATACCTCCATGAACGTTACTGCAAGTCCCGCCCTGCGCTCTTCAGCCCTCGTCACGCGCGATGCGTGGGCGCTCGTCCCGCCGCTCGGGAATCTGGACGCCTACATCGCCGCCGTCAACCGCATTCCCCTGCTGACGCAGGAGGAAGAGACGACCTACGCGACGCGGCTGCGCGACCATGGCGACGTGGAGTCGGCCGGGAAGCTCGTGCTGTCTCATCTGCGCCTGGTGGTGTCGGTCGCGCGCCAATACCTGGGCTACGGGCTGCCGCACGGCGACCTGATCCAGGAAGGCAATGTCGGCCTGATGAAGGCCGTCAAGCGCTTCGATCCGACCCAGGGCGTGCGTCTGGTCAGCTACGCGCTGCACTGGATCAAGGCCGAGATCCACGAGTACATCCTCAAGAACTGGCGCATGGTCAAGGTGGCCACGACCAAGTCGCAGCGCAAGCTGTTCTTCAACCTGCGCTCGATAAAGCAGAGCCTGAAGGAAGATGCGGCCGACGTCGACTCCCACCGCGGCAGCTTGACGCAGGGCGAGGTCGACACGATGGCAAGCCGGCTCAACGTCAAGCGCGAGGAAGTGCTGGAAATGGAAACGCGGATGTCGGGCGGCGACGTCGCGCTCGAGCCGCACAGCGACGACGGCGAAGAGAGCTTCGCGCCCATCGCCTACCTGGCCGACGACAGCACCGAACCGACACGCGTGATCGAGGCCCACCGGCGTGACTGGCTGGCCGGCAGCGGCATCGCGCTGGCGCTGGACACACTCGATGCGCGCAGCCGCCGCATCGTCGAGGAGCGCTGGCTCAAGGTCAACGACGACACCTCGGGCGGCATGACGCTGCACGCGCTGGCCGCCGAGTACGGCGTCAGCGCCGAGCGCATCCGCCAGATCGAGGTCGCGGCGATGAAGAAGATGCGCAAGGCACTGGAAGTGCCCGCCGGCTGACGCGCCCGCTCAGCCGTCCTTGAGCAGTTGCTTAAGGTCGGACGCCAGCGACTCCGCAGGCGTTCCGTAGCGCTCGAAGAGGCGCAATCGCCCCTCGCGGTCTATCACGTAGGAGCCGGCGGTGTGGTCCACCGTGTAGCTGCCCGGTGTCTTGCCCGGCGCCTTGGCGAAGAACACCTTGAACTCGCGCGCCGCCGCGCTCGTCTGCTCGGCCGTGCCGCGCAGGGCGACGAAGCTGGGGTCGAAATTGGCCGCGTAGGCCTTGATTACCTCGGGCGTATCGCGCTCGGGGTCGACGGTGACGAAGAGGCCCTGCACGCGCTCGCCATCGGCGCCCAGCGACTGCTTTACATGCGCCAGCTCGGCCATCGTCGTCGGGCAGACATCTGGGCACTGCGTGTAGCCGAAGAAGAGCACGACGACCTTGCCCTTGAAGTCGGACAGCGTGCGCGGCCGGCCATCGGCGTCCGGCAGCTCGAGCGCGCGGCCATACTCCGCGCCGGTGATGTCGATGCCGTTGAACGTGGCCGCGCGCTGGCCGGACACGCCGAGCTTGTCGCAGCCGCCAAGCGCAGCCCCCACCAAGACGGCGGCCAGCAGCCCTCCACGCGCACTCACCGCTTGCATCAAAGAGGCGCCCTCACGTAATGGTCGGCGAGCAGCGCTGCGAACAGCAGCGCGAGGTAGACGATGGAGAAGCGAAACGTCTTGCGCGCCAGCGCATCGCTGTACCGGCGCCACAGCGCCCACGCATGAGCGGTGAATCGAGCGCCGAGCCCTAACGCGGCAATCAAGTAGATCAGGCCGCTCATGCCGATCGCGAACGGCAGCATCGTCGCCGCGAACAGCACCAGCGTGTAGAGCAGCACCTGCAGCCGCGTGAACTCTGACCCGTGGGTGACCGGCAACATCGGCAGACCCGACTTGCGGTAGTCCTCGACCCGGTACAGGGCGAGCGCCCAGAAGTGCGGCGGCGTCCACAGGAAGATGATCAGGAACAGCATCAGCGCCTCGGGCCCGATCTCGCCGCGGATCGCCACCCAGCCCAGCACCGGCGGCATCGCGCCCGACGCCCCGCCGATGACGATGTTCTGCGGCGTCATCGGCTTGAGCACCACGGTGTAGATCACCGCATAGCCGACGAAGGTGGCGAAGGTGAGCCACATCGTCAGCGGGTTGACGAAGACGTAGAGCAGCGCGCTGCCCGCCGCGCACAGCACCGCCGCGAACACGAGCGTTTGGGCAGCGGTGAGCTGGCCCCTGGCGGTGGCGCGCCAGGCGGTGCGGATCATGCGCGCGTCAATCGTGCGCTCGACCAGGCAGTTGAACGCGGCCGCCGCCGCCGCCACCAGCCAGATGCCCAGGCTGGCCGGAACCACGAGCGCCCAGTCGGGCCAGCCTGGCTCGGCGAGCAGCATGCCGATCACGGTGCAGAACACGATCAGTTGCACGACGCGCGGCTTGGTGAGCGCGTAGAACTGGCGGATGCGCGAAGCGCTGCCGCCTTCGTTCAGCAGTGCGGGCGATGCGAGGGTTTGGGACATGGCGTATCGCAATCTTAGTGGGCGGCGCCGGGTTGCAGTTCGGCGCCGCGACGGAGAGAGGGAACAGGCCGCGCCACGCCGGCGTGCGCCAGCAGCGACACCAGCAGCGCGACGAGGGCCGCGGCCCCCGCCGTGTGTGCGAGGGCGGCCGCGATCGGCCAGCCGAGGAGGACATTGGCCAGGCCACTCGCGAACTGCCACAGCGCGACGCCGGCCAGTGCCCACACCCAGCGCCCGAGCCAAGGCAGCCGGCGCGCCGCGACGGCGACGCGCCAGCACAGCAGTGCGATGACCGTGAGCACCGCGTAGGCAAGCAACCGATGTGCATAGTGGATCGCCGTCAACGCGGCGAATGGCAGCCATGCGCCGTCGCTCGTCTGCCCGAGTTCGCGCCGCAGCGCGAAGCCCTGCCCGAACTCCATCGCCGGCCACCACGAGCCCTGGCAGGTCGGAAAGTCGGTGCAGGCGAGCACGGCGTAGTTCGTCGAAACCCAGCCGCCGAGCGCGACCTGGGCGATGCTGAGTGCAAGCACCGCGAGCGTGCCGGCACGAAGGCTGTGCGGAAGGACATTCCGCTCACGTCCGTAACCCTGCGCTTGCGCGGCGAGTAGTGCTAGCAGCGCGATGCCGCCCAGCAGGTGCGCGGTGACCACGGCCGGGTTCAGCTTCATCGTTACCGTGAGCGCGCCAAAGGCGCCTTGCAGGCAGACCCAGAGCAAGGTCGCCGTGGCCCACCACGGCGAGACGCCTGTGCTCGCGCCGGCGCGAGCGACACGTCGATGCTCTGACCAGCTCGCCGCCGCGAGGACGACGATCAGCACGCCCACGGCCGTGGCGAGGTAGCGGTGGATCATCTCGATCCAGGCCTTGCCCTGGGTGACCGGACCGCTGGGCAGGCTGGCCTGCGCGGCGTCGATCTGCGTCTGTGCGCCGAGCGGGCTGGCGTTGCCGTAGCAGCCGGGCCAGTCGGGGCAGCCGAGGCCCGAATCGGTGAGCCGCGTGAAGGCGCCGAAGACGACGAGGTCCAAGGTCAGGAACAGCGCCAGCCAGGTCAGCGCGCGCAGCCGGGCAGCCGGCGCCATGTCGCGCTGACGCAGCCAGACCCAGGCCAGCGGGCCGGTGGCCAGCGCCAGCCCCAGCAGCGCGATGTGCGCAGCCGGCGCCAGGTCGTACAAGGCTTGGCCGTTCATGCCCTACCTTCCCGGCCGGTCCCACGAGGCCGATGCACGCAGCAGCCGGTCGATGTCGCGCTTGAACCTGGCCGGGTCGGGTTCGGCCGGCGCGCGCATCATCCACTGCCCCATCGGATCGACGACGTACAGATGATCTTCGAGCGCATGGCCGGGCGCCGGCGAAAGCCAGCGCGAGAGCTCCTCGCGCGGCACACGCAGCACCGTCGCCGGCGTGCCAGCAGAGATGGCTTGCATGACCTGCGGGCGCACGGGCCGCGAATCAGGGATCAGCCACAGCTTGTCGACCCGATCCCTCTCCTTGCCGAGCGTCTCGCGCAATTGCCGTTGCAATAGGAGCGCCTCCTCGCAGCGCTTGTCGCAGTCCGCCCCGGCGACGACGACGAGCAGCCACTGCCCCTTGAGCGATGCGGGGTCCACCGGCTTGCCATCCAGGTCGGCGAGCGCCAGTTCGCCCGCTGACGGCAACGGCCGCGCCGGTTCGACGAGATCGGCGTGGTTGGTCCGTCCCGCGGGGCGAACGACGAAGTAGGTGACGTACGAAGCGATCACCGGCGCCGCGCAGAGCAGCAGCACGAGCAGCATCTTCACCCGCCCGAGTCGGGTGCGCCGCTTGTCGCCGAGTGCCGGCTCGGGCATCGCGTGCACAGCCTTGGCGAACGATTCAGCGTGCATGACGGTCAAGGCGAGGCCGGATGAGTTGGTACCAGACATACAGGCCCGCAATCAGCGCGCTCATCGCCCACCACTGGGCCGCGTAGGCGTAGTGCTTGTGGACGTCGACCGCTGGCGCCGGCCAATGACGCAGCAGAGCGTCAGCAGCCGAGGCATCGTCTTGCAGCACCGAGACCGGCAGCAAGGCAAGGCCGATCTCGCGCGAGTAGCTCGCGGGGTCGAGGTTCTGGCGAACCACGCCGGATGCCGCGGCGTTGAACTCGTAAAGCCTCGAAGGCGGTGGAACGATGCGGCCGGAGACGTGGACTTCGCCCGTCGGCGTGACGAGCGTCGGCAGGCGCGTGCGCTCGTCGTTGTCGCGCGGCGCCCAGCCACGTTGCACGAGCAGCGCACCGCCGCTCCACTGCAGCGGCGTGACGACGAAGAAGCCGGGTCGTCCGTTCATCTGCCGGTTCTCGAGGTAGACCGTTCGCTCGGGCAGCCAGTGGCCGCGCAGGTGCACGCGTCGATAAAGCAGGTCTGATGCGCTCTGCGCCGCCATGGCGACCTCTTGCGCGCCGACCGCGGGCAGGTCGGCGCCGCCAAGCTGCGTCGCCTGCAGCGCCACTTTCTGCACCGCGCGGTCCCATTGCCACACTCCGAGCCGCGCTGTGATCCCCGCTGCGGCCAGCGCAGCGACGAGCACGAGCACGCGCCGGGCCGGCGCGGTCGGAGTCGGCATCGCGAGCGTCATGTCGCTTGCGCCCGAAGGGGGTAATCTCGCACCATGAAGATCGTCATCGCGATTGCGTTCGTTCTGATCCTTGCTGCACTGGCGGTGGCCGGCGTGTCGATGTTGCGCGGTGGCCGTGGCGGTCCGGCGCGACCAGGCACCATGATGCGCGCGCTGGCCTGGCGCATCGGCCTGTCAGTGCTCCTGTTCGTGTTCCTGCTCGTCAGCTACAAGCTCGGCTGGATCCACCCGACCGGCATACCCGTCGGCGCCTGAGCTCAGAGCCAATAGACGACGATGTAAAGGCCGAGCCAGACGACGTCGACGAAGTGCCAGTACCAGGCCGCGCCCTCGAAGCCGAAGTGGCGCGTCGGCGTGAAGTGCCCGCGGTGCAGGCGCAGCGTGATGAAGAGCAGCATGAGCATGCCGACGAACACGTGAAAGCCGTGAAAGCCGGTCAGCATGTAGAACGTCGTGCCGTAGGCGCCCGAGCTGAGCTTGAGGTTGAGTTCGCTGTAGGCGTGCGTGTACTCGAAGGCCTGCAGCGAGAGAAAGCCGATCCCGAGCAGCACCGTAAGCCACATGAAGGCAATGGCGCGGCCGCGATGGTTGGCGATCAGCGCGTGGTGGGCGATCGTGAGCGTGACGCCCGAGCTCAGCAGCAGCGCGGTGTTGATCGTCGGCAGCGGCCACGGGCCCATGGTCGTGAAAGGCTCGACCGTTCCCGCCGGCGAGGCGGTGACGCCGGCCTGCACGCTCGGCCAGATCGCCTTGAAGTCAGGCCAGATGAGCGCGTTTTCGATGCTTCCGAGGTTGGGTACGGCGTGCACGCGCAGCCAGAACAGCGCACCGAAGAACGCGCCGAAGAACATCACCTCGGAGAAGATGAACCAGCTCATGCTCCAGCGGAATGACACGTCGACACGGTCGCCGTAGAGCCCGCTTTCGCTTTCGGCGATGGCCTTGCGGAACCACTGCGAGAGGACGATCAGCCACATCGCGAGGCCGAAGAACAGCGCGTACGCGCCCCAGCCTTGGCCGTTGACCCATTGGCTGGCGCCGACGATCACGAACAGGAGGCCGGTCGCCGTCAGCACCGGGAAGGCCGACGGCTCGGGAACGAAGTAGTAGGGCGCGGGCCCTCGAGGTGTCACGGCCGACATGGGTTGTTCTCCTGGAAATCCGATTCGTTCAGCCACCGGCCACGCCGCTGGCAATGATCCAATTGACGACGAGCACGAGGGCGCCGACGAACACGGCCGCACCGATCACGCCGGCGACGATCACGTGCACGGGGTTGAGTTGATTCACGTCGCGCTCGTATCCGCTCGAGCGGCGCACGCCGAAGAACGCCCACGCGACGGCCTTCATCGTCTGCCTGAGCGAACCCTTGCGCGCGACGGCATCCTTGAGCGGTGCGTTCATGCGCGCGGCTCCGCCGGCAGCTTGCCGCCGACTTCGAAGAAGGTGTACGAGAGCGTGATCGTCTTCACGTCCCTCGACAGCTTGGGATCGATGACGAACACGACCGGCCACTGCCTGGCCTCGCCCGGGGCCAGCGTGTGCTCGGTGAAGCAGAAACACTCGAGCTTGTTGAAGTACGGCTCGGCCTGCTTGGGCGCATAACTCGGGATCGCCTGCGCCACCATCGTGCGGTTCTGCACGTTGCGGAACTCGTACATCACGGTCACGAGCTGCCCCGGGTGCACGTCGATTGAGCGCTGCGCGGGCTTGAAGTCCCACGGCCCGCGCGCGTTGGCATCGAACTCGATCGTGATCGTGCGCGTGAGATCGACCTGCGAATTGGCCTCGGCCGCGCTCGAATCCGCGGCCGCTGCGCGCTCGGAGATCGACAGTACGTTGATGCCGAGCGCGCTGCAGATCGTTCGATACACCGGCACCAGTGCATAGCCGAAGCCGAACATCAGAGCCGCGACGACGACGAGCTTGCCGACCATACGCAGGTTGTCCGCGCGCAGCGCGCGATCGGCAAGCGACATTGCGGGCGCTTCAATCATGCGACGTGCATTGGTGTACTGCGATCGACCGCAGCCGGCCCATTGCAGTCGTTCCTAGTACACGGTTTCGCGCGGGCCATGGACGATGGGTGCCCGCCGCTGCTCGTGTCCCCCGGGCCGGGCTTCGCCCGTCCCTCCTCCTTTACCTCGCTGCGG
>CAIKUF010000168.1 GCA_903830565.1 uncultured bacterium | reverse complement strand
CGGCCTGGCAGGGGCCTGATCAAGTAAAAGCAGTCACACCGGCGGGTCGATAGACTGTCTCTTTTGACCAGATCAACTCGACCACCGAACAGCCTCACTTCACGCTCGCTTCAGGCTCATACCTGGATTGGAAAATACTGTGGCTCGGGTCTCGCTGACGTGGGTTGTCTTGCGGTTCATGGCTGAGCGATTCGACGTGGACTGGATTGATGGGCCGGAAGTGTGCCTCAGCCGGGATGCGGTGAGCTTGCCGCCAGGAGCAGCGGCTACGATGCGTGCCTTACTTTGACTCTCCGCATCGAAGCCAGCACCGCACGCCCGGGTCGATCTTGAAACGTCGCTACGTTCAGTCCATCGTTGTCATCGCGCTCACGCTGCTCGTGCACTTCGCGCTTTGGTGGCTCGTGATCCATAGGCCCGAGAAGCCCCGCGCCCCGACCGCCGCAGCGCGGGTCACCGTGCTCCTCCTCCCCACAGCCGCCAAGCCAGCAAGCCGCGAAACGAAGTTGAATGAGGAGCGTCCGAGGGAGCGGCAAGTTCGGATTCCGGGTGCGGCGCCCGCGTTCTCGCCGGTGCAGGTGCCGACAGCAGCCGCATCCGATCGCGCCTTGGCGACACCGGTCGAGCCGGCCGCCAGCGAGCCCATCGCCAACGCGCCGCTGAACCTGAGCCTGCCGCGTGCACGAAGCGGTCAGCGCGTTGCGCCGCCGAGCCTCATCGGCGAGGCGCTCAACGACCCGCGGACGAACACGCCTCGGGCCACGTTCGGCGAGCGCATGGCACGCATGATCGGTACCGATCAGACCGTCGTCGAAGAGAAGCTGAATGGCGGCGCGCTGCGCATTCGCAACGGAAGCCGTTGCGTCATCGCCCGCCCCGCGCGTGGTGCGCAGATCGACCCGTTCACGCCCGGCGCAGAGCAAAGCCCGCGTCTCGTCGAATCCTGCGAATGACGGCGACGGGTCGTCAATGCGGCTGCGCCCTCGCCTCTTCCCGCAGCCGCAGCACCCTTCGCTGCACCTTGCCGGTGGTCGTCATCGGCAGGGCGTCGATGAACTCGACCTCTTTCGGAACCTCGTAGGGCGCGAGCTTGCCGCGCACGTGCTGCTGCAAGGCCGCGACCAGTTGCGGCCCGGGAGCGAACCCCGGTGCCAGAACGACATAGGCCTTGACCAGCGCGCCGCGCTCGGCGTCGGGCTTGGGCACGACGGCGGCGTTGGCCACCGCGGGATGCTTGACCAGGCAGTTTTCGATCTCGCCCGGCCCGATGCGGTATCCGGCCGACTTGAACATGTCGTCGCTGCGGCCCTGGTACCAGAGGTAGCCGTCCTCGTCCATCACCGCCATGTCGCCGGTGCGGCACCAGGAGTCGTTCGGGTCGCCGCTGAACTTGGCGCGCGTCGCGCCGTCGTTGTTCCAATAGCCGAGGAAGAACACTGGGTCCGGTTGGCCATGGACGTCGCGCCGGTGCACCGCCACGTCGCCCGGCGTTCCGCGCGGGCAGATGTTCCCGTCGTCGCCCAGCACCTCGACGCGATGCCCAGGGTAAGGCCGGCCCATGCTGCCCGGCCGCGCCGGCCAGGCGCTGTGCGCGCGCCCCTCGCGGTCGATGAAGCTGCCGCAGTTGCCGACGATGTAGTTGACCTCCGTCTGGCCGAACATCTCGTTGACGGTCACGCCGAGCTGGTCGTGGCAGTACGTGAAGACGGCGTCGCCCACTGCTTCGCCCGCGCTCATGATCGCGCGCAGCTTGAGCGCATACGCATCGCGCGGCGCGGGCACCGCCTTCATCATCGCCTTCAGCGCAGTCGGAAAGAGGAAGGTGTGCGTCACCTGGTGGCGCTGCATCAGCTCGAACGCCCGCACCGGGTCGAAGCGCGCGCGGCTGGCGACGATGGTGCGCCCGAAGTAGAGCGTCGGCAGCAGCGCGTCCATCAGGCCACCGGTCCAGGCCCAGTCGGCGGGTGACCAGAACGCCGCGTCAGCGCCCGCGAACCAGTTCTGGCTGCAGACGAAGCCGCTCAGATTGCCGATCAGCGCGCGCTGCGGGATCAGCGCGCCCTTGGGCGGGCCAGTCGTGCCGCTGGTGTAGACGAGTACGGCCGCGTCGTCGCAGCGCGTTCCCGCAGGGGTGAAGCAAGGCTGCTCCCGCCGCATGGCAGCGTCCCAGTCGAGATCGCCCTGCCCTTGCGCGGCGCCGACGGCGAGAACCGTCTGCAGCGCCGGGCAGGCAACGCGCGCGGCGAGCAGGTTGGCGATAGCACTCTCGTCGACGATCGCGACCTGCGCCCGGCTGTCGTTCAGGCGGTACTCGAGCGCGTCGGGTCCGAACAGCATCGCCAGCGGCATCGCGATCGCGCCGAGCTGATGCGCGGCCAGGTGCGCGACGGCCGTCTCCACGCGTTGCGGCATCACGATCGCGACGCGGTCGCCGCGCTGCACGCCCAGGCGCGCCAGCACACCCGACAAGCGGTTCGTCGCCACCTGCAGTTCGGCATAACTGCAGGTCTGCGTTGTACCGTCCTCATGTGCGACGACGATCGCCAGCGCCTGCGGCGTGCTCCGTGCCCAGCGCCCGCAGCAGGCTTCGGCAATGTTGAAGCGCGGAGGAACGCGCCAGACGAACTGGCGATGCAGGTCGGTGTAACGGTCGACGTCAGGCGCTTGCGGCATGCTGCAAGCGTAGCAAAGAGCGCAGCCTGGCAGCGGCCGCGCGCTCAGCGCTCGCCGAAGGCCTTGAGGGCGTCGTCGGTGATGCGGCAGATCCGCCAGTCGGGCATCACCGTCGCCCCCATGCGCTCGTAGAAGCGGATCGCGCTCGCGTTCCAGTCGAGAACGCTCCATTCAAAGCGGCCGTAGCCGCGCTCGACGGCCAGGCGCGCCAGCCGCGACAGCAGCGCCTCGCCGATGCCGCGACCACGGTGTTCCGGCTGCACGAACAGGTCTTCGAGGTACAGCCCGGGCTGGGCCAGGAAGGTCGAGAAGTTCGTGAAGTACAGCGCGAACGCGACCACCTGCCCGTCGACGTCGGCCACCATCGCCTCGGCGACCGGCGTCTCGCCGAACAGGTGCGGGCGCAGCTTCTCGGGCGTGACTTCAAGCAGATGAGTCAGCTTCTCGAAGCCCGCCAGCTCGCGTATCAGTTGCACGATGGGGGCGACGTCGCGCAACTCGGCGGCGCGCAGTGTGAAGGGCTTGGGTTCGGTCATGGCAGTCGAAGGCATCGGTCGATTGTCGCAGCGTCGCGTATGCGCGCGGGCCACGCGGCGGGCGTCAGCGCGGCGGTGCGGCCGCAGCGAGGAACTTGCCGATCTCGGCCAACGCATCGCGAGCTTCGGTCAGTTCGGGGTTGAAGATCTGCCATACGTGGACCATGTGGTTCCAGGTCTGCAGCTTCACCGGCGAGCCGGCCACCTGCGCTCGGTTCACGTAGCGGCGACTGTCGTCGAACAGCATCTCGACCTCGCTCGCCTGCACGAGCACCGGCGGCAGGCGCGAGAGGTCGCCGAACACGGGTGAGAGCATCGGGTCACGCGGATTGATGCGGAACTGGAACCAGGCGAGCCAAAGCAGCACCGTGCGCGGCACCTTCGCCAACGGCCCGAACAGCGGGCCGAGCATCGCGTCGGTCGCCAGGTTGGCCTTCAGGCTCGGGCTGCCGAGCGTGCTGTCGGTGGCCGGGGACAGGGCCACGGCGGCGTCAGGCGCGCGCAGGCCTTGATCGCGCACCCAGGCGATCAGCGAGAGCGCGAGGTTTCCGCCAGCCGAATCGCCGGCGACGAACGCCGTGCACACGGGCTGCGGCCCTTCGGGGCCGTTCGCGAGCATCCAACGGTATGCCGTACGGCAGTCCTCGATTCCGGCCATGCGCGGATGTTCCGGCATCAGCCGATAGTCGATCGCCAGCACGGCGCCCCCGGTCATTTGCGAGAAGCGGCTGGTCAGCGTGCGATGGCTCTTCGGGCTGCCCATGATGTAGGCACCACCGTGGATGTACAGCGTTCTTCGCGCGCCGTCGGCGCCGGGCGCAAGCACCCATTCGGCGGGCACGCCGTCGCAGTCGACCGGCGTGAACGTAGCGTCGAGCAGGCGGTCGGCGAAGGCGTTGTCCATGTACTCCCGCAGCAGCGCGGTGTGCCGGCTGCGCGGAACGCCGCGCAGGCTGGCGATCAGGCCCGAGAACGAAGCGATCACGGCCTTGATCTCGTCGCTCGGCCTCGGCCCGGTCGAGAAGCGCTCACCGGTGGCGCGATCGAATGCCGACAAGTCCTCGCCCTGCAGATGGAACCTCGCGACCGCCCAGTACACGCCTGCGCAGGCGGCGACGAGCACCAGTATGTTGATCAACACAGAGAGTCCTTCGGGATGAGCGACCGGCCTTGTAAATTGATGGCGCGCCCCGTTCGGGCGAGACCCAAAGCAGTGTAGCGGCCCGCCGCTGTCTCGCCGTCGACTGTCTCGCCGTCGACAGCCGCGTCGCGTCGCTTGCAATACAGTGCGTGAATGACCGAAAACACGCCCTATCTCGCCCGGCGCGCCGCGCGCAGCATTTTCATGGATCTGCGCGGCCTGCGCTGCCACGTCAATGTGTGGGGCGAGCCGTCGCCCGCCGCCGCCCAGCGGGCGCCGCTGGTGATGCTGCACGGCTGGATGGATGTCGGCGCGTCGTTCCAGTTCGTCGTCGACGCACTCGAGTCCGACCGTTACGTGATCGCACCCGACTGGCGCGGCTTCGGCCTCAGCGACAGCCCGGCCGCGGATTGCTACTGGTTCCCGGACTACCTAGCCGATCTCGACCGCCTGCTCGATGCGCTGGTGCCCGGGCAAGCCGTCGATCTGCTCGGACACAGCATGGGCGGCAACGTGGCCATGATCTATGCCGGCGTGCGCCCGCAACGCGTGCGCCGGCTGATCAACCTCGAAGGCTTCGGCATGCCCGAGACGCGGCCGCAGCAGGCGCCGCAGCGCTACGCGCACTGGCTGGACGAACTCGTGCAGCCGAAGGAGCTTCGCGCCTACGCCAGCGTGCAAGCCGTGGCCGAACGGCTGCGCAAGACCAACCCCTTGCTTCGCCCCGAGCGCGCCGCGTGGCTGGCGCCGCACTGGTCGCGCCAGCGCGCTGACGGCCAGTGGGAGATCCTCGCCGACGCGGCGCACAAGATCGCGACGCCGGTGCTCTACCAGAAAGACGAGGTGCTTGAGTGCTGGAAGCTGATCGCGGCGCCGATGATGTGGGCCGAGGGCGACCTGACCGACACCTCGCGCTGGTGGGGCAAGCGCTACTCGAAGGAGGAGTTCCACCAGCGTCTCGCGGTCGTGCCGCGGGTCGAGAAGCATGTGCTTTCGCCGGCCGGCCACATGCTGCACCACGACCAGCCCGAAGCACTGGGCGCGCTGATCGAAGCCTTCCTCGCCTGAGCGTTGCCCACGCCACTGCGCCAAGCCCTGCCGTCGCGCCGGCCAACAGTGCCGAATTCACTGGCCTCGCTTGCCATCGCCTCCATGTCAGAATCGCCGCTTTCAAGAAGAGCAGGGAGCCCGGACCATGGACGTCGAACACATCAATGCCATCGGCAACGCGCTGGCCGACCTGACGAAGCGAACGGCAGCCTTACGGGGGTATCTTTGACTACGACCGCAAAGCCCTGCGGCTGAACGAAGTCAACGCCGCACTGGAGAACCCTAACGTCTGGAATGAGCCTAAGCGCGCGCAGGAACTCGGGCGCGAGAAGAAGCTGCTCGAAGGCGTGGTGCAGACCCTTGACCACCTGACGGGCAATCTGGCCGACAACAGCGATCTCTACGAGATGTCCCGTGAGGAGGCCGACGACAACGGCCTGCGCGCCATCGAGGGCGACACTGCCAAGCTTGAAGAGATCGTCGCTGGGCTTGAATTCCGGCGCATGTTCAACAACCCGGCCGACCCCAGCAACTGCTTTGTCGACATCCAGGCTGGCGCCGGCGGCACCGAGGCCTGCGACTGGGCGGCGATGCTGTTGCGCCAGTACCTGCGCTACTGCGAGCGCAAGGGCTTCAAGACCGAGGTCATGGAAGAAAGCGAAGGCGACGTCGCCGGCATCCGCAGCGCGACGATCAAGATCGAGGGCGAGTACGCCTTCGGCCTGCTGCGCACCGAGACCGGCGTGCACCGGCTGGTGCGCAAGAGCCCGTTCGACTCGGCGGGCGGGCGGCACACGTCGTTCGCCTCGGTCTTCGTCTACCCCGAGGTCGACGACTCGATCGAGATCGACATCAACCCCGCCGATGTTCGCGTGGACACCTTCCGCGCCAGCGGCGCCGGTGGTCAGCACATCAACAAGACCGACTCCGCGGTGCGCCTGACGCACGTGCCGACCGGCATCGTCGTGCAATGCCAGAACGACCGCAGCCAGCACCGCAACCGCGACGAAGCCTGGCAAATGCTGCGCTCGCGCCTGTACGAGCACGAGATCCGCAAGCAGCAGGCCGAGCAGCAGAAGCTCGAAGACAGCAAGACCGACGTCGGCTGGGGCCACCAAATCCGCAGCTACGTGCTCGACCAGAGCCGCATCAAGGACCTGCGCACCGGCTTCGAGGTCTCGGCGACGCAGAAGGTGCTCGACGGCGATCTTGACGGCCTCATCGAGGCCAGCCTGAAGCAGGGCGTTTGAACTTCGATCGTCAGACCGCAACTCTCAGAACCGGAACTCCCGCCATGCTTGAAGGCACTGCCCCCATCGTCCGCCGCGACGAGTACAGCCCGCCGCCCTACTGGATCAGGAGCGTCGAGCTGACGCTGGACCTCGACCCGGCGAAGACGCTGGTGACGAGTCGCATGCGGGTCGAGCGCCATGCGGACGTGGCCGAGCAGCCGCTGCGTCTGCACGGCGAGGGGCTCGATCTGCTGCGGGTGCAGGTCAACGGCGAGAGCGTGTCGTTTCGCACCGAGGACGGGTTGCTGGTGATCGACGGTCTTCCCGCGAGCGAGTTCACGCTCGAGATCCGCAACACCTGCGCCCCCGAGCGCAACACTCGGCTCTCGGGCCTCTACGCCTCTGGCGGCGGCCTGTTCACGCAGTGCGAGGCCGAGGGCTTTCGCCGCATCACCTACTTCCTCGACCGCCCGGACGTGATGTGCGTCTACACGGTGACGCTGCGGGCGGCGAAGGCTTTGTATCCGGTGCTGCTGTGCAACGGCAATCTGGTCGAGGAAGGCGATCTCGACGGCGGCCGGCACTACGCGAAGTGGCACGATCCGTTCCCTAAGCCGAGCTACCTGTTCGCGCTCGTCGCCGCCGATCTCGTGGCGCGCGAGCAGAAGATCCGCACGCGCAGCGGCAGCGAGCATCTGCTTCAGGTCTGGGTCCGCCGCGGCGACCTCTACAAGACCGAGCACGCAATGAACTCGCTCATCGCCAGCGTCATCTGGGACGAAGCGCGTTTCGGGCTTCGGCTGGACCTCGAACGCTTCATGATCGTCGCCGTCGGCGACTTCAACATGGGAGCGATGGAGAACAAGGGCCTCAACATCTTCAACACGAGGTACGTTCTGGCCACGCCGGCCACCGCGACCGATGGCGACTACGCCGCGATCGAGCGCGTGGTCGCCCACGAATACTTCCACAACTGGACGGGTAACCGCGTCACCTGCCGCGACTGGTTCCAGCTCAGCCTGAAGGAAGGCCTGACGGTCTTTCGCGACCAGGAATTCAGCATGGACATGGCCGGCAGCCTGGGCGCGCGCGCCGTCCGCCGGATCGAGGAAGTGCGCAACCTGCGCCTGATGCAGTTCCCCGAAGGTGCCGGCCCGATGGCGCATCCGGTGCGCCCCGACAGCTACCTGCAGATCAACAACTTCTACACCCCGACCGTCTACGAAAAAGGCGCCGAGGTGGTGCGCATGATGCAGACGCTGGTCGGCCAAGACGGCTTTGCGCGCGGCCTCGCGCTCTACTTCGAGCGCCACGACGGCCAGGCCGTGACCTGCGACGACTTCGCGCAGGCGATTGCCGACGCCAACCCCGGCAGCCCGTTGGCGACGCGCCTGCACGCCTTCAAGCGCTGGTATTCGCAGGCCGGAACGCCGCGCGTGACCGCCCGTGGCCGCTACGACGCCGAAGCACGCACGTACACGCTGGACCTGGCTCAGCATGGCACGAGCGGCGTCGCGGCGGTCGCGGCACAGCCCTTCGTCGTGCCGATCGCCATGGGCCTGCTCGCAGGCGACGGACGCGCGCTTGCCCTGCGGCTCGCGGGAGAAGCGGCATCCGAGCCGGCGCCGACCGAGCGCGTGCTGGTGCTGGATGAATCGGCGCAATCGTTCACCTTCACCGAAGTGGATGCCGCGCCCGTGCCTTCACTGCTGCGCGGCTTCTCGGCGCCGGTGCTGCTGGACGACGACCTGGACGACGCCGATCTGATGGTCTTGCTGCAGCACGACAGCGACCCCTTCTGTCGCTGGGAAGCCGGCCAACGCATGGCCCTGCAGCGCATGCTCGCCGCGCTGCGCGCCGGCTCGGCGCCGCCGCTTGACGAGCCCTTTGCGCAGGCCATGCGCGGCGCGTTGCGTGACCCGGCGCTCACCCCGGCGTTCAAGGAGTTGTTGCTCGCGCTGCCCAGCGAGGTCTACGTCGCCGAACAACTCGAAGCCGTCGATCCGCCGCGCGTCCACGCGGCCCGCCGCGCGCTGCTGAGCCAGCTTGCGCACGAGTTGCACGCGGACTGGGCGTGGGCCTATGAGACCCATCAGGTGAGCGGCGGCTACTCGCCGGACCCGGTCTCGGCAGGCCAGCGCGCGCTGGCCAACCTGGCGCTGACGATGCTGTGCCTGGAAGGCCAGCGCAGCGGCGACGCACAGTGGCCAGAGCGCGCCTTTGAACGCGTCAGATGGGCCCGCAACATGACCGAACGTCTCGGCGCCCTGGCGGCGCTGATCGAATCGCAATCAGACCTTGCCGAGCCGGCGCTGCAGGCGTTCTACGAGCGCTTCCGCGGCGACGAACTGGTGATCGACAAGTGGTTCGCGCTGCAGGCCGGCATGCCCGAGAAGGACGGCAGCGTGCTCGCGCGAGTGAAGCAATTGACGCGGCACCCGGACTTTTCGATCAAGAACCCCAACCGTGCGCGCAGCGTCTGCAGCACATTCTGCCATTTCAACCCGGGCGCGTTCCACCGTGCCGATGCCGCAGGCTATGTGTTCTGGGCCGACCGCGTGCTCGAACTCGACGCCATCAACCCGCAGATCGCATCGCGCCTGGCGCGTGCGCTGGACCGCTGGAGCGTACTCGCCCCTGCGCTGCGCGGGGCGGCGCACGAGGCGCTGGTGCGCGTCGCCGCCAAGCCCGATCTTTCCACCGACGTGCGCGAAGTCGTCGAACTCGCGCTGCGCCCGCCCCTCTGAAACACCGCTCACCGAAGACCACGAGGACCCCAGCATGGCTCGCAAGAACGCCTTCTACGCCCAGTCCGGCGGCGTCACCGCCGTCATCAATGCTTCCGCCTGCGGAGTGATCGAGACCGCACGCAAGCACCGCGACGTCATCGGCAAGGTCTACGCCGGGCGCAACGGCATCATCGGCGCGTTGACCGAGGACCTGATCGACACCGGCAAGGACTCCGTGTCGGCGATCGCTGCGCTGCGCAGCACGCCTTCGGGCGCGTTCGGCTCGTGCCGCTTCAAGCTCAAGTCGCTCGAAGCCAACCGGCGCGAGTACGAGCGGCTGATCGAAGTCTTCAAGGCGCACAACATCGGCTACTTCTTCTACAACGGCGGCGGCGACTCGGCCGACACCTGCTTCAAGGTCAGCCAGTTGTCGCAGGCGATGGGCTACGCCGTGCAGGCCATCCACGTGCCGAAGACGGTCGACAACGACCTGCCCATCACCGACTGCTGCCCGGGCTTCGGCTCGGTCGCCAAGTACGTCGCCGTCTCGGCGCTGGAGGCATCGTTCGACGTGCGCTCGATGGAGCGCACCTCGACCAAGGTGTTCGTGCTCGAAGTGATGGGTCGCCATGCGGGCTGGATCGCGGCCGCCGGCGGCCTGGTCGAGGACCACGGCATTCCGGTCGTCGTCCTGTTCCCGGAGATCGAGTTCGATCAGGCCAAGTTCATCGCCCGCGTCGACAAGCTCGTTCGCACGCACGGCTATTGCACCGTCGTCGTATCCGAAGGTGCGCACTACCCCGACGGGCGCTTCCTCGCCGAGCAGGGCACGCGCGACGCCTTCGGCCACGCACAACTCGGCGGCGCCGCGCCGGTGGTCGCGAACATGGTCAAGGAGGCGCTCGGCTACAAGTTCCACTGGGCCGTGGCCGACTATCTGCAGCGCGCGGCGCGGCACATCGCGTCGGCGACGGATGCGAAGCAGGCCTACGAACTCGGCCAGCGCGCCGTCGAACTCGCCCTCGCCGGCCACAACGCGGTCATGCCGACGATCGAACGCGTCTCCGACACGCCCTACCGCTACCGCATCGGCGTGGCGCCGCTGGCCAAGGTCGCCAACGTCGAGAAGTTCATGCCGCGCGACTTCATTACCAAGGACGGCCTCGGCATTACCGACAAGTGCAAGCGCTACCTGCTGCCGCTGATCCAGGGCGAGGACTACCCGAAGTACAAGGGTGGCCTGCCGCAGTACGTGACTTTGAAGAACGTGGCCGTCGCCAAGAAGCTGGCGCCGTTCGAACTGAAGTAGCCTCGCGGCGGGCCGTGGGCTGCCGACGCTTTGCTAGAATGCAAGGTTTCCGCCGGTGTAGCTCAGTTGGTAGAGCAGCGCATTCGTAATGCGAAGGTCGGGAGTTCGACTCTTCTCACCGGCACCAGTCAAAGAAGCCCACACGCCCGGTAAACGCCGGGCGTGATGCGGTTTCAAGGTGAACGTCAAGTAAGCCCTGTGAAGGGCTGGCGGGATGTGTTTGGAGCACATCCAGTGACACAGTTCCCCTTGAAAGCAACCTTGACTGACGCAGCGATTGAAGCGCTGCCCCCTGTGCTAGACGGTCGGGCGTGCGTGCGCGATGCCCGACTCTCGCAACTGACCTTGATGGTCGGGCCACGTTCCAAGACCTTCTACCTGCACGCAACCCTGCACCGGCGCACGCACCGGGTGCGACTCGGCCCCTGGCCCATCGTCACTGCCGACGATGCGCGCGATCAGTGCTTGGCAACACTGCGCCGCTTGTACAAGGGCGAGCCGGTCAAGCTCGTCAAGCCCACAACAGCGCCGACACTGTAAGCGGCTAGCCATCCCACCTTGAACGGCCGATGGATAGCGGCCAGCATGGTGTCCACCTATGTCTGAGGTGGACACCATGCAAAACAAGAGCGCGCCGCGGCGGCGCCACGCTGCTGAACTCAAGTCCCAGGTGCTT
>CAIKUF010000167.1 GCA_903830565.1 uncultured bacterium | reverse complement strand
TGCTGGCTGCTGAGCACCACGGTGTCGATGCTGTGGGGCTTGCCGTCGACATAGCGCATCGTGACCTGGCTCTTCGCATCCGGGCGCAGGAAGGGCAGGCGGCCGTCCTTGCGCAACTGGGCCTGGCGCTCGACCAAGCGGTGCGCGTAGTAGATCGGCGCCGGCATCAGGTCGGGCGTCTCGTCGCAGGCGTAACCGAACATCAGGCCCTGGTCGCCGGCGCCGGTGTTCAGGTGGTCGTCGCTCGCATGGTCGACGCCCTGGGCGATGTCGTTGCTCTGCTTGTCGTAGGCGACGAGCACCGCGCAGCCCTTGTAGTCGATGCCGTAGTCGGTGTTGTCGTAGCCGATGCGCTTGAGGGTGTCGCGCGCGACCTGGATGTAGTCGACATGCGCGTTGGTCGTGATCTCGCCGGCCAGCACGACGAGGCCCGTGTTGCACAGCGTCTCGGCCGCCACGCGCGAGCGCGGGTCCTGCGTGAAGATCGCGTCGAGAATTGCGTCCGAGATCTGGTCGGCCACCTTGTCGGGGTGACCTTCGGAAACGGATTCGGATGTGAAGAGAAAGTCGTTCGCCACTCTTAAACTCCTGTCAGGTTGCAGATCGCGTTGCCGGTCTGTGCCCTTTGGAGGAACGGCGAACGCTTTAGCAGAATTTCTTGAGCTGCGGCTGCAACCCGGCAGGTGCCGTGGCCCCTGCGTCGCCCTGCAAGTAGTTCATAACTCGGCGATGGAGAAATTATAAGCACGCTGCTGAAGGTCGTTGGCTGGCTGTCCCACCGGCCACTGTGGCTTCTTCACGCTTTGGGCGCAGGCGTGGGCTGGTTGACCTATGTCGCGTCGCCGAGCTACCGGCGGCGCTTCGCGGCCAATGTAGCCCTGGCCGGCGTACCCGCGGCGGCAGCGCGGCAGGCAATCGCCGAGGCTGGGCGGGCGCTGCTCGAGCTGCCCTACCTGTGGCTGCGCGCGCCGGACGCCAAGCTCGCGCCGCCCGTGCAATGGGACGGCGCCGAGATCATAGCCGCCGCACATGAAAGCGGGCGCGGCATCGTCTTCCTGACGCCGCACCTGGGCTGCTTCGAAGTCACCGCGCAGGCCTACGCCGAGCGCCATGCGCGTGAGCACGGGCCGATCACGGTGCTCTACCGGCCGGCTCGCAAGCCGTGGCTGCGCGAGCTGGTCGACACCTCTCGCGTACGCCCCGGCCTGGCCGCCGCGCCGGCTACGCTGACCGGCGTGCGCCAGATGATCCGCGCGCTGCGGCGCGGCGAGGCGGTCGGCCTGCTGCCGGACCAAGTACCGCCCGAGGGCCTGGGCGTGTGGGCGCCGTTCTTCGGCCGGCCGGCCTACACGATGACGCTCGCCGCGCGCCTGGTGCAGCAGACCGGCGCCACGCTGCTGCTCGCCTGGGGCGAGCGGCTGCCGCGCGGCGCGGGCTACATCGTTCACCTCTCCACGTTGGCCGACCCCTTGCCGGTCGACGACGCGAGCGTCGCCGATGGGCAAGCCGCATCCGCGACGGTCATCAACCTCGCGATGGAGGTGCTGATCCGCCAATGCCCGCAGCAGTACCTGTGGGGCTACAACCGCTACAAGACGCCGCGCGCGAACGCCGATCCGCGCGCTTGAAGCGAGGCCCAGGCACGATAATCCGCCCATGCAGTTGAGCTTCAGCAAGATGCAGGGCGCGGGCAACGACTTCGTCGTCATCGACGCCACGCGCGAGCCCATCACGCTCACGCCGGCTCAATACAGGCACCTGGGCGACCGGCGCTTGGGCGTCGGCGCCGACCAGATCCTCGTCGTCGAGCGCAGCCGCACGCAGGGCGTGGACTTTCGCTACCGCATCTTCAACAACAGCGGCGACGAGGTCGAGCATTGCGGCAACGGCGCGCGCTGCCTGGTGCGCTTCGTCCACGACAAGGGCCTGTCGCTGAAGACGACGCTGCGCGTCGAGACTGTCAACAACCTGATCGAGCTGCGGCTGCAGGACGACGGCCGCGTCACCGTCGACATGAACCGGCCCGTCTTCGCGCTCGCGCAAGTGCCGTTCGATCACAGCGGGCTGCAGCCGCGGCGCATGGGCGACTTCGAGTTGTGGCCGCTCGATCTCGCGGGCAGCGGGCAGGTCGAGGTCGCCGTGCTGTCGATGGGCAACCCGCACGCGGTGCAGATCGTCGCCGAAGTCGACGCGGCGCCGGTCGCCGCCGTCGGCCCGCAGGTGGAATGCCACGCGCGCTTTGCGCGCAAGGTCAACGCCGGCTTCATGCAGGTGCTGTCGCCGAGCGAAGTGCGGCTGCGCGTCCACGAACGCGGCGCCGGCGAGACGCTGGCCTGCGGCACGGGCGCCTGCGCGGCGGTGGTGGCCGGCATTCGCCTCGGGCTGCTGGCGCCGCGGGTCGACGTGCACACGCGGGGCGGCCTGCTGGCCATCGAGTGGGCCGGCGTTGGCGCCAATGTTCTGATGACGGGCCCAGCGCAGACCGTCTTCGAAGGCAAGATCGAACTTTGAGAGGCAACACTGTGACGACAGGCACCCAAGGCATCACCGAGAACGACATTGCGGACTTCCTGGCCAACACGCCGGGCTTCTTCGAGCGCCACGCCGAATTGCTGGGCGCTGTGCAACTGACCAGCCCGCATGGGCAGCGCGCCGTCTCGCTGCAGGAACGGCAGATGGAAATGCTGCGCGACAAGATCAAGGGCCTGGAGAGCAAGATCATCGAGATGATCCGCAACGGCCAGGACAACCTTGCGCTCGAGGGCAAGCTGCACCGCTGGACGCGCAGCCTGATGCTCACCGAGAGCCCGTCCGACGTGCCCGAGGTGCTGGTACGCGAGCTCAAGCATCTGTTCCTGGTCCCGCAAGCGGGCATTCGGGTCTGGGGCGCCGATGCAGCCTACGCCGACCTTCCCTTTGCGCAGCCCGTGGGCAGCGACGCGAAGAGCTTCGCGTCGAGCCTGGGCACGCCGTACTGCGGCGCGAACGCCGGGTTCGAGGCTGCGCAGTGGCTGGGTGACTCGTCCGCCGTGGCCTCGCTGTCGCTGATTCCACTGCGCAGCGAAGGCCAGGCGCGCGCGTTCGGCATGCTCGTCCTCGGCTCGCCGGACCCGACGCGCTACAGCGCCGACATGGGCACCGACTTCCTCGCCCGTGTCGGCGAGGTGGCGAGCGCCGCGCTGGCGCGCCTGCTGGCGCCGGAGTGGGCTGTCACCGGCTAACGTCTTGACTCCGCTGATCGAGCGCTACCTCACGCATCTGCGCGTCGAGCGGCGGCTGGCGGCGCGCACGCTGGCGATGTACGAAGAGGCCTTGCTGCGCCTCGCGCGCCAGGCCGAGGCCAGCGCCACCGAACTGACACAGGTGCAGCCGCAGCAGGTGCGCCGATGGGCTGCGCACCTGCATGCCGGCGGGCTCGCGCCGCGCAGCGTCGCACTCGCGCTGAGCGCATGGCGCGGCCTGTACCGCTGGCTAGGGCGCGACGGCGCGGTGGCATCCAACCCGGTCGACGGCGTACGCGCACCAAAGGCGGCCAAGCCCCTGCCGAAGGCGCTGTCGGTCGATCACTCGGTGGCCCTCGCCGAGCATCACGGCAGCGGCGACCCGGCGCTCGAAGCGCGCGACGCTTGCATCGTCGAACTGCTCTACGGCAGCGGCCTGCGCATCGCCGAACTGGTGGGCCTGGACATTCAGGCCAGCGCCGACGCGCGCGGCTGGATCGACCTTCAAGGCGGCGAAGCGCACGTGCTCGGCAAAGGCAGCAAGCGGCGCAGCGTGCCCGTGGGCAGCGCCGCGCGATCCGCGCTGAGAGCCTGGCTGCCGCTGCGGGCAGCGCTCGCCAAGGCGGAGCAGCCGGCCCTCTTCATCGGCCGCCACGGCACGCGCCTGACGCCGAGCCAGATCCGCTCGCGCCTGAAGGCACGCGCGATGCAGGCCGGCATCCCGAGCCACGTGCACCCGCACATGCTGCGCCACTCGTTCGCATCGCACCTGCTGCAGTCCAGCGGCGACCTGCGCGCGGTACAGGAACTGCTGGGCCATGCCCACATCAGCACGACGCAGGTCTACACCAAGCTGGACTTCCAGCATCTCGCGAAGGTGTACGACGCGGCGCACCCGCGGGCGAAGAGCAAACCCTGACAAGCGGACCTCGAACCTCATCACGACCGCGCCTGACCCATGACGACACTCTCCCGAAGCATCGCCCTGCTGTGCAGCCTGGTCGCGCTCGCCTTGAGTCTGGCCGGCTCGCCAGCCCGTGCCGAGGAGGTGGCGGCTTCCGCAGTCCCGGTGGCCAGCAACGCGATCGCGCCGGTAACCGACGCGTGGCGCGCCGCCTTGCCGCAAGACCCGGAAGCCGCCACGCAAGCCTATCTCGCGCGCCTGTCACCGCAGGCCCGCGCGCGCTCGGACGCCTACTTCGAAGGCGGCTATCGGCTGTCGCTGTGGAACGTTCTGTTGACGCTGGCGATCTCCTGGGTGCTCTTGCAGACGCGGCCCGCGCAGGCCGCCCGGCGCTGGTGCGAGCGACTCGGCAAGCGCCGCTTCGTGCAGGTGCTGGCGTATGGAGCGTTCTTCGTCCTCGCATCGTGGTTGCTGAGCCTGCCGTTGACGATCTACCAGGGCTTCGTTCGAGAGCACGCGTACGGCATGGCCACGCAGACCTTCGCGGCTTGGTTCGGCGAGCAGTTGATGAGCCTTGGCGTCGCGCTGCTGATCGGGCCGCTGTTCGTGCTCGCGCTGTACACAGTGATCCGGCGCTTCCCGCGCCACTGGTGGCTTGGTGCGACGGTGGTGGCGATGGGCTTCATGGTCGCCCTGCTCATGCTGGCACCGGTCTACATCGAGCCCTTGTTCAACACCTACAAGCCGCTCGCCGACACGCCCGTCAAGCAGTCCATCCTCGCCATGGCGCATGCCAACGGCGTGCCGGCGAGCAACGTGTACGAGTTCGATGCCTCGCGCCAGACGACACGCGTCAGCGCCAACGTGAGCGGTCTGTGGGGGACGGCGTCGGTGCGCCTGAACGACAACCTGCTGCACAAGTCGTCCGACCCGGAGATCCTCGCCGTCGTGGGCCACGAGATCGGGCACTTCGCGATGAACCACATCGCCGTCAGCCTGGTCGAGTTCGGCCTCGTCATCGCCGCCGCGCTCGCCTTCGTCGCCTGGGCGAGCACTGCGCTGTCGAGTCGCTACGGCGAGCGCTGGCAACTTGCTTCGGTGCAGGATGTGGGCAGCCTGCCTCTGCTCGCGGCCGTGTTCTCGGTCGTCATGCTCTTCGCCACGCCGGTGACGAACACGATCACGCGGACGATGGAGGTCGAGGCCGACCTGTACGGCCTGAACCTCGCGCGCGAGCCCGACGGCGAGGCCGAGGCGCTGCTCAAGCTCGTCGAATATCGCAAGGCAGAGCCCGGCCCGCTGGAGGAGATGGTCTTCTTCGATCACCCCAGCGCGCACACGCGGATCTACAACGCGATGCGCTGGAAGGCGCAGATGCAGCCCAAGCCGTGAAGTCCGTCGTTCTGCGCGAGGGCAAGGAGCGCTCGCTGTTGCGGCGCCACCCGTGGGTGTTCGAGAGCAGCGTCCGCAGCGGCCGCGCCGACCCTGGCGAGACCGTGCGTGTGCAGTCTGCCGACGGCAGCTTTCTGGCTTGGGCCGCGTACAGCCCGGGCTCGGCGATCCGCCTTCGGGCGTGGAGCTTCGACGAGGCCGAGCGCATCGACGGCGCGTTCTTCGAGCGCCGCGTCGCGCGCGCACTGGAACTGCGCGAGCGGCTCGCGGTGGCGAGCGATGGCGTGCGCCTGATCCACGGCGAGGCCGACGGCCTGCCTGGTCTCATCGTCGACCGCTACGCCGACACGCTGGTGGCGCAGTTCCTGTCGGCCGGCGCCGAGCGCTGGAAGGCCGCCATCGCGGACGCGCTGTGCCGCACCAGCGGGCTCACGCGGCTGTACGAGCGGTCCGATGCCAGCGTGCGCGAGATCGAGGGCCTGTCAGCGCAGACCGGTTGGCTGCGCGGCGACGGCGCGACGCAGGTGTCGATGCGCGAACATGCGTGGCAGTTCGAGGTCGACATCGCCCACGGCCACAAGACGGGCTTTTATCTCGACCAGCGCGACAACCGGTGGCTCTTCGCCGAGACCGTGCGCCATTTCTCGCTCAAGCGGGTGCTGAACTGCTACTGCTACACAGGCGGGTTTTCCGTCGCCGCGCTGGCGGGTGGAGCCGAGCACGTGCTCAGCGTCGACTCGTCGGCACCTGCGCTGGCACGCACCGAGGCCCATGTGCGCCTCAACGGTTTCGAAGCCGACCGCCACGCCACACTCGACGCGGATGTCAACGCCACGCTGCGCGCGCAGATCGAGCGCGGCGAGCGCTTCGACGCCATCGTTCTGGACCCGCCCAAATTCGCGCCCACGGTGGCGCATGCCGAACGCGCCGCGCGCGCGTACAAGGACATCAACCGCCTCGGGCTCAAGCTGCTGGCGCCGGGCGGCATGCTGTTCACGTTCTCGTGCTCGGGCGGCATCGGGCCTGATCTCTTCCACAAGATCGTCGCCGGCGCGGGCATCGATGCCGGCGTCGACGGTCTGTTTCACGCCCGCCTCGGTGCGGCGCCGGACCATCCGATGACGATTGCGTTTCCGGAAGGCGAGTACCTCAAGGGGTTGGTTGTGCTGCGCGCAACGTGAGCAAGTCCACACATTCCCGGCTGAAGCGGGAATATTTCGCCTTGTCTGGGCGTTACTGCTACCGTTTCTCGGGCTACAGTGCGGGCGTGGAGAAGGAGAATGGTCAGGCGCGTGTGACGCTTGGCGCCGGCTCGTTCGGGAAAGCGGCTCAGGAACGAATCATGTCTGCTTTGCATCGCTGGGTACTCGCCGCCGGGTTGCTGGTCGGTGCTCTGCCTGCACAGGCCATCGTCGGCGGCATTGAGACGACCGCGTTCAAGAACGTCAACAACGGCGAGTCGAACAGCGGCGTGCAATTCACCGACAACTGGGTGCTGACCGCCAACCATCTGGGCAACAGCCTCGGAGGCGTGTACGGCAATGGTTACGGCAGCGCCACGGTCGACTACTTGTCAGCCATTGACGATCTGGTACTGCTTCACCTCGAAACACCGATCAGCGCTGCACCAAAGTTGGACTTGCTTGCGGACAGCCTGCCGGTCGGTCAACTCGCAACAATTGTCTCCGCGAAGAACCAAGCCCCGAATATGCACGGCTATGCCTTTACGGAAGTGGTGAAGGTCACAGACGAAGGTGACCCACTTGTCTTTATGCGTTCCCTGATTACCTATTTGCCCCCCCTCGGTGTACCGTACGTTCAAGGCGGCGACAGCGGCGGTGGCCTGTTCCTTGGTCAGGTGACCGACAGCGGCGGATCGGTGTTGATGGGCATTACATCGGTTCTGTACCCCGCGCCCGACGGTTTTAGCGGGCTCAGTTCGGGGTTCATCCAGTTGTCAGCTTTTCGCGGGTGGATAGACAGCACCATGGCTAACTACTACGTTGAGAACGGCGGGACACCCCAAGTGGCCGACTGGGTCTTGGCCGTACCTGAGCCGTCGTCCTGGGCGCTGTTCGCGGCTGGCGGCGCGTTGCTGCTCAGTGTTTCTGCGCGTCGACCGCGAAACAGCGCGAACGCTCCCGCGCAACTGTCCGGCGAAAGAAGCCGCGCTATTGCGGCCCAGGTAGTGCCACGCGCGTGCTGAACTTCGCGCGGCACACGCTGAAGAAGCTCTTCACGTTGCGCACGTTCGCATCTTGCGTGAACAGGCGCTGCACAAGCGCGTGATAGCCCGCCATGTCGGGCACATGAACGATGAGCACGAAATCCGGCCCCGGAGACACGCGGTAGCACTGCTGGACCGCCGCTTCGTCCCGAACCCTCAGTTCAAATGCGGCCAGATGCTCAGCCCCCTGGCGATCGAGCGTGATTTCGACGATCGCGGTCAGCCCCGCGCCGAGGCGATCGGGCGATAGCAAGGCGACCCTGCGCGCGATCACGCCGCTGGCAGTCAACCGGGCAACACGGCGCAAGCAGGTTGCCGGCGACACGTGCGCGCGCTGCGCGAGTGCCTGGTTCGACATCGAAGCGTCGTCCTGCAGCAGTTGAAGCAGCCGCAGATCGATCGCGTCGAGACTTGTAGTGCCGGTGATTTCGTTCACTTTATTGTTAAGTATGCAATTATTTTGCATACTATCTGAACAACGACTGATTATTTCACAATATGCCTTAATTTTGAAAGCATTTGTCGCGCGTGAGTCTCTACGATAGCGTTCAACCTTCAGCTTCCCGGAGACTCCATCATGTGCGGCATCGTCGGCGCAGTCAGCACGCGCAACATCGTTCCGGTCCTCGTCGAGGGCCTGAAGCGCCTCGAATACCGGGGCTACGATTCCTGCGGCATCGCCGTTCACCAGGCCGGCGCGCTGCGCCGCGCACGCAGCACCTCGCGCGTGGCCGAGCTCGAGGCGCAGGTGCAGTGCGACGACATCGAGGCCGGCACCGGCATTGCCCACACGCGCTGGGCCACGCACGGCGCGCCGGCGGTGCACAACGCCCACCCCCACTTCTCGCACGGCGCTGGCGCCGCGGCGGCCAGTGCCCCCGGGCGAATTGCGCTCGTGCACAACGGCATCATCGAGAACCACGACGAATTGCGTGCCGAGCTGCAAGCGCGCGGCTACCGCTTCGACAGCCAGACCGACAGCGAGGTCATCGCCCACTTGGTGGACCACCTCTACGACGGCGACCTGCTCACAGCGGTGCAGCAGGCGACGACGC
Source organism: uncultured bacterium (assembly GCA_903830565.1). Lineage (GTDB taxonomy): Bacteria > Pseudomonadota > Gammaproteobacteria > Burkholderiales > Burkholderiaceae_C > CAIKUF01. The sequence continues at coordinate 5,714 of CAIKUF010000167.1, read as the reverse complement.
GCCTGCGCGGCGCGTACGCGATTGCCGCCTTCTGCCGCGACGAGCCGCACCGAGTGGTCGGCGCGCGCGCAGGTTCGCCGCTGGTGCTGGGCCTGGGTGCGCAGTGGGGCGGCGAAGCCAACTTCATCGCCTCCGACGCGATGGCGCTGGCCGGCGTGACGGACCAGATCGTCTACCTCGAAGAGGGCGACGTGGTCGATCTGCAACTCGGCAAGTACTGGATCAGCACCCGCTCGCCCGACGGCACCCACAGGGCCGTGCAACGCGAAGCGCGCACCGTGCACGCACATAGCGGCGCGGCCGAGCTCGGGCCGTACCGTCACTACATGCAGAAAGAGATCTTCGAGCAGCCGCGCGCGATCGCCGATACGCTCGAAGGTGTGGAAGGCATCTCGCCCGAGCTCTTCGGCGATGCCGCGTACCGAATCTTCAAGGACGTCGATTCAGTGCTGATCCTTGCCTGCGGCACGAGCTATTACGCCGGATTGACGGCCAAGCACTGGCTCGAAGGCATCGCCCGCATCCCGACCAGTGTCGAAGTCGCGAGCGAATACCGCTACCGCGACAGCGTGCCCAACCCGCGCACGCTCGTCGTGACCATCACCCAAAGCGGCGAGACGGCCGACACGCTATCGGCGCTCAAGCATGCGCGAGCGCTGGGGATGACGCACAGCCTGACGGTGTGCAACGTCGCCACCAGCGCGATGGTGCGCGAGTGCAAGCTCGCCTACATCACGCACGCCGGTGTCGAGATCGGCGTTGCCTCGACGAAGGCGTTCACGACGCAGCTCGCGGCGCTGTTCATGCTAGCGCTCGCGCTGGCGCAGGTGCGCGGTCACCTGAGTGACGCCAAGGAAGCCGAGCACCTGAAGGCACTGCGCCACCTGCCCGCCGCGCTGCAGGCGGTGCTGGCGCTGGAGCCGCAGGTCATCGCGTGGTCGGAGGTGTTCGCGCGCAAGGAGAACGCGCTCTTCCTCGGGCGAGGCGTGCACTATCCGGTGGCGCTCGAGGGTGCGCTCAAGCTCAAGGAGATCAGCTACATCCACGCCGAAGCCTACCCGGCGGGCGAGCTCAAGCACGGCCCACTGGCGCTCGTCACCTCCGAGATGCCGGTGGTGACGGTGGCGCCCAACGACGCCCTGCTGGAGAAGCTCAAGAGCAACCTGCAAGAGGTGCGCGCCCGCGGCGGCGAGCTCTTCGTGTTCGCCGACGCCGACTCGCGCATCGAGCCGGGCCCCGGCGTGCACGTGATCCGCATGCCCGAACACTACGGCGCGCTGTCGCCTATCCTGCACGTGGTGCCGCTGCAATTGCTCGCCTACCACACGGCCTGCGCACGCGGCACCGATGTCGACAAGCCGCGCAACCTTGCCAAGAGCGTGACGGTGGAGTGAATCGGAACATGACGGAGGATTCGTGTTCCGACCAAATAAAGTCGTAAACAGGTCATTAAAGTCGTAAACACGACAATAAAGTCGAAAACAGATCCGAGAAGCGATTTGACGGTCCGCCTGTACCAATCCTGCGGTACGCCTTGGCGGTTTTGGTCCTGGGAGCTAGGCCTCACGGAGCGCAGAGGCGAAGCAATGCTGAGGTTGCATCTGAGCCGGGCTTCTCGCGCTGCAGGCGTCCGCTGAGCCGATGCTCTCGCGTCCAGTTGGGACAGAGGGCCCCCCGTTTCCCACTTTGCCCCGCGCGTTTCGATGACCGCAAGGCAGCGTATGCGGTCGGTCGCCCATGAGCACCCAGCTGACGGTCTTAGCTCCATTGCAGTCATTGGGGCTCGAAGCCAGCGGCAGCGCGAACGACCGGAGTCCAAGGTACTGCTGACATAGCGAGCCTCAGCACCTGATCGGCATCGTCAAGGGCGTAGCCAACGACTGCTGCTTACAGCGCCGAACTCACGCACCCGACCCATACCAGCCTATCGACGCGCACCGAAGCTGTCGGACGACCGGCCCGGATCCTTCACGTTCCGCATCTACGAAGCTGCCGTTCGTGGCCTACGGCGGTCGGCCAGTGGACTAAACCGCTATCGCGGTACGCGCTCCGGTCCTGTTGTGGCGGTTCGTAGCACTGCTGGTTCTGCGATGTTGTTGATCGAGGCAATCCGCCTCGTTCTTCAACAGGAGCAGCATCATGAACCGATCGACACCTGGCATCACGCCGCTGCGTCAACGCATGCTCGAGGACATGCACCTGCGCAAGCTCGAACCCAAGACGCAGACCAGCTACGTGCGTGCCGTACGCAAGCTGGCCGAGTTCCTCGGCCGTTCGCCTGACACCGCCACGGCCGAAGACCTTCGGCTCTTCCAACTGCATCTGGTCGACCAGGGCACGTCGCCGATCACACTCAACGCGACGCTCACGGGATTGAAGTTCTTCTTCGGCGTCACGCTGGGTCGCGGGGAGTTGCTCGCCAAGACGAGTTCTGTGCGAGTGCCGCAGACGCTGCCGGTCGTGCTCAGTCGCGATGAGGTCGCACGCCTGATCGGGGCCGTCACCAACCTCAAGCACCAGACAGCGTTGACGGTGGCCTACGGTGCAGGTCTTCGCGCAGGCGAGGTCATCGCACTCAAGGTCGGCGACATCGACAGCCAGCGCATGACGCTGCGCGTCGAACAAGGCAAGGGGCGCAAGGACCGCTACGCCATGCTCTCGCCGCTGCTGCTGGAGCGCCTGCGTGCGTGGTGGCGTGTCGCGCACGCCCAGGGCAAGATCTTCCACAAGGGCTGGCTGTTCCCTGGGCTCGATCCGATGGATCCACTGACCGCCCGGCAACTCAACCGCGCCATCCTTGCCGGCGCCAATGCCGCCGGTATCGACAAGCGCGTGACGATGCACTCGCTGCGGCATGCCTTTGCCACCCACTTGCTGGAGCAGAAGGTCGACATCCGTGTGATCCAGGTGCTGCTCGGCCACAAGAAGCTGGAGACGACTTCGATCTACACCCACGTGGCCACCGCCGTGTTGCGCGAGGTGGTCAGCCCCTTGGACGTCTTGCCCACGCCGTAGTTCGCCGCCGTGCGGCGGGCAACCCTGGAGGTTGCCGACATCTTCCGTGAGTTCGGGTCCGCTTGGCGATCTGCCCAACGCGGCCACCTCAGCCTGGGCCAGCTCAAGGTGATGTCGGCCATCGAACAGTGCCGCAGTGCGGCGCTGGGTGGCCACGTCTTGCGCTGCGAGGGCTGTGGCACTGACCAGGTGTCCTACAACTCGTGCCGCAACCGGCATTGTCCGAAGTGCCAGAGCGGCGCGGCCAAGCGCTGGCTCGATGCGCGCCAGGCCGATCTCCTGCCGGTCGAGTATTACCACGTGGTGTTCACGCTGCCGGCGCCGATCGCCGACATCGCGTACCAGAACAAGGCCGTGGTCTACGGCCTGCTGTTCGACGTCGCCGCCGAGACGCTGATGCGGATCGCCGCCGATCCCAAGCACCTGGGCGCCAGCATCGGTGCCACGCTGGTGCTGCACACCTGGGGCTCGGCGCTGACGCATCACCCGCACGTGCACGGCATCGTTCCTGGCGGCGGGCTGGCACCCGATGGCAGGAACTGGATCGCTTGCCGGCCGGGGTTCTTCCTGCCCGTGCGAGTTCTCTCCAGGTTGTTCCGGCGGCGCTTCCTGGAAGAACTGCTGCGGCTGTACCAGGCCGGCAAGCTGCAGTTCTACGGCGAGCACACGACGCTGGCCGATGCGAAGGCGTTCAAGTCGTGGCTCGCGCCACTGCGCCAGTGCGAGTGGGTGGTCTATGCCAAGCGGCCCTTCGCCGGGCCGCAGGCCGTGCTGGCCTACCTGTCGCGCTACACGCATCGGGTAGCCATCTCCAACAGCCGCTTGATCGCGATGGACGAGCACGGCGTGACGTTCAAGTGGAAGGACTACCGGACCAAGAACGGCAGCAAGGGCCGCACTCGGCACAAGACGATGACGCTGGAGCCCGGCGAGTTCATGCGGCGATTCCTGCTGCACGTGCTGCCGGGTGGCTTCCACCGGATCCGCCACTACGGGCTGCTGGCCAATGGCAGCCGCAAGTCCAGCCTGAATCTGGCGCGCGAGCTCTTGAACGCACCAGCCGTCGCCGCCATGCCGGCCGATGGGGGCGACCTCACGATCGCACCGCCGACGTTCGTATGCTGGCACTGCGGCCGCGCGATGCTCATCCTGCAGACCTTCACGCGCGGTCACGGTCCAGCGATCCGCGCACCGCCTTCGGGGCAGACGCGATGAACATCACGCCTATTCGCCGAACGATGCTGGCGCCGCGCCTTTGGCTGTCGGCTGGGCTGCCTTGCGTCCATCGCTACTGGAGGCACTGCGACCGCGACCGCGCCTCTCCAAGAACATCGCTCACGGCCGTCGAGAGCGTCACCGGCACCCGCCCCTGCGGGCCGTCGAACAGCGATCTCGGGCTGCGCGTCCGACTGGCCTGGTTCAAATCGCCATAGCTCCGGGGCGTCGATCGAACCACTGCGGCATGCCCCGCGGTTTCCTCCCTTGGGGCTTGTCCAACACCTGCCCTCAGCAGAATGGCATGCGCGCGTCCGTAGCGTGCGACGGGCAGGTGTCGGACAACCCTAAACACTTCCTGCCGCTCGCCGCGGGCCGCTTCCGGGTGTCCCAGTTGCCAGTCCTCGCGCCCCAGGCCTCGACGAGTAGCCAAGAGAAGGCGTGCGGACGGCGGTGGACGCCCTAGGTAGGCGTCTCACGGGGCCAATGTGGCGATCAAACCTGAAGGCAGGTACCTGGAGCGGGCTTCGAGGACGCCTTCGCATCTGGTCACCTCTGGCGCTTTCTCGATCCCAGGCAAACTTGCAACGCAACCGAGAGGATCGGCTTCCCGCGTTGTCGACGCAACCACTGGTGCGGTCGCTGCGTTGGTGGAGTTGGTTGCCCTGCGTCAACCCGCGCCTCTGCGCGTATATTTGCCAATTGCAACAACCATTTCATTGTCCACGTCCTCGCATCGGCAGGGGGCGTTTTGTCGCCTGAGTGCGTCCGGTAGATCGCTCACAGTCGGCATGGAGTTCATGATCGAGCGTTGCTTGGGGAGAACGACATCTTGGCTCTGATACATGAGGCGTGGAGCATCTGTTCAGAAGAAGTCACGCAGTGCCTCGCCAGACCGGGCCTGCGCCCTCATCTGTGCACGGTTGCCGACGATTGGTTCATCGCCTTCCCGCTTCGGGTCCGCGCGAGCCCGGATCGACAACCCGCAGCGAAGCACGAATGGCCGCTCGGCACACCACCGATCGCCAAGCGCCCGTATCTGCCCGCAAACTTCTCAGGCAGGCCGAATGGACGGAGTCGTGGCGCTGTCGACTGCCCACGGTATGAAATTGCCGCCAGCGCCCGCGCCCAGTGCAGTCGCGTTGTTCGCGCGCGGCGCGCTGCGACCTCTCATCCGCTTGGGCGCCATCATCCGGTACGGGAAGATGCTCCCCTCGCTCGGGTCGGGCACCTTGCCGACGACGAGAGGTTCAAGTTCGATCTGCCACAACGCTTGGGCGAAACCCCGCCTGCCGCTCCGTCGCGGCTCAATCAGTGCAGCCGATGTAGGGCCGGCGGCGCGCAGTACTGATTTCTTGGAAATCAAGACCCTGAATCCGTGACCTCCGCCCCACTTGACCGGTTTTGAGGCTCAGCGTGACTGCGAGTATCTACAAACTGCTGGAGGCGAGTCTGGAATTTGCCGCGCGGCGGGCGGTAGGCCC